>DASUCM010000167.1:0-5575 GCA_036276035.1 Candidatus Limnocylindria bacterium | reverse complement strand
GGGTCGAGCTCCAGGCGGTCGCCCGGGCCGAGCCGGATCGTCCGGCCGCCCGCGATGTGGAACTCGATCGACCCGCTCACGCAGACGAGGAGCTTGCGATAGCCGTGCGCATGCTCGGCGTACGTGTCGTGCGGCCCGTTCGACCACTCGTACACGTCGCGTGCCTCGTCGCGCAGCGCCGCCTCCGCCGCGTGCACGCACACATACTGACGCCATGCGCGTCGGTGCGGTGTTCCCGCAGCTCGAGATCGGGTCCGACCCCGCGGAGATCGCCCGCTACGCCCGGACGGTCGAGTCGCTCGCCTACGACCACCTCGTCGCCTTCGACCACGTCCTCGGCGCGCATCGCGAGCGGCCGGGTGGCTGGTCCGGGCCGTACGACCACCGCTCGATGTTCCACGAGCCGTTCGTGCTGTTCGGGTACCTCGCCCCGCTCGTGCCGAAGCTCCGCCTCGCGACCGCGATCATCGTCCTCCCGCAGCGGCAGACCGCGCTCGTCGCGAAGCAGGCCGCGGAGGTCGACGTGCTCTCGGGCGGCCGCCTGATCCTCGGCGTCGGCATCGGCTGGAACGCCGTCGAGTACGAGGCGCTCGGGATGCGCTTCACGGACCGCGGCCGGCGCATCGAGGAGCAGATCGCCGTGCTGCGCGCGCTCTTCACGGAGGACGTCGTCGAGTTCACCGGCCGCTGGCACCGCATCGACCGCGCGGGCCTCAACCCGATGCCCGTGCAGCGGCCGATCCCGATCTGGATGGGAGGCGGCTGGAACGCGCGCGAGAAGGTGATCATCGAGCCCGCGGTCCGGCGCATCGCGGCGATCGCGGACGGCTGGTTCACGCACATCACCCCGACCGACGAAGGCCGGAAGGGGATGGAGCTCTTCAAGCGGTCCGTGACGGAGGCGGGTCGCGACCCCGCGTCGGTGCCGGTCGAAGGCCGCGTCTCTGCCGCGAGCGGCGGACCCGACGACTGGCTGCGAGGCGCCGAGGCCTTCGCCGGGATGGGGATGGCGAATGTCGAGCTGACCACGATGGGCGCGGGGTACCGCGCGCTCGACGAGCACCTCGAGGCGCTGCGCACGTTCCGCGAGGGGCTTTCGCGCGGCGGGATCGCGTAGCGCCGGACGGCGGGCTACGGCGCGGTCGTCATCACCGGCACGCCGATCGCGCTCACCCGCACCGCCTCGGGGCTCCCGGCGCGGTACGCGAAGAGCCCCTCGCCGCGCGCGACGTAGGACCACCCGCCGTCCGGTGACCATCCGGCGAACCGCCCTGGCTGCGACGCGATCACCTGACCGGTCGCGGCATCGCGCACCTGCGCGAGCGTCCCGCCCTCCGCGGTCTGGGTGAGCCCGAGCCGCCCGCCGGCCGGCGACCAGCCGAGGTCCTGCGCCGTCGACCCATTCAGGAACGCCGTGACCGCGCCGTCGGCCACGCGCACGAGCACAACGGTGAAGCGGTTGGCACCGAGACGGGGCGTCACGCCGACGCGCACCGCCGCGTACGCACCGTCGGGCGACGAGCTCAGGTTCGCGAAGCTCGTGCTCGTGCGGTCCGCGGGGAACTCGCCGCGCGGGTCGGCGAGGATGCGGGCGAGCTCGACGAGCGTGCGGCGCGAGCCGCCGTCGACGAGGTCGACCGACGTCGTCGTGAGCACGAGCACGCCCGCTCGCGTCCAGACGGCCTCGCGCCCGGGCACGGCCTCGCGAGCGAGGCCGCCGTCGACACGGACGAAGCGCACCTCGAGCTCCGCCTGCGAGCTCGTCGCGTCGACCCCGCGCCGGTCGACGACGACGGCGAACGCGTCGCCGTCCGGTGACCACGATGGGATGGCGGTCGCCGCGCGCGACTCCGCGTACGGCCGCACCGTGCCGTCGCGGTCGATGGTCGTCGCGACCGGGGTGGCCGCCGTGACGCCGGCGAGACCCTGGCCGGCGAGCTGGATCGCGAGCAGGCGGTCGCCGCGCGGGGACCACGTCGGGAGCACGTTCCGGCGCCCCGCCAGCGAGGTCCGGGCGCGAAGGAATGACGCCGCGCCGTCGGGACCCATCGACCAGAGGTGGCCGCCGAGGCTGAACACGTAGCGGGCAGTGGGGCGCGCACCGGCTGGTGCGGCCTCCGGTAGCGCAGCCGGCGCGGTCCGCGGGTACCAGACATCGCCGCCGGCGACCGAGTCGAGCATCACGGTCGGCGAGACGAACGTGCCGAGCGCCGCGCCGCGCACGAGATCGAAGCGGATGATCCGGGAAGCCGAGAACCCGATCGCGCTCCGTCCATCCGGGGCGACGATGGCGCGCTCGACCGGACCGGCGTCGATCGCGGGGATGTTCACGCCCTCCGACAGCAGCACCTGGAGCTGGCTCGACCCGCGGTGCGCGAGGTAGCGGCCCTGCCCGTAGCGGCCATCGAGACGCACGTCGTCCATCACGTTCTGGGTCTCGCGCCGCAGGTCGCTGCCGTCGGGCGACATGCTCCACACGGTCGCGCCCGACGCGGTGAGGTACGGCAGCGTGATGTCGCGCGGCGTCGACGTGATCGCGCCGGTGAGGAAGTGGATCCGGCCATCGTCGGCGAGGATCGGCGACGTCGCGGGGAGCCCGGTGAGCGGGCGGATGGCGTTCAGCTGCGCGCCGGGGCGCATCGTCCCGAGCACGCCGCCGCCGGTGTGGACCAGGACCTGGTCCGCGGCGATCCAGTCGGCGGCGAACGCGTCCTCGAGCGTCGTCGCCCGCGTCCAGGTCCGCTCGCTCGCCTTCGCGAAGTACACGTCGCTCCGCAGGTCGGCCCGCACGACCGACGCGGCGATGCTCTCGGAGTCCGGCGACCAGCGGTGATCGACGATCCGCCCGCCCTGCGTGCGGATCTCGTCGCCGAGCGGGATGTCCGTGCGGGTGCCGTCGAGCCGCGCGACGGTGAGGACGTTGCCGTTGTCGACATACGCGATCGCGCTCCCGTCCGGCGTCCACCGCGTGAGCGAGATCCGCCGGATCGCCTCGGCGCGCGCGAGGGTGCGCCGCAGCGTGCCGTCGAGATTCGCGACCGTGAGATCGGCCCCACCGCCCGGATCGGTCCGCCAGTACGCGAGCCGGCTCGCACGCGAGAGCTCCGGGAACGTGCGCGGCGCGATGGTCGCGCTCGCTGCCGCACGGTCGACGGCCGCATCGCGGGCGTCGCGGACGTCGGCGACCGCGAGCCCGAGGGCGGCCGCGCTCGTCACGACAACGAGGAGCGCCGTGACGGCATACGGCAACAACGCCTGGGCGTGCCGCATGGCCCCATGATTCCACGTCCGTGGACGCCCGAGACCTCCGCGCCGCCATCGCCCAGCTTCCCGCGAGCACGGCGGGTCCGGCGCGCGAGCGGATGCGAGCCCTCATTGACACGAACCGCCCCGACGTGCGGTACCTCGTCGCGCGCGTGAGCGGCGGCTCGGCTGGGCAGATCGCCCCGATCTGCGCGTCGATCCTCCGCGCGGCCGGCGCGCCGACCGGCCTCCTCGCTGACGAGCCGTCGCTGCCGGAGGGCCCGCTCGACGACCCGCTGTACGTCCGCGCCGGCCTGCTCGTGCTCTCGGGCGCGGATCAGCTGCGCACGAACCGGCCCGGGCTCGGCGAGCCGTCGCGGCGCGAGGTCGAGGTCGCGCTCGCGCTCACCGCGTTCGCGGAGGCGAGCCTGCGGGTCGTCCTCCTCGTCGAGGATGCTCCCGGCGCCGACGCCGCGCTCGCCGTCCCAGACGCCGACATCGCGGTGCTCTGCCGGGTGGACGCGGCCGCGGCCGACGTCGCGCTCGCGGCGCTCGCGGACGGCCGCCCGGTCGTGAGCGCGCCGCAGGACGCGGCGGTCCGCGCGCGCATCGAGGCGCTCGCGACAGAGCGCGCGCTCCCGCTCCTGCTCGGCGACCGCGAGTTCACGTTCGAGGACCGCGGCGCCGCCACCGACGTGACGGTCGCGGGCCGGCGCTACGCCGCGCTGCTGCGCGCGAGCGGCGTGGCGGGCTGGGAGCTCGCGACCGGCGTCGCAGCCGCGCTCGGCGTCGGTGCGCTCGGTGTCCGCATGCGGGACGAGTGGATCGTCGCGGGGACCCGGGCCGCGGCGGGCGCGACAATGCCCGAGTGACCCCGCTCGAAGCAGCGAAGACCTTCATGCGGGCGCTCGAGTCGAAGGACGCGGAGCGCGCCGCGTCCGTCTGCGCCGACGACGTGACGATCGTGCTGCCCGGCGGCGAGACCGAGCTCGAGGGGAAGGACGGCGCGCGCCGCCTCATCCGCATGGCGCCGCCGTTCGTGCGGCTCATCCGCGAGGAGGAGGTCGACGGGAACCACGTCATCCTGCGCGGGCTCACGCGCGCGCCCGGCCACTTCGCGAACTACACGACCTGGACCTTCGAGACCGACGGCACGCTCATCACGCACGTGAGCTTCGCGTGGAAGCCGGCGAATTGACGTACCGGAACGAGCGCGGCGTCTTCGCGAGGCCGAACGCGTCGAGGGCGCGCGCGGTCCGGTAGCGGCGCGGGCGCGAGACCGGGAGCGCCCAGCCCTCGTCGGTCCTGCGCTCCGGCGCGCCGAGCTCGCACTCGCCGACCACGCCCTCTCCGCTCACGGCGAGGTACGCGCGCGCCGGGAGCCGCTTCGGCGGCAGCCGGCGGTGGTCGAAGCGGCGCTTGCCGTCGAGGATCGCGTCCGCGTTCTCCTGCGTGACCGCCAGCACGAGCGCATCCATGGAGCACCTCCACGGACGGTCATCGGACGCGGCTTGCGTACCTCGCGTACTCCGGCCAGCGCGCCACCAGGCGCTCGAACATCGCCGTCAGATCGCCGCTCGCGATGCCCTCGAGCAACTCCTGATTGTTCAGGTGGAACGCCGGCTCGTTCAGCCGGCGCGGCAGGTCCTCGGGACCTTCGGCCGACGGATGCGAGCGGATCTGCCAGCCCGGGAGCGCGCGCTCGAACGCCCACGCGGCCCGCCTCGCATGGAACGGCGAAGTGACGAGCGTCAGCGGACGCGGGCTCGTGTGCTTCAAGTAGCGGGCCGCGGTGAAGATCGCATTGCCGACCGTGTCCATGGACTCGTCCTCGACATGGATGCGCTTCGGGTCGACGCCCCGCTCGCGCAGGATGCGTGCGATGTGCCCGGCCTCGGGCCCGCGCGGCCGGGCGCTCGCGGCCTCGTGCTGCGGCTCCGAGGGCAGCGGCCCACCGCCCGACACGATCACGGCCGCGTCCGGCCGCTCGAGCGCGAGCGCCGCCGCGGCTTCGGCGCGCCGCACCGTCGCGGCGTCGGGCGAGCCGTCGGGCAGCAGTCCGCCGCCGAGCACGACGATGATCTCGGGCGCATCATCCGGGCCGGGCACGCGGGGACGATACCCGCAGAGGAGAGGAAGAGATGTTCGAGACGATCAACTGGGTGGGCGTCATCGTCGGCTCGATCGCCGCGTTCGCCTTGGGTGCCTTGTGGTACGGGCCGCTGTTCAGCAAGCCGTGGCTGCGCAGCCTCGGCAAGACCGAGACGGACATGCAGGGCGGACCGCCGATCGCGCCCCTGCTCATCGCCCAGTTCGTCGCGACGGTCATCAC
>DASUCM010000166.1:0-2955 GCA_036276035.1 Candidatus Limnocylindria bacterium | reverse complement strand
GTACGTCCTCATCGCCGAGGACGATCCGGATATCAGCGCACTGATCGCCGACGGGATCTCCGACCACCTGTACGTCGCCACGCATGTCGTGGCCAACGGTGCGCTGGTGCCCGACGCGGTCGCCCTACGCCGTCCCGACCTGCTCATCCTCGACGTGAATCTCCCCGGACTCTCGGGCCTGGACGTCTTCGATCTGGTCCGGAGCGACCCGCACTACAGCGGCATCCCTGTCCTGTTCCTCACCGCCTCGCCCGAACGCGCCGAAAGCGCCTTCTCGCCGTCCGGCGAGCATCGCGTCATGGCGAAGCCGTTCGACGTGGACGAGCTCGTCGCGGTCGTCGACCGCATGCTGGACGGCCGCGCGGTGGAGACCGCCGCCTAGAATCGCGGCTCATGCCGCCGCGGACCCGTGCCACACCGCCCCGCAGGAAGCAGACGACCGCCCGCGCCTTCCTCTTCTCCGACCTCCGCGACTACACCAGCTACGTGGAGGCGAAGGGCGATGCCGCCGCGGCGCGCCTGCTGCGCGAGTACCGGACCCTCGTGCGCCGCGAGGTCGCGCGGCACGACGGCGCCGAGGTGAAGACCGAGGGCGATTCCTTCTACGTCGTCTTCGACAGCGCCTCCGCGGCGCTCGACTGCGCGGTCGGCGTCCTGCGCGCGGCGGACACGCGCAGCACCAAGGACCCCACGGCGCCGCTGCGCATCGGGGTCGGCCTGCACGCGGGCGAGACGGTGGAGTACGACGACCAGTTCGTCGGCTCCGCTGTGAACATCGCGAGCCGCCTCGCGGGCAAGGCGGCGGCGATGGAGCTGCTCATCAGCGACACGCTCCGTGGTCTGGTGCGCACGAGCCAGAGCCTTCCCATGACGGATCGGGGCGCGCTCGAGCTGAAGGGTGTGGCCGAGAAGATCCGTGCCTGGAGCGTGGAATGGCGCGAGCCCGAACGCGCGCCGAGCCTGGCCCCGGTCGCGCTCCCGGCGACCGCCCGTCAGCGCGCCGCACCACCCACGGGCCAGCTGCTCTGCCCTGTCGTCGTGGGGCGCCGCGCCGAGCGGGAGCGATTCGCGGCCGCGCTCGCGGCCGCCGTCGGCGGCGCGGGACAGACCGTCGTCGTCGGCGGCGAGGCCGGTGTGGGCAAGAGCGCGTTCGTGCGCGAGGCGCAGGACCGCGCCGCGGCGGCGGGCTGTCGCGTCCTCGTCGGGCTCACGCTCCAGGCCGACGCGGGGCTGCCCTACGGGCCGTTCGTCTCGGCGGTGCGTTCGGGCTTCCGCGGGCTGGACCGTGACGAGCTGGGCCGCGTGCTGCGGCAGAGCGCGCCCGATCTCGCCGAGCTCTTCCCTGAGCTCGGGCGCATCGAGCGAGCCGAGGCCCCCAGCAGCCTGGAGCGGCACCGTCTCGCCGTGGCCTTCCAGCACCTGCTGCGCGCCTTCGCGCGCGAGGCGCCGCTGCTCGTCGTCCTCGAGGATCTCCACTGGGCGGACGAGACCAGCCTCGAGCTCCTCCAGCACCTCGCTCGCGAGCTGCGCGACGAGCGCGCGCTCGTGCTGGCCACGTACCGCAGCGACGAGATGCACCGTCGCCACCCCTTCCTGCGCGTGCTCGCGGAGCTCCAGCGCGAGCGTCTGGTCACCGAGATCGCGCTGCGCCGCCTCACACCGGACGAGACCAAGGAGCTGATCCGCGAGACATTCGCGGCGAGCGACCCCGATGTCTCGGTGAGCGATGAGTTCCGCGACGCGATCTACGCGCGCTCGGAGGGCAGCCCGTTCTTCACCGAGGAGCTGCTCAAGGCGCTCGTGGAGTCGGGCGGCATCTACTTCCGCACCGACACCGGCTGGGGCCGCAAGCCGATCGCGGAGCTCGAGATCCCCGGCTCCATCCGCGAGGCGGTGCGCACGCGTGTGGACCGCCTCTCGGCCGAGGCGCGCGACACCCTGTCGGCCGCCTCGGTCATCGGACAGCGATTCTCGTTCGATCTCCTGCGGACGGTCCGTGGCGTGGACGAGCAGGTGATCGAGACCCACGTGCGCGAGTTCATCGAGCTGCAGCTCGTCATCGAGGCGTCGGACGACGGAGGCGAGTCCGACGAGTACGCCTTCCGTCACGCCCTCACGCGGGAGGTCGTCTACGACGATCTGCTGGTGCGCGAGCGCAAGCGGCTGCACCGCGCCGTGGCGGCGGCGCTCGGCGAAGCGGCCGAGCCGAGCCTGCTCGCGCACCACCTGCTCGCGGCCGGTGAGGCCGAGCGGGCGGTGCCGCTCCTGCTGGAGGCGGCGCGGCGCGCGTTCCGCGCGAGCGCGCCGCGTGAGGCGGTGGCCCACGTGACCCGCGCGCTCGAGGTCGGTGTTCCCGATGAGGACCTGGCGCCCGCGCTCGAGCTGCAGGCCGAGGCGTACCACTTCTTCGACGCGGCGCTGTCGCTGAAGGCGGCGGTGGAGGCGGCCGAGGCCTATCAGGAGCGCGGCGACCCGCGCGGCCGCTCGCGCATGCTCCGCCTGGCCAGCCGGTCGCACTGGCTGCGGGGCGAGGGCGCCGAAGCCCAGTCGCTCGCGCGCGAGGCGCTCGACATGCTCACGGGGGAGCCGGAGTCGATGGAGCTCGGTCGCGCCACCGCGCACCTCGCGGGCCTGCGCATGGTGGACAACGACGACCACGAGGCGATCGCGCTGGCGGACCAGGCGATCGCCATCGGCGGGCGTACCGGCGATCCGTGGACCATCGCGAACGCGCTCATCTCGAAGGGCTCGGCGCTCGGCCGCAGCGACGGGCCCGTGGGGCTCGCGTTGATCCGCGAGGGCACCGCGCTGGCGCAGCGCGAGGGGCTCATCGACGCGGCCTCACGCGGCATGAACAACAGCGTGCTCTGGGCGATGGTCACCGGCCTGCCGCGCGCCGAGGTACGACGGTCGATCGAGGCCGCGCTGGCGTGGGCGCGCGCGCACGGTCTGGAG
>DASUCM010000165.1:0-32107 GCA_036276035.1 Candidatus Limnocylindria bacterium | reverse complement strand
GACGGCGAGCGCGATGAGCAGCGCCCCTTCGAAGTGACCCGTCAGCGCGGCGCGCACGAACGGCGCGCTGCAGAGCGCCCCGGCCGCGACGGCACCGCGTGCCCGGTGTCCGCCGATGCCAGAGGCCGCGGCGGTCGCCACCGCACCGATCGCGAGGAACAGCGTGAAGGCCACCTTCTCCAGAGCGAGACCGGCTGCCACCGGGAGCGCACCGAATGGAACGAGCAGCCACGCCGTCCAGGGCGGGTAGGTCCAGAGACACGCGGGGGCGTCGGGCACCGGGCAGTTGACGCGGACGGTCCGCGCGAGCGCACCGAATGCCTCGGGCGCGCTCCACCACGCGGTCTGGTCGTATGGCGACCGGCCCGTCGCGACGAGGTGGCCGGCGAACCAGAACTGGAAGAAGTCATTCGAGGCCGTGTCCGCGATGAGCCAGAGAGCGAGCGCGACGAGCGCGACGGGGAGGTACGCGATGATCCGGGCCGGTCGCACGGGCTGACGGTAGCCCGCGGCGCCGGGCCGTGGACCAAGGCTCAGGTCTTGAGCTTGAGCGCCAGCAGGACGGCGGGGCGGACCATGTGCCACCAGTCGATCACGGGCCGGATCTTCGAGTAGTTCTTCGTCCGCGTCGGGTACGTCTTCGTCACGGCGACCTCGCACATGCGGTACCCGAGGGTGATCGCCTTCCAATGGATGTAGTACTCGAGCTCGTAGCGGTCGAGCCAGGCCTGCTCGACGCGGATGCGCGGGTCGTCGAGCAGGCTCAGGCGATACGCACGGAAGCCATTGGTGACATCGGTGCCCTTGAAGCCCGACAGGATCCGGAACATGACCGTGAAGAGGTGGATCAGCACGCGCCGCACGGGAGGGAGATTCACGGACGATCCGCCCTCGAGGAAGCGCGATCCCTGGACGTAGTCGCAGCCCCCGTCGATCTTCGCGAGAAGGAGCGGGATCTCCTCCGGCCGGTCCTTGCCGCTGGCGGCCATGACGACGACCGTGTCGAAGCCCGCGTCCCGCGCCGCGAGCAGTCCGGCCCGGATCGCGGCGCCGATCCCGCGGTTGGCGCCAAGACGCACCACCCGCGCACCCGCGCGCTCCGCGAGCGCCGGGCCGTCGTCGGTGGAGCCATCGTCGACGACGTACGTCGCCGAGACCACGGCGGGCATGCGCCGGACGAGATCGGCGGCGGCGGATCCCTCGTTGTAGAGCGGCAGCACGGCGGCGACGCGACGCATCGCCGAAGCCTCTATCGGCCGGTCCTAGCTGTCCATAGCGCTTTCGTTTCGACCCGTGGCAGGCTGTTCGGCCTCCTCCACGAGCATGACGGGGATGCCGTCCCGCACGGGGTAGCGACGCCCGCACGCCGTGCACACGAGGCGGTCGGGCTCTTCCCGCAGCGGCTGCCTGTCCGCAGGGCACGCGAGGATCTCGAGGAGGTCCTTATCGACCGGCACGCCTCACCTCCATGTCCGCCGGGAGCGTACGCGCTTCGCGCTCCGGGGTGGCCCTGTCGTCCTCGGCGATGGCCAGCACGGCGTACACGCCAGCGAAGGCGAAGTAGTTCTGGAGCGCCCGCCAGCCGATGAAGAGCGGGCCCAGCGCGAGAGCGGGCAGACCGATGTGCGCCGGCCGCCGGCGGGCAGCCACGACGAGAGCGGCAGCGAGCCCGGCCAGCGCGAAGGCGGTGTACGCGCCGCGTGGCAGCAGCGGCAGGAGGCCGTCGGCGCCGAGACGGGCGAGGCCGATGCCGTGCGGCTCGAGGGGAAGGATGATCGGGGCGAGCATGCCGCCGAGGATCGACGCGGGCGCGGACGCGAGGTACGGAAGCGCCGGAATGACGAACGCAGCGGCGGCGACGGTCGCGTAGCGGAGCGCGCGCGAGGGCCCGTGGTCACGCGCGACCGCCGCGAGCACGAAGGGCACGACGAACCAGGCCGGCTGGCGCGCCGCCGCCGCGAGCCCGAGAAGGACCGCCGAGACGGCGAGCGGCCGCCACGATCTCGCGCGTGCCAGCACCAGGAGGGACGCCCCGAGCAGGATCGCCCACGCCGGATCGATCCCGGCGAGCACGTACTGCCGCGCGATCGCGAGGTTGCCGACGACGGCGGCGAGAAGGTACGGCCTCCAGCGCTCGACCGTCATCGCGGTCGCGGCGAGCGTCGCGAGCACGATCAGCGCCGCATAGAGCGCCCGAAGGTCGGCGAGTCCGACGGCGACGGCAGGTGCCGGGAGCAGGAACGAGAGCGGGGGGTAGTTGAAGGAGCGCAGCGGTGTGCCGTCCTCGAGGTCCGTCGCGAGAGCGCGGTCGAGCCCGAAACGGTCCAGCGACGCAAGGGTGTCGATCGCCCGATACGGGTCGGCGCCGGAGAGGACGAGCTCGGCCGCGCGGTGGACGTTGGCGACCGCGTCGCTGTGGTACCGCGTGCCTGCGATGAGCGAGAAGCAGATGAGCGCGTAGGCGGCCAGCGCCAGCGCGGTCACGAACGGGCGCCCGGCGAGACGCGGCGCACGCCACGCGATCGCGAGGCACACGATCACGAGTGCGGCGACCGCGAGGTCGTCCGGCGCGGGGCCCCGCGACGCGACGACGAGATGGCGATCGGCGAGCGCGAGCCCTGCGGCACCCGCGAGCGCGAGCAGGCCGCCTCGCTCCGGTCGCGCGGCGCCGGAGGTCCGGGCCAGGACCCCCCAGAGCGTCATCGCGATGAAGACGCCGAAGCCCACGACGACGGCGGTGTCGAGCTCCGGAGCGGCCGCCGCAGTGAGGATGGTGACGGAGAGCGCGGCGGTCCCGAGCAGCGCGGCGCGCATCCGCCCCGCGGCGTCCATCAACCGGCCGGCGCGCCGCGGTCCGGCCTCGCGAGGCGCACGGCGATGAAGGACGCGATCGCCACGAGCTGCATCCCGATCGCGACGGCGGTCACGATCCGCACCATCGTCTCGGCGTCGCGCGCGACGAGCACCAGGAGCGCGACCTCGACGGCCAGCCCGCCGGCCAGCACCGAGCCGATGGCTGTCCGCCCGCGACCCACGAAGTAGGCGATCCAGATGTTGAGCAGCGCGTTCGACAGGGCGGCGACCGCGTACAGCGGCACGAGCCGGACGGCGAGCGGATACTGCCCGCCGACCACGAGGCCGACGAAGAAGGCCGGCGCGACGAGATACGCGAGCGCGACCGCGCCGCTCGTCACGAGCACGAACGCGAGCGCGATGAACAGCGCGCGGTCGGTGTCGGCGCCGCGCTCGTGCTGGCGCGCGGTCGCCTCGAGCAGGATGAAGCCGACGGCGATCGGCGCGAAGAGGATCACTTTCGCGACCGTCACGGCGCCTGCGTATGCGCCGGCCTCGACGCTACCGAGGAGCAGCGGCGCAAGGACCGCGTCGGCGTTGATGAGTCCCGCATACGCAAGCAGGACGACGGCAGCGGTGAGGAAGAAGCGCGTCTCCTGTCCCGCCAGCGCTGCTTCGTGGACGGCTCCGCGCGCCGCGCGGAGCAGGCCACGGAGCGGAAAGAGGCTGACGAGCACGCCGACGAGGAGCGCCAGCGTCGCGCCGATGAACGCTCCGTCGACGCCCAGCCCGACCAGCACGAGGATCGTCCCTGCGAGCAGCCGCGTGAACGCCTGAGCGATGAGGTCCGTGCCGAGCCAGTAGAAGCGGCGGAGCCCTTGCAGCAGTCCGAGCGTGAAGGTGAGGAGCCCCGCCAGACCGAGCGTCACCCCGAGGAGCGAGGCGGCCAGGGCCGGGACGCCGATCGCGCCGGAGAGCGGGACCGCGAGGAAAGCGACGAGCACCGAGGGCGGCGCGGCGAGCAGCACGATGCGTCGCAGCCAGCGGCGGACGAAGACGTGGAGCGCGGCGTCATCCTCCCGGGCGCGGTACTGCGCCGCGAGCTTCGCGGTCGCCGCCTGGATGACCTGGGTGCTGATCGCCTCGATGACGAGGATCCCGAAGAGCTGCGTGAGCAGCGCGAACTCGTCGGGGCGGAGCAGGCGCGCCATGACGAACTGGTAGCCGAACGCGAGGGCGTTCGCGACGCCGGTCGTGACGTAGAGGAAGACCTCCGCGCGCGCGGAGAGCAGCTTCCGGCGCGCGCGCTGTATCACCCGCGAGCGATGCTAGCCGCGATCGGCGCGCGCGGCGGCGGTCACCGCCGGTAGATCCGATAGGCGCTGACGCGCGCCACGAGCGTCGCGCGCTCGGTGAGCGCGGCGATGACCGCCTGATTCAGCGGCGGCTCGTCGCGGAGCTGGAGGCGGTCCTTGACGAAGACCCACCGCAGCCCGACATCGTCGGCGATGCTCGCGATCTCGGCGGGCGTGTACGGCAGCCCGACGTCGTAGAAGTACACCGAGGGCAGCCGCGGCGGCATCCCGAGCGCGAAGTACGCCGGATCCTCGCCGGGCAGGAAGACCATCGGCTCGTCGGGACGGACGTGCTCACGTGCCCAGAAGAGGACCTCGTCGAGGTCGGCGATGTACGGACCCCGGGCGGAGAGACCCGCGAGCGAGGGGAACGACGACCGCACCACGTCGCCTGTCCCGATGTCGATGTACCGGAGGCGCTCCGCCCCGGCGGCGTAGCCCAGGCCCGACGCGGCCAGCAGCGCGGCCAGCACTACTCCCGTCGCCGGCGCCACGCCGGACGGCACACGGACGAAACGCGCGAGCTGACGGACGAGCGAAGCGATCGCCAGCACGAGCAGCGGGAAGATACCGAACGTCGAGCCGATGAGTCCCTGCGACATCAGCGCTCCCGCGGTCGAGACGACGAGGATGAGCGGCAGCGTGGTCTCGAAGTCCGGGCCGTCGCGCACGGAGCGAACGAGCGCGAGGACGGCCGTCGCGATCAGCACGGGCGGGAAGAGCCGTAGCGCGAGGGGCGCTCCGGGCATGAGCGCGAGCGCGATCACGGTGGCGGCCGACGCGCCCGTGAATGCCGCCGCGCGTGCCGGCGCCGTCAGGCGCTGCGAGAGCAGAACGAGCAGCACGAGGACGACGCCGGGCCAGATCACGCCTGCATCGACGAACGCCTGAAGGCGCTCGGCGGGCAGTCCGCGGTAGCTGAGCGCGTACTCGAACGCCCAGTACACGTAGTTCCGGATGCCGACGACGGACTGGAGCAGCACGAGCTCGAGCGCGAACGCACCCGCCAGTCCGGCGAGGCACCACGCCAGCGCCCGCCTCCGCTGCGGCCGCGCGAGCGCTTCCGCCGCCAGCGTGACGATCGTGATCGCGAGGAAGGCGCCGCCGATGTTCTGCTTCACCCAGAACGGCAGCGAGAGCAGCGCGCCGGCCAGCAGCCAGCGCGCGGGGCCCGGCCGGTGTCGTGCGGCGAGGACGGCGGCGAGGGCCGCGAGGATCGCGAGACAGGCATCGGGGTCGTAGAACGGATGCGGATAGACCGCGTAGATCCCGAGCGGCACGAGCGGAACGCAGAGGACGAGCGCGAGCAGCCCGGGTCGCGCGACGGCACCGGTGAGCAGGCGCCGCGTGACCGCGTAGGTCACGCCCGTCGCCAGCCCGCCGAGCACCATGACGTACGCGATCTGGGCCGGGTAGCTCGGCCCGAAGAGCCTGATGAGCGCCGCCTGCGAGAGGAACGAGAGCGGCGCCTGAGGCAACGGGAAGTCGAGGTACGGGACCTCGCCGGCGGCGATGCGCATCCCGACGTTCACGAAGTACGCGACATCCACCAGGACCGCAAGGTGAAGGTCCTGCCAGAGCGTGAACGCCGCGCTGGCAGCCGCCAGCAGCAGTGGCGGGACGAGGCCCGGGACCCTGCGGGTCAGGAGGTCGGGCGCGCCCCCGGCGCGACGGCGAGGAAGTTCCGGAGGAGCTCGTCGAACTCCGGCGCCTCGTACTCCTCGATGCGGCCGTGGTCCGCGAGGTCCGCGATGCGCGGGTCGATCGGGATCTTGGCGAGGAGCGGCGCGTTCGCGGCGACGACGAGCTTCAGGCCCTGCGACGGCCCGAAGACCTCGAGGCGCTCGCCCGATGGCGTCGTGACGTAGGCCATGTTCTCGACGACGCCGAGGATGTCGCCGCCGAGCTGCTTCACGAGCCGCACCGCCTTGGTGACGACCATCGTCGCGAGCGCCTGCGGTGTCGTCACGAGGATCACGCCGGCGATCGGGAGCGCCTGCATCACCGTGAGCGGCGCGTCGCTCGTGCCGGGCGGAAGGTCGACGATGAGGAAATCGAGCTCGCCCCAGCGCACGTCCGTGTAGAACTGCCGGATCGCGCCGGACACCATCGGCCCGCGCCAGATGACGGCCTCCTCCTCGCCGGGGAGAAGCAGGTTCATCGACATGATCGGGATGCCGCCGCGCGAGCGCGGAGGCTCGAGCGTCTGTGTCCCTGGGACGACGCCGGGCTTCTCGCGGACGCCGAACATGCGCGGGATCGAGGGGCCGGTGATGTCGCCGTCGAGGACGCCGACGCCGCAGCCGCTGCGCTTCAGGCCGACCGCAAGGAGGCCCGCGACAAGGGATTTCCCCACGCCGCCCTTGCCCGACATGACGGCGATGACGTGCTTGATCCCGGCCTGTCCGGTCGCGAGCCCGCGCGGACCGCCGGTAGCACCCGGCGCGGCCATCTTCGACGCGTCGGGAAGGCCCTCCGGAAGCTTGCCGGTCTGCGCGAGCGTGTTGAGGTCGCGGAGGAGCTCGTTCACGTCGACGCGCCCGCCACCGTGCCCGGTCGCGCCGGCCATGATCGTCTCGCTCTTGCTGATCGCGCACGACGCGCACGAGAGGCCATAGCGCGCGAAGATCCGCGCGGCGTCGGGCCAGCGCTCGACGACGGCCGCGATGGTCATGTCGGAGGTGATGGGAGGGTTGCTGGCCAAGGGGCGGACCTCGCTTTCCGCCTCCCAGTCTAGGCGGTCGTGAGCCTCGCTAGACCTCGATGCCCACGAGACGCGCGAGTCCCAGCACCGCGAAGAACATCCCGATGCCGATGAAGACCATGACGGGGTTGAGGATGCCCTCCTCCTTGTTCGCCTCGGCCATGAGGTCCGTCGCTCCCACGTAGAGCACGGAACCGGTGGCGATGGCGAGCGCGTACGGCGCGAACGCCCCGAAGGTCGACGAGGCGATGACCCCGATGAACGTCGCGACCGCCAGGATGGCCGAGGCGGTCAGCGCCCACGAGCGCGTCGTGCCCGCAGCCTTCATGACGGACGCGATCGTGAAGCCCTCCGGCAGCTTGTGCAGCATGATCGCGGCGAAGACGATGACACCGAGCGCGGGGCTCGCGATGAACGCCGAGCCGATCGCCACCCCGTCCATGAACGCGTGCAGACCGAGCCCGACGAGCGCCGTGCTCGTGACGTGCGTATCGACGACGGCGTTGCCGTGCGTCTCCTCGCCGAAGTGCAGGTGGGGAGCGAAGACGTGCTCGAAGAAGTGGATGAGCAGGTAGCCACCGAGGATGAAGATCGGGGCGAGCTCACCGACCTCGACGATCGTCTCCGGGATGAGCTCGATGATCGAGACGCCGAGCAGGTTGCCGGCACCGAGCGCCATGAGCAGACCGAGCGTCCTGTCGCTGATGCGACGAGGCGTGGCAACGATCGCGCCGCCGATGAGGTCGCCCGCGGCGGCGGCGAGGCCGAGAAGGAGGACGAGCGGCTCCACGAGCCGAGCCTAGTTGAGAACGAGAATCATTGTCAAGTATGGGCCGTCGCGCTATCGTCGGCGCAATGGCCGCCAGGACCCGCACTGACGTGGCGCAGCGGATCGCGCCATCACGACGGCTCACCCGCCAGCGCGTGATCGTCGCCGAGGCGCTCGCGTCCGAGCGCGCCGCGCTCAGCGCGCAGGAGCTGCACGAGCGCATCCGGTCGAAGCATCACCGCATCGGCCTCGCGACCGTCTACCGCGCCCTCGAGGCCCAGGTCGCGGACGGCATGGCCACACGCCTCGAGCGCCCGGGCCATGTGTACGTCTACGCGGCCTGCACGCCCGGGCACCATCACCACCTCGTCTGCGGCCGCTGCCAGCGTGTCGAGGACGTCGCCGAGGAAGTGATGCGGCCGATGCTCCGGTCGGTGCGGTCGCGGCACGGCTTCCACGTCGACCACGCCCAGCTCGACCTCTACGGCCTCTGCGCGCGCTGCCGCGCCCGCGAGGCCTAGGGACGCGCCCCTATCGCGAGCGGACGAGCGCGACCGCGGCCGCTGTCGTCACCGGCACCGCGATGACGAGGCCGCAGGTCGCAGCGAGGACGCCGAGCAGCGAGATCGCGATGGTCTCGCCGTTCAGCGCCACGACGAGCGGCGAGTTCCCGAGCGAGAGAAGCAGGACGAGCGGGAGCGCGCCGCCGAAGTAGGCGAGCGCGAGCGTGTTCACGAGCGAGCCGACGTGGTCGCGGCCGACGTTCAGCGCGGAGGAGTACAGCGCCCTGCCGCGCAGGCTCCGGTCCACCGCCGCGAGCTCGAAGGTCGTCGACGCCTGGCCCACCGCCATGTCGGCGAGCGCGCCGAGCGACGCGACGATGATCCCCGCGAGCACGAGCTTCGTCATGTCGATCGAGAACCCGGTCCCGACGGCGAGGAAGACGGACTCCTCGTCGCCGAGCCCGGTGATGCGCGAGAGCGCGATCCCGAGCCAGCCGAGGCCGGCGACCACGACGAGCCCGACCGTCGTGCCCGCGAGCGCCGCGGTGCTCTTCCGGTTGAGCCCGTGAACGAGATACACGGTCGCGGCGAGGATGAGCGCCGAGCCGATGAGCGTGGCAAGGAGCGGATCGTCACCGCGCTGGATCGCCGGCAGCACGGCGAGAAGGAACGCGGCGACGCTGACCGCGAGGCCGGCGATCGAGGCGAGGCCCTTCAGCCGCCCGACGGCGAGGAGCGCGATGAGCGCGGCGGCAGCGACCGGGAGCAGCGACGGCAGCCGCACGACGTCCTCGATCGCGTACTCGCGCGTCCCGTCCTCGGCGCGCCGCTGCGACACGAGGACCTGGTCGCCGGGGCGGAGGAGGCCGTTGCGGGTGATCGGCACGCGGCCGCCCCAGCCGACCTCGACGCGGTCGCCCCGGTAGAGCGAGCCGTCGAGCTCGATCTCCACGCGCTGCGTCAGCTGGCGCAGGCCGTCGGGCGTGGTCTGCTCGGTGGTGCTGACCACGCGCGTCACGTGCGCGTCGAAGACGTCCCCGCTGCGGCTCTCGTACGCGTTGCCGCACGCGGTCGCGACGAGCACGAGGAGCAGCGTGAGGAGCGCGCGCACGCGACGAGGGTACCCGCGCGTGGCGCTAGCCGGGGTCGCTGCCGAAGAGGAGCTGCTGCAGATCGGGGAGCGCCGTGCCGAGGCCGAGGACGAACAGCAGCCCGACGTAGAGGCTGAGGGTACCCGCGACGAGACCGAACGCGATGTAGATCGTGCGCATGCGCTGCGCGCCGATGAAGCCGGTGGCGGTGACGAACGCGACGAGCGAGTTGGCGATGAGCAGGCCGGCGGTGAACGCCAGCAGGATCGCGACACCTCGCGACGCGTCCGCCCCGGCGCCCGCCACGCCGGCGAGGAGCACGGCCTGCGAGCCGGTCTCGGCACCGATGCCGTGGATGACGCCGACGCCGAACGCCGTGCGCGGGCCGTACTGCGTCGCGTGCATCGACGGGTGGTGCTCGTGACCGTGGATCCGGGCCTGCAGCGCGCCCCAGCCGTAGCGCGCGAAGTCGAAGAGGAGCATCCAGCGGCTGCGGAGGCGGAAGTCCCCCTTCCCGCGCAGGTACTGCGTGACCGAGAACAACACCCACGCGCCGAGCAGGACGAGCGTCACGCCGACGACCTTCTCGAGGATGGGATCGACCCAGTCCGGAAGGATCGCCGCGAAGAGCAGCGCCGCGATGCCGAGGAGCACGACCATCGCCGCGTGCCCGAGCGCGTAGAGCGTGGCGAGGCCGAGGGCGTGGCGCTGCTCGTGCGTGAAGCGGGACTCGCGCAGCGCGTGCGCGACCGGTGCCTTCTCGTGCGAGTGCTCGTGGTCGACGACGTGCTCGTCGTGCGCGCCGGCGGAGACCGGCGCGCCGAACGGAACGGCGATGTCGGCGTGGCTCGACGAGGTCGTGCTCGTGATGTCGGTGATCGCGGCGATGTGGTCCCAGTCGAAGCCATGGCGGAAACCGAGGGCGACCATGGCGAGCAGGACCGCGACGTCCATCCGTGGTCAGGCTAAGGGCCGGGCGCGGCTGACGGGTCCGGCGGTCGTACAGTCGTGATCATGGGCCGGCCGCTCGCCGTAGCGATCTTCGCGCTGGCTGCCGGGTCGGCCGCCCTCGCAAGCGCAGGCGTCGCTGTTCCTGCCCACCGCATGCCGGCGGGTACGCCGCCTGACCACAGCATGCCGCTCGCGGCCTACCGCCTGAGCTTCCTCCTCGAGCCGGCGGGCAGTGACGCTGCCGGCCTGACACCCGCGATGGCAGCGCTCCACCGAGCGCTTGCGGCAGCCGGGATCCCGATCGTGATGGAGATGCCTCCGGTCGCAGCAGAGACGGCGACCGGCCCACTGTTCGCCACGTCGCTCCTCGATCCGCCCCAGGACCTCGGGCTCGCGCTCGCCCTGCTTGTCAGCCTCGTCCCGCGGCTGCCGCGGCCGACGCGCCGGCTCGTCGCGGTCCTGGCGCCGCCAGCGATCCCGACGGCGCAATGGTCCTCGGCGGTGCCGCTCGCGCCACCGCGCCTCGCCTCACGTCCGCCCACGAGCAGCTAGCCGGCGCGTTCGCCTGAACGCGCGCGGGCAGGCCAGGGCGTCTGCAAGTGGTCCGTCGATAAGGAGAGGTGCGTCAATGCGATCGACACTCAGGACGACAGTACTGTTCGTCCTCATCACCATCGCGATGTCAGCGGCCGCGCAGCAGGTATCGGCGCACGAGACACGGAACCTCGGTCCGTACCGGGTCGTCGTCGGCTGGCTCGGCGAACCCGCGTTCGTCGGCGGCCAGAACGCTGTCGACTTCCGCGTCACCGACACGCGGACGACCCCGCCGCGGAACGTCGAGGGCCTCGAGAAGACCCTCGCGGTCGAGGTCTTCCAGGGAGGGTCGACGACCCCGTTCCGCCCGGCCTTCCGGACGCGGTTCGGCCTGCCGGGCGCATATGCCGCGGACATCATCCCGACCCGCGAGGGCAACTACCGGTTCGTCGTGAAAGGCAAGATCGAGACGCTCGACGTGAACGAGACGTTCGAATCCGGCCCGGGCCGGTTCGACGAGATCCGGCCCGTGACCGCGCTCCAGTACCCGGACAAGGTCCCCGCCGGCGTGGATCTCTCGCGGACCCTCGACGAGATCCGCTCGACCGCCGAGCAGACGCGGCTCATCGCGATCGCCGCCCTGGTGCTCGGCGTGATCGCTGTCGTGGTGCCCTTCCTCCGAAAGCGCGCCTAGTGCGCGTCCTCGCGATCCTCGCGCTTGCGCTGGGCGGCCTGGGCCTCGCGGCCCAGGCCGCGGACGCGCACGCCTGGTACCTGCGCTCTAACCCCGCGGCCGACGCGCGCCTCGCGCGCGCGCCGGCGGAGATCCGCGTGTCCTTCACCGAGCCGCCGGACGTTCGCGGCAGCGAGATCCAGGTCCTGGCGACCGACGGGCGGCGCGTCGATCGAGGTGACGTTCGGGCCACGGATGAGCCGAACGGCCTCGCGGTCAGCGTCGAGCCGGTCGGCGACGGCGGATACACCGTCGCCTGGACGGTGCTGTCGACGGTCGACGGCCACACCACGAAGGGCAGCTTCGTCTTCGCCGTCGGAGACGCGCCGCTGCCCGCGATCCCCGATGTCGACAGGGCGGTCGCGACCGCATCCCCCTTCGAGCTCGTCGGCCGGACGCTCTCGTTCGCGGGCATCACGCTCGCCGTCGGCGTCGGCCTGTTCGGCCTGCTCGTGCGGCCGCGCTTCGCCGGCGCATCGGCGGCGCGGGAGACGCAGCTCGTCGTGCTCGCGGCGGCGCTCCTCGTCGTGTGGCCCGTGATGCTCGCGGTGAGCCAGGGCGCGGCGCTCCCGCCCCGCCTCGCGCTGCTCCACGGCGTGCGCGCGCTGTGTGGGATCGCGCTGCTCGGGGCGCTGCGCACGGGACCATTCCGCCACGAGGCCATCACCGCGCTCGGCATCGTCGCCGCGCTCACGGCGACGCTCGTGTCCCACGCGGCAGCGAGCGGCTCGCTGCTCGAGACCGCCCTCGACCTCGTCCACATCCTCGCCGCGTCGGTGTGGGTCGGGGGCCTCGCCGCGCTCGGCTGGACCGCGCTGCCCTTCGCGCGCGTCCGCGACGCGGCAGAGTCCGCCGCGCTCGGGCGCGGCGTCTGGCGCTTCTCGCTCGTCGCGCTCGTCGCCGTCGCCACGCTGGTGACGACCGGCGCGCTCCAGTCGCTGCGCCGGCTCGTGCTGCCGCAGGACCTGATCGAGACGCCGTACGGGATCGCGCTCCTCGCGAAGATCGTCCTCCTCGCCGCGACGGTCGCGCTCGGCGCGCTGAACCTGCTCGTCTGGGGACCGCGGCTCCGATCAGCGCTCGCGCCGGCACGCGCGCGCGCGGGGCTGGTCCGCAGCACCCTCGCGGAGTCCGCCCTGCTCGCGCTCGTGCTCATGGCGACCGGTGCGCTCACCGCGTACGCGCCGCCGGCGCAGCCGAGCGCCGCGGCGTTCGACCAGACGCAGCACGTCGGCGGGCTGCGCCTGCAGCTGCTGCTCCCGTCGACGCAGCCCGGGCGGAACCGCTATGTCCTCCGCGTGCATGAGGGGCTGCGGCCGGTCTCCGACGCGCAGCGCGTCGCCTTCCGCTTCACGATGATCGAGCACGACATGGGCGAGACGGAGCTCGTCGCGGAGCAGCGCGCGCCTGGCGAATACGTCGCGCAGGGCAGCGTCACCGCGATGTTCGGCACCTGGCGGGTGGAGACGATCGTGCGGCTCGCCGGCCGCGACGATGTCCGCACCGTGTTCAGCGTGCCGATCGGTGCGGGCTCGAGCGCGACCGCCGCGAGGGTGCTGACCGCGGGACCGTTCACGATGATCGCGTTCACGGATCCCTCACCGGTCGTGGCGGGCGCGCCGTTCTCGCTCCACGTCGTCATCGTCGACGCGAAGGGTGATCCCGTCCCGGCCCGGACGGTGCTCGTGACCCCGAGCGGGCCTGGCCAGGCCGCGGCGGCGACGGCCGCGGAGGCGAGCCCCGGCCGCTACATCGCCCCGTTCGCCGCGCTCGACGCGGGCACCTGGCAGCTCGTCATCTCGCTCGACGGCGCGAGCGCCGCCTACACGCTCGAGGTCACGCGGTAAGGTGGACGGGGTGACCTTCGCGCACATCGCGTCAGGCCCGCTCGACGCGCTCATCGAGCTCGGCCTCCCGCTCGCGGTGTTCGCCGGTCTGTACTGGTGGTCGAGCCGGAAGGGACGCCCGAAGCCGTGATCCTTCCGATGACCCGCGACTCGGCCGTCCAGATCGGGCTCCTCCTGCTCGCGGGCGCGCTCGTCTTCGCGGGGCTCGCCTTCTACCGCTGGTACCGGCGCCGGCCCTGGCGACGGCCGGCCCTGTCTGGCGGCGTCATGGGCGCGCTGTCGCTCGTCGCGTTCGTGCTCGCGTTCACGGTCGCGATCAACGTGCCGACCTACCCGGTGCCGTTCACCGCGCGCTTCGCCACGAACCCGACGCCGAACACGCCCGAGGCCGTCGCGCAGGGGAAGGCCACCTACGAGCGCCTCTGCCTGGTCTGCCACGGCGCGCGCGGCGCGGGCGACGGGCCCGCGGCCTTCACGATGAACCCGCGGCCGCTCGACCTCCGCATCCACGTGCCGCTGCACGCCGAGGGCGAGCACTTCCACTGGATCAGCGAGGGCATCCCCGGCACCGCGATGCCGGGGTGGCGGTCAACGCTGTCCGAGACCGAGCGCTGGCAGCTCGTGCGCTACATCCAGTCGCTGGCCGCCACCCGCTAGCGCTACCGGGACGGTTGCTCCTGCGGAGCGCCGGCCTGTGACTGCTCCTTCAGCTCGAGCATCTGGACCCCGAGGTCCTTGAGCTCCTCCGCGCTGAAGGCGCGGCGCACCTTCGGGAAGAGCTTGCCCTCTTCCTCCTCGATGGCGTGGTGCTCGATGTTCTCCTTCATCACCTTGAACTTCGCGCCCCACTCCTCCGCGTCGAACGGCGTGCCCTTGATCTCCGCGGCGACCATGTCGACGAAGTGGTGCTCCTCGTAGGACTCCGCGATGAGCTCCTCGACCTTCTTCGACTCGGCCCGCTCCTTCACCGCCGGGTAGAAGATCTCCTCCTCGATCTTCTCGTGGACCGTGAGCTCCGCCATGAGCTTCCCGAAGAGCTCCTCGCGCGTCTTCACACCGCGCTCGGTCGTCTTCTCCAGCTCGTCGAGGATCTTCTTGACCTTCTGGTGGTCTTCTTTGAGCAGCGTGATCGCATCCATGGGCGTCTGACTCCTTCTTCGATGTGACTGTTTCCCGCGGCCACGCACGCAAGTTGCGAGCCACCCGCGGGCGTGCGGAAGGTGACGTTCGAGACGACGCTCGCTCGCCAGTCCGAGCGCACCGGCAGGCAGCGGCGTGGCCGAACACATGGCGCCGCGGCGCACCCGGCTCGCGTCAGGCCGGGCTGGACCCCGTGATGGCCGCGCGGCGGACCTTCATCGCCGGGGCGAGGCACACGACGGAGCCCATCCCGTTCGTGCTCCACCAGTCCCGCACGAGCCGCTGCGGGCCGAGGAGCTCGATCCCGGCGAAGAGCTCGAGCGAGCTCATCGTGTAGCGCACGTTCGCGAGCGCGCGGGTGATCCGGCCCCCTTCGATGAGGAACGTCCCGTCACGCGTCGTCCCGGTCATGGTCGCGGTCTTCGGATCCGGGATGTTCGTGTAATGGAAGCGCGTGATGAGGATCCCCCGCGTCACGGACGCGATGAGCTCGTCCCTCGTCGCGGTGCCGCCGGCCATCACGAGATTGCCCGCGTGGCCGCCGACCTGGTAGCGGGACCGGTCAGCGGCGTGGCCGGTCGAGGCCGTGCCGGCCGCCTTCGCCGAGCTACGGTCGTACACGGGCGACCGGGCCACCCCTGACTCGACGAGCGCGACGCGCCGCTTCGGGGTCCCCTCGATGTCGAACGGGATCCCGAGCTGGCGCGGATCGAGGGCGTCATCGTGCAGCGTGAAGCGCTCGCCGGTCACCCGCTCCCCGATGCGGCCGCTCATGAAGGACCGCCCCTCGCGCACGGCCTGCCCCCCGAGACCGGAGAGCGACACGACGCGGAGGATCTCCGCGACCGCGTCCTCCTCGAAGACGGCCTCGTACTCGCCCGGCTCCAGCTGCGTCCTGGCGCGGTCCCGCTCGCACTTCTCGATCGCCCGCTCGGCGACAGCGCGAGGATCGAGGTCAGCGATCCGGAACGCGAGGTCGTCGGCATAGCCGGAGCCTTCGTCGCTCTGCGCGAGGGCGCGCACGTACGCGAGCGTGGACGGCGCGTACGCAGCGACGCCGCGCGAGGTGACGACCGCGTCCTCGCGCAGCTCGAGCTGATGGGTCCCTGCGACGCGTGACCCCCGGGCGACAGCCGCGTCGGCGATCACCTGGATCGCGGCGGCCTGCTCCCCCGAGTCGAGCCGCGCCGTCGCGTCGTCGCAGGCGTGCGGGGGCGCGACCTCGGCCGGCTCCGCGACGCCCGGCCACTCGTCGTTCGGCGGCTGCAGCCGCGCCAGCGACGCCGCGTCCGCGACGAGCGCACGCAGCGCCGCCGGATCCAGCCCGTTCGCCGTCGCGCTGCCCACCGCGCGGCCGACCGCGACCCGCGCGTGGACGTGCGTCTCGTCCGAGAGCGCGTTCTGGTGGATCGACGACCTCGAGTACCTCGTGATCGCCGCGCGCCGCCGGTGCGCCCAGAGCTCGACCTCATCGGCCGGCGCATCGCGCAGCGCGTCGCGCAATGGGTCGAGCAGCGCATCGCGTCCGAGCGCGGTCACTCGCGACCAGCCGAGCCCGAAATGGTCCTACGGGGCCGCACCCGAACCGGTCCTGCGGGGAGGGACCCGCGGTGTCTGCGCGTCGGTCTCGGGGGTTCCCTCCGCAGAGGGGCCCGAGGCCGGGAAGCGCAGACACCCGGGTCCTGACCAGGACAGCCCGGGTCGTGCCGGACCGGCACGCCCACTACGGCTGGATCTCCAGTGGCAGCGCGCGGAAGCGCGCGTGCGCCGCGCCATGGCCGACGCGCATGAGCTGGAGCGGCTCTCCTTTGGCGCAGGTGAGGAATCCGTGGAGCTCCCAGTCGTCGGCCACGCCGTCGCAGCGTCCCCAGAAGTCGGGCGTCAGCGACTGGAAGCCCACCCCGCGCACGTAGCCCTGGACCTCGCCGCGCCGGACGACGCGCGCGACCTGCGCGGTGAAGTGGAAGTTCTGCCGCTTCTCGTCGAGCGAGTAGGACCCCGGCGACTCGAGGAGGAGCCCGTCGTCGAGCCCGCCAAGGAGCTCGGGGTATGGGGTCGATCCGGGGTCGAGGCTCACGTTCACCATCCGGACGATCGGGAAGTGCTGCCAGCCCTCGGCGCGCGCCGAGCCGATCGCGACGGGGATGCCGAGCGCGCCCGCGGTCTCGCGCGACGTGAGGTACCCGACGAAGGTGCCGCGGTCGATGAGCTTCGTGCGCATTCCCGGAACGCCGTCGTCGTCCCAGCCGAAGGTGCCCATGCCGCCGGGCAAGGTCGAGTCGGCCGTCATCGAGACGTGCGTGCTGCCGTAGCGCAGCGCGCCGACGTCCTTCGGCCACATGAAGGTCGTGCCCGCGAACGCGACCTCGTGCTCGAGCACGCGGTCCGCCTCGGTCGGATGTCCGCAGGATTCGTGGACGAGCAGCGCGAGGAAGGACTGGTCGAGCACGACGTCGGTCGGCCGCGCGCTCGCGAGGGGCGCGTCGAGCGTGGCCTCGGCGTCCTCGCGATATCGACGACCGCGGGCGACAAGGTCGCAGCGCTCGACGAACTCCCACCCCGCCTGCGCGGCGTTGCGCATCTCGGAGCGCGTGACCGGCTTCGCGCCGGCCTTCACCGCGAGGACCGAGAGCCCGGCGGCGGAGTCCACGATCTCCTGCGTCACATCGGTCCCCTCGCTGGTGACCAGGTGCTTGCGCGTGCGGTACGCGGAGATGCCACCACGGCGGGTGCGGACGTGCTCGCCCTTCATCGCGTCGTCCGCCTCGCGCAGGAGCGCGATCCGCTCCGCCATGGGCACGGCGAAAGGGTCGCGGCGCAGCTGCGTCCGGTACTCGCCGCGCTGCGGCGGGACGCCCGCGAGCCTGACCGCGCGCCGCTGGACCCGCGCCGACGCCCTCGCCCGATCGAGCGCGTCGTCGGCGACGCGCCGCAGCGACGCGTCGTCGGGCCGGTCCGTCGCCGCGAAGCCCCAGGACCCGCCGACGAGCACGCGGACCCCGATCCCGCGGTCCGCGGAACGGTCGATGGACTCGACGGAGCCGTCCTTGACGTTGACCGACTCGGTCTCGCGCTCGACGGCCCGCGCGTCCGCGTACGCGGCGCCCGCCCTGACGCAGTGGGCGACGATGTCCGCCGGCGTTCCCGCTCGCATCGGCGGCAGCGTATCCTTGCGGGAGACACAGGCGCGCGCGACGACCGAAGCGTTCGTGATGAACGTGCTCACGACGAGCTACACCCTCGCAAGGGGTGGAGAGCGGCGACGGGAGAGCAGGGCGCGTGATCCTCGCGAGAGGGTCCGCGGGCGAGTCGGGCGGCACGCGCGCTCACATATGGAGAACCATCTTGCCCGACGTCGCCCTCCTCATTGACTGGGAGAACGTCTACTACACGCTCAGGCAGCACACGACCGGCCCGCTGCCGTCGAGCCTCGCGATCCTGCAGGCCATCCTCAAGAAGGCCGCCGAATTCGGCCCGGTGCGGGTGAAGCTCGCGATCTTCGGACAGGAGGTCGCGGCACAGGACGACACGCTGCTCATGGCGCTCGAGTTCACCGGCATCGAGCCGATCGCCGTCGCACAGAGGATGAGCGGCCGCATCCTGAAGGGCCGCTCGGACGCCGTCCTCATCACGCGCGCGATGAAGCTGCTCTACAAGGAGCGGCCGGAGCTGCAGGCGTGGTTCATCGTCTCCGGCGACCGCGACCTGAACGCGCTCTGCAAGGCGCTGAAGGACGAGGACAAGAACGTCTACCTGGTCGCCGGCGATCTCTCGCTCGCGAACGAGCTCCGCGACTCGCCATACCTGCGCGACGAGGTGTTCCTGCTGGAGGACCTCATCCCGGAGGCGCGCTGGACGCGCACCGGGCAGCTCCGCACGGACGACACGCAGGCGGACAAGGTCGCGCACGTCGGGACGAACGGCGTCATGGTCCCGGCGCCGCTCCGCCGGACGCGGGGCGGGCGCGGCCGTGGCGGCGGCGGTGCCCGCGCGGCGGCCGCCCGTCCGGCGCCCACGGTCCCGGCGGTGGTGCCGACCGGAGAGCCGGAGTCGGAGAAGGAGCAGCGCCGGCTCGCCGTGCTCCTACTCGATCAGCTCGTCTCGCTGAAGGTCGAGAGCATGCCCCGCGGCGACTTCGTCCAGTCGGTGGTCCCGCTCTCCGAGAAGGAGGCCTCCAGCGTGCTCGAGCAGCGCATCGACGCCGCGATCGAGCAGGGCCACATCACCGGCACGATGCCCGCGCGCAGCCGCGCGAAAGCGCGACAGCTGCTCGCGCCGAACTTCGCGTCGCCGCTCGTCGCAGAGACGTTCTTCCACCTCATCCGGATCATCCGGCGCATCGACACCGTGACGAGCAAGGACACCCGCCGCGTCCCCGCGGTGGAGGCCGTCCTCGATCCGCTCTCGCGCGCCGACCAGCCCGGCGGCATCGCGAAGGGCCGGACCGCGCGGCGGATCCTCCTCGAGACGCTGTTCAACATCGCGGAGGAGCGCGGCGTCATCGCGACCGAGCAGGTCACGAAGGACGACCGGCAGATCACGATGTGCTGGCTGCAGGAGGAGCATCCGCTCGCGGCGTACGCGCGGCGCCCCGGCGCAGGGATCGTGCACCTCTTCAACTTCGTGAGCACCGCGAAGACCGACCCCGACGCGCCCGACTGGGTGAACACGGCGCTCTTCTCGGAGCTCCTGGCCCGCGTCGAGGGCGATCGCCTGGACGCGAGCATCCGGGCCGCCGCGGAGCGCGGCGTGATCCGCAGCGAGGACCACGGCAAGAAGGCGGGCTACCTGCTCGACCGGACCACCGCGGAGTCCCGCGCGATCCTCGGCGCATTCAGCGCGCTCGAGGGTGGCCCGCTTCCCGCGCTTCCCCTGCCCGGCGTGCCCGCGCCCACCGTCCGCGAGGGCAGCGTGAGCGCCCCGGCCGCGGCGAAGCGGCCGACGCGGCGCGGGTCGCGCGGCGGTCGTGGCCGCCGCGGGGGGCGCGCGCACCGGCGCGTGGGCGAGCCACCGGCGGACACCGCGGCCGAGTGAGCGACGGCCCGTTCGGTCGGGGCCGTGACGCACCGTCGCCAACTCCGTAACGGGTCCGTGAACCGGCGGCGCGTGGCACCGCTCGCGCTGCCTCCTGGGGCCATGAGGGAGCGCCACCAGTACACCGCTCACGGGCCCGTGCGTGTCGTCCTCGTCGTCGAGGACGACCCGGCGGTCGCCGAGCTGCTCGCCGGCGCGATCAACGACGAGCCGGGTTACGTCGCCGTCCGGGTGGGCAAGGGCACCGACGCGCTCCGCGCCCTGGAGACGGTGAACGCCGACCTCGTGCTCATGGACATCGGGCTGCCGGGCCTCTCCGGCCTCGAGGTCCTCGACCGCATGCGGGAGGACGAGCGTCTGCGCAAGGTGCCCGTCGTGTTCGAGACGGCGGCCGTGGCCGCGCACGCGAAGGACATGCGCGCCCGCGGCATCGCGGCCTACGTGAAGAAGCCGTTCGACCTCAACGACATCGTCGCCTTCGTGAAGAAGCTCGCTCCCGTGCCCCGCGCCGCGAACTACGCGTAGTAGGCCAGCGGCCTATTTGTCCCGGAGCTCCTTGAGGCGGTCCGCCGCGCGCTTGTAGATGTCCTCGACCGCTTCGGGGTTGCTGTCGACGATGCGCCGGAACGTGGAGCGGCCCATGACGAGGACCTCGCTGTCGGTCTTCGCGATGACGGTCGCGGTGCGCGGTACGTCCGCCAGGAGCGCGATCTCGCCGAACGAGTCGCCCTCGCCGATGGTGCGGACGACATGGAGCTGGCCGGCATCGTCCTCGTGAACGACGTCGAGCGCCCCGCGGACGACGATGTAGAACTCGTCGCCGATCTCGCCCTGACGGACGACACGCTGCCCTGCCGCGAACCGCATCGTGCGCAGGCTCCGCGTCGCTTCCGCGACGGTGCGGCCCTCCGCCTTGGGCATCGCCCGCTCGACGTGCTTCAGGTCCTCGATGTACCGCTCGGCGTGGAGCACAGCAGTGGTCGCGTCGCCGACGGCGGTCGTGATCTGCTTCGCGAGCTGCTGGCGCGTATCGCCGACGGCGTAGACGCCCGGGAGGTTCGTCCGCATGTACTGGTCGGTGATGATGTAGCCCGTCGGGTCGTGCTCGATGTGCTCCTCGAAGAGCTCGCGCCCGACCGGCTTGAACCCGACGAAGATGAAGACGCCCTCGACGGGCACCCGCTCGACCTTGCCCTCGCGCTCGATGTCGATCCACTTCACGTCGCCGTTGCCGCCGATCTCCTTCACCACCGCGGGCGTGAGCGTCCTCACCTGCCCCATCCCGAGCAGGCGGTCCTGCAGGATGGCCTGCGCCTTGAACTCCTTGCGGCGGTGGACGACGTACAGCTGCTTCGCGAACCGCGTGAGAAAGAGCCCTTCCTGGAATGCGGAGTCGCCGCCGCCGACGACGGCGAGGTCAGCGCCCTTGAAGAACGCGCCATCGCAGACGGCGCAGTACGACACACCCCGGCCGTGGTACTCCTCCTCGCCCGGGACCTTGAGCTTGATCGGCTCGCCGCCGACCGACACGATGACGGCGAACGCGCGGTGGACCGTCCCGTCCTCCATCTCGATGACCTTGCGGTCGCCCTCGGTCCGCACCTTCTTCACCGGGGAGTACGTCTCGACCTTCAGGCCGAACTTCTGCGCGTGCTTCGCCATCTTGTCGGCGAGCGCGCGGCCGGTGATGGACTCCTCGCCCGGCCAGTCCTCGATGAGATCGGTGTTGAGGATCTCGCCGCCGACATCCTTCGCCTCGAAGAGGACGGCGTTCATGTTCGCGCGCGCCGCGTAGAGCCCCGCCGTGAGCCCGGCGGGGCCGCCGCCGATGATGACGAGGTCGAAGTCGGCCACTTTTCCAGAGACTAGAACACGGAACGGCGCGCCCGTATTCGCCGTTCGAGGGAGGAGAGAGCATGTCGCGCGCGACACACCGCTACCTCGCGCTCGGCGATTCGTTCACCATCGGCACCGGTGTCGGTCCGGAGCGCTCGTTCCCGGCGCTCCTCGTCGAGCGCTGGCGCGCGCGCGGCATCGACGTCGAGCTCACGGATCCGGCCGTGAACGGCTACACGACGGACGACCTCATCGAGCGGGAGCTGCCGCTCGCGGCAAGGGTGGAGCCGACGCTCGTGACGCTGCTCGTCGGCGCGAACGACCTCGTCCGCGGCAGCGACAGGCCGCGCTACGCCGCCCAGCTGCGCACGATCCTCGACGGCCTCGCCGCCGCGGGGGTCCCGGCCTCCGCGATACACGGCCTGCCGCAGCCCGACTGGTCGCTCGCGCCGGCGGCCTCGCGGTTCGGCGATCCGCGCGACGTGCGCGTCCGGATCGAGGCGTTCAACGCGGCGATGCGAGACGAGGTCGAGCGCGCGGGCGGCCGCTACCTGGATCTCTTCTCTGAGATGCGCCGCCAGGCCGAGGCTGGGATGCTCGCGCCTGATGGATTGCATCCGTCCGCGGAGGCGCTCGCCGAGTGGGCGGAGTGGCTCGAGACGCGTCTGCTGCGCACCTAGGATAAGAGGGTGAGCGTGCTCGACCGCATCGCGGATCCGCGCGACCTGCGTGGGCTCGACAGGGACGAGCTGCTGCAGCTGTGCACCGAGATCCGCGAGTTCACGGTGGAGGCCGTCCAGCGCACCGGCGGGCACATCAGCTCCAGCCTCGGCGCGACGGAGCTCACGGTCGCGCTGCACCGCGTGTTCGAGTCGCCGCGCGACAAGCTCGTGTGGGACACCGGCCATCAGGGCTACGTCCACAAGATCCTCACCGGGCGGCGGGGCAAGTTCGACCGGCTGCGTCAGTTCGGCGGCATCTCGGGCTTCCTCACGCGGACCGAGTCGGAGCACGACCAGTTCGGCGCGGGGCATGCCGGCACCTCCATCTCCGCGGCGCACGGCATGGCCGTCGCTCGGGACCTCCGCAAGGAGGACCACCACGTCGTCGCGGTGATCGGCGACGGCGCGCTCACGGCGGGAATGGCCTGGGAGGCGCTGAACGCGATCGGGCACGCGAAGACCCGGATCATCGTGGTGCTGAACGACAACGGCATGAGCATCTCGCCGAACGTCGGCGCCGTGTCGCGCATGCTCGAGACCGTCCGGGTCGCGGCGCCGTACCGCGAGATGAAGCACGTCGCGCGGCAGATCATCGACCACCTCCCCGGCTCGGAGCTCGCGGAGGAGGCGCGGCGGCGGCTGTTCACCAGCCTGAAGGCCATCTTCATCCCGAACATCCTGTTCGAGCAGTTCGGCTTCACGTACTTCGGTCCCGCGAACGGCCACGACCTGTTCGAGCTCGAGAGCGTGCTGCAGAAGGCGCGCGACTTCCCCGAGGGGCCGGTGTTCGTGCACGTGCACACGCAGAAGGGGCGCGGGTACGGCCCCGCGGAAGAGGACAACCAGAAGTGGCATGGCGTCTCCGCCAGCGGCTCGGCCGCGCAGGCGGCGCCCCAGTACACCAAGGTCTTCGCGGACGCCGTGCGCGAGGCGATGCAGCGCGACGATCGCGTCGTCGCGATCACCGCCGCGATGCCGGGCGGTACCGGCCTCGCGCCGCTGTTCAAGGAGTTCCCGGAGCGCGTCTTCGACGTCGGGATCTGCGAGCAGCATGCGGTCACCTTCGCGGCGGGGCTCGCGACCCAGGGCATCGTGCCGATCGCCGCGATCTACTCGACGTTCCTGCAGCGCGGCTTCGATCAGGTCGTGCACGACGTCGTGATCCAGGACCTGCCGGTCGTCTTCGCGCTGGATCGCGCCGGGATCGTCGGCGAGGACGGACGGACGCATCAGGGCCTGTACGACATCGCGTACCTGCGCCCCTTCCCCGGGATCGTGCTCATGGCGCCGAAGGACGAGGCCGAGCTCCGGCAGATGGTCTGGACCGCCGTGCGGCACGCTGCCGCTGGGCACGGGCCGATCGCGTTCCGCTTCCCGCGAGGCACCGGCACCGGCGTCGCGCTCGACGCGCCGCTCGAGGAGCTCCCGATCGGCGTCTCGGAAACGCTCCGCGAGGGGACCGACGTCTCGATCGTGGCCTACGGCACGCTCGCCGGCGCCGCGCTCGAGGCCGCGGCGCTGCTGTCGCGCGACGGGATCGAGGCGACGGTCGTGAACGCGCGGTTCGCGAAGCCGCTCGACGCGTCAGGTCTGCTCGCGCTCGCGGCGCGCACGCCGCGCATCCTCACCGTCGAGGAGCACGTCGTCGCGGGCGGGTTCGGATCCGCGGTGAGCGAGCTGTTCGCCGAGCGCGGCGCGCGCGTCGAGCTGGAGATGCTCGGCGTCCCGGACGAATGGGTCGATCACGGCGCCCAGAGGGTCTGGCGCCACCGCTACGGGCTGGACGCTGAGGGCATCGCCGGCGCCGTGCGGCGGCGCTGGCCGCAGCTCGTACGGGCGAGCGAGAGCGGGGCGAGCGCCGGGTAGCCGGTCTAGCGGCGCGCCCGGCCGGCGGTCTCGCGCTCCTTCACCCGCTCCGTGCAGCAGCGGCAGTGCGGCGTCGGCCAGGCGAACGCGACGACGAGCGCCATCCAGCCGGCGCCGAGCGCGATGGTGAACGCGAGATCGGGCGTCACGCGCCCACCTGAAGCAAATGGCGGGCCAAGGCGACCGGCCGTCAGCGGCTGACCGGGCGTGCTCCGCTCAGCGGAGGGAGAGCAGGTAGGCGACCAGCGCGTCAAGATCGGCCTCCGAGAGCCCGAGCACGAGCCCGCGCGGCATCGTGTCGCGCTCGCCAGGCACGATGTACGCGCCGGGATCCGTCAGGGCCTGGCGGAGGTACTCGCGCGCGGATCCGGGCCGGCGCTCCTCCGCGACCGCGCCCGCGCGCGTGAGCTCGGGCCCGAGGCGCCCGCCGTCACCCGCGATGTGGTGACACCGGCCGCAGTCGAGCGCCCGGTAGAGCTGACGGCCGCGCGCGACCGGCTCCGTCGCGGGCGGCTCCGCACACGCGACGAGGCCGAGAGCGGCGACGATCGCGATGCACCGCAGGACGTGCCGCCGCATCATGCCGTCGTTGGAGGATAGAGCCGCGCTGCAGGGCGCGACCGTCGTGCTCGATGACCGCACCATCCTCCGGGGGATCGATCTCACGCTCGGACCGGGCGTGACCGTCATCCGCGGGCGGAACGGCGCGGGCAAGACGACCCTGCTCCGCGCCATCGCGGGTCTCGTCCCCCTCGCCCGCGGCACGCGCGTCGTGCAGGGCGACGTCCTCTACCTCGGGCACCGGCCGCAGCTGCACCGCGCGCTCTCGGCGCGCGAGAACCTCGCCTTCTTCGCGCGCTACCGGGGCCTGCCGACCGCGGGCATCGACGAGGCGCTCGCGGGCTGGGGGGTCCCCGACCTGCCGCGGCCGGTCGATCGGCTCTCCGCGGGCCAGCGGCGCCGCGCCTCCCTGGCGCGGCTCGACGTCGAGCGCTGCGCGGTCGTGCTCCTGGACGAGCCCTTCGCAGAGCTGGACGACGAGGCGCGCGAGATGCTTGCCGCCCGCATCGACGCCTGCGCGGCGCGCGGGCAGGCCGTCGCGATCGCGACCCACGCGCACGAGGAGCTCCGGCGCTACCGCACGCTGCGCCTCGACGCGGGCGGGCTCGTGCCATGAGGCTCGAGCGCGCAAGCCTCGTCGCGGGCCGCGAGCTGCGGGCCGAGCGCGCGCAGCCCGACGGGCTCGCCGCCGCGCTCGGTCTCGTCGCGATCCTCGTCTTCACGGAGAGCCTGCTCGTCGGGCCGGCCGTCGCGGCCACGCCGCAGATCGCCGCCGCGCTCCTCTGGATCGCGCTCGCCCTCGCGACCATCCTCGCGCTCACGCGGTCGTTCGACCGCGAGCTCGAGGACGACGCGATCGAGGCCCTCCTCGCGCTGCCCGACGGCCGCGACGCGCTCTACGCCGGAAAGGTCATCGCGGCGACGCTCCTGCTCCTGGTGGTCGCGGCCGTGGGGACCGCGCTCAGCGTCTTCCTGCTGGACCTCGACGTGCTCCTGCCTGGCCACCTCCTCCTCGTCTCGGCCGTGGGCGCGATCGCGATGCCCCCTCTCGTGACGCTCTACGTCGCGATCTCGCTCCGCCTTCGGGCACGCGCGCTGCTCGTCCCGCTCCTCGCCCTCCCGGCGCTGCTGCCGCAGCTCATCTGCGTCAGTGCCGGCGTCACCGCGGCGATCACGGGTGACGCCGGGGCCTCGCTCGCCTGGTGCGCGCTGCTCGTTGCCACCGCGCTGGTGTCGGCGGTCGCCGGCCTTACCATCGGACCTGCGGCCATTGAATGATCACCACCTACCCGCAGGCCGTTAGAGGGCCGCGGGTCCGCCCCTACCTCGCCGGCGCGAGCATCCTTGCGGGTGCGGTCGCGCTCTTCATGGCGCTCGTCTGGTCGCCGCGCGACGCGAACCAGGGCGATCTCGTGCGGATCATGTACGTGCACGTACCGGCCGCCTGGCTCGCGTACCTCTCGTTCGTCGTCGTCTTTCTCGCGAGCGTGGCCTGGCTCTGGGGCAAGTGGCCGCTCGCGGACGCGATCGCGGTCGCCTCGGCCGAGATCGGCGTGATGTTCACCGGTCTCGCGCTCGTGCTCGGCTCGATCTGGGCGAAGCCGACGTGGGGCGTGTGGTGGACCTGGGAGCCGCGGCTCATCACGACGGCGGTCATGTTCGCGATGTACGCCGGCTACCTCCTGCTCCGCTCCCTCTCGACGGACTTCGAGCGGCGCGCGACGCGGAGCGCGGTCGTCGGCGCGATCGCGGTGCTGAACGTCCCGATCGTGCACCTCTCGGTCACCTGGATGAACGCGCTGCACCAGCTCCCGTCCGTGCTGCGGCCGGGGCCGCCCGCGCTCGACGGCCGGATGCTCACGACGCTCATCGTCTGCGTCGTCGCGATGACGATCTTCTACGCCTACTGCATGGTCGTGCGGGTCGGCCTCGAGCGTGCCCGGAGCACGCGACCGTGAGCGGCGGCGCGGAGTTCATCGTCGCGGCCTACGCGGTCACCGCCATCGTGCTCGTCGGCTACCTCGTCTCGCTCCGTGTCCGCGCGCGCTAGCCGGGGCATCGGCGGGCGACGCCTCGTCGCGTTCGCGGCCCTCGCCCTCGCGATCGGGATCGGCTTCGTCGCGGCGCAGAGCCTCGCCGGCACCGCGGTGTACTACCTGACGCCGACCGAGGCGCAGCACCGCGGCCTCGCGCCCGGCCAGACCGCGCGGCTCGGAGGCCAGGTCGAGGCCGGCAGCCTCCGCTACGAGCCGGCGAGCCGGGACCTCCGCTTCGTCATCGGTGACGGGGTGAGCCGCGTGCAGGTCGTGGGCACGGGGGCACCCCCCGGCCTGCTGCGCGAGGGCGCGGGCGCGGTGGTCGAGGGCGCCTTCGGGACGGACGGCGTCTTCCGCGCGACGCAGGTGATCGCGAAGCACGACGAGGTCTATCAGGCCCCGCCGCCGGGGGCGACGCCGTCACACCGGACGCCGTGATCCCGTGAGCTGGGGCGAGTTGGGCGGCGGCGCGCTCCGCGCCGCGCTCCTGTTCGCGGTCATGGGCGTCGGCGCGAGCGCCTTTGCAGCGCGCTATCGCGACGTGCGCGGGCTCCTGAGCGCGCGCTGGTGCGCACTCATCGCCCTCGGGCTCGTCGCGCTCGCGGACCTCGCGATGGTCGGAGCGCTCGTCACCCACGACTTCCGCATCGCCTACGTCGCGAACAACAACGCGCTCGAGACGCCGCTCTTCTACAGCGTCATCTCGCTCTGGGCCGCGCTCGAGGGCTCGATCCTGCTGTGGACCCTCGTCCTCGCGGGCGCGACCGCGTTCGTCGCCTGGCGAGGGACGGTCGCGATGCCGAGGCTGGCGACGACCGCGCTCGGGATCCTCTTCGTGATGCTCTCGTTCTTCCTGCTCCTCGTGACGACTCCCGCCGCGGACCCCTTCACGCCGAGCGCCATCGTGCCGGAGAACGGCCGCGGTCCGAACGCGCTCCTGCAGAACAACCCGCTCATGGCGCTGCACCCTCCGCTCCTGTATCTCGGCTACGTCCTCTTCTCGGTGCCGTTCGCGTACGCCCTCGCCTCGCTCATCCTCGGCGAAGGCGGTGACCGCTGGCTCGTCGCGACGCGCCGCTACGCGCTCGTGTCGTGGGCGCTGCTCGGCACCGGCATCGTGGCCGGGGCGTGGTGGTCGTACGCCGTGCTCGGCTGGGGCGGGTACTGGGCGTGGGACCCCGTCGAGAACGCGGCGATCATGCCGTGGCTCACCGCGACCGCGTACCTCCACTCCGTGATGGTCGAAGAGAAGCGGCGGCTCCTGCGGACGTGGAACCTCGCGCTCGTGATCGGCACGTTCGCCCTGACCATCCTCGGCACGTTCCTCACGCGCAGTGGGATCGTGAACTCGGTCCACGCCTTCAGCCTTTCCGCGATCGGACCGCTCCTGCTCGGCTACCTCGTCGCGATCCTCGTCGTCTCGTGCGGGCTGCTCCTCTGGCGCTCGCGCGAGCTCGCGGATGGCGGCGCCCTCGGCGCGCCGCTCTCGCGCGAGGCGGTCTTCCTCTTCCAGAACGTGCTCTTCGTCGCCGCCACGCTCACGGTCCTCCTCGGCACGCTCTACCCGCTCATCGCCGAGGCGCTCTCGGGCACACAGCTGTCGATCGGCGCCCCGTACTTCGACCGGGTCGAGGTGCCCATCGGGCTCGCGCTGCTCTTCCTCATGGGCGTCGGGCCGCAGCTGCCCTGGCACGGCGCCTCCCGCGCGACGCTCGAGCGGCAGTTCGCCGCGCCGGCGGTCACCGCCGCGCTCGCCGCTGTCGTGTCCGTCGCCGCGGGCGCGCGCGGCGCCGCGCCGGTGCTCACCTACGCGCTCGCGGCCTTCGTCGCGGCGACGGTGACCCAGGAGGTCGCCCGCGGCATCCGCGCGCGCGGCGCCCTGCACGGCGAGCGCGGCGGGACGGCGTTCCTCGCGCTCTTCCGCCGCAACGGCCGCCGCTACGGAGGCTACGTCGTGCACCTCGGCATCGCGCTCATCGCCGTCGCGATCGCGGCAAGCCAGTCGGGGACGGTCGAGGCCGAGCAGACGCTCGCGCCCGGCGGCTCCATGGCCGTCGCGGGCCGCGTCATCACGCTCGAGGCGATCCGCGACGTCGATGAGCCGCAGCGCCGGCGCGTCGTCGCGGACGTGCGCGTGAGCGGGGCCTCCGGCGACACGCGGCTGGAGCCGTCGGTCGCCTTCTACCCGAACGCCACCCAGCCCGTCGGCACGCCGGGGATCGGCGCGGGCCTCGACGAGGACGTGTACGTGATCCTCGCGGCGTACGACCAGCGCGGGAAGGCCTGGGCGACGATCCGCACGCGCGTCATCCCCTTCGTCTCATGGCTCTGGGTCGGCGGCGCGGTCATCGGCCTCGGCTCCGTCATCGCCGCGCTGCCGCCGCCGCGGCGGCGCCCGGTGCGCACGCCCGCGGTCGTCGAAGCCGCGCCCGCGGGCGCCGAGTGACGGGCGCGATGGCGGCTGCGGACTGATGGCGGCCGCGGTGGGGCGCCTGCGCGCGATGCCGGGCGGGCTCGGCAACGCGCTCGTCATCGCGGCGCTCGTCGGGCTCATCGTCGTGCTCGCGCTCGGGTTCCGGCGCGATCCGCACGACATCCGCAGCGCGGCGGTCGGGAAGCCCGCGCCTGCGTTCGACCTCGCCGCGCTCGACGGCGGCGGGCGCGTCGCGCTCGCGCAGTACCGCGGGAAGGTCGTTGTCGTGAACTTCTTCGCGTCGTGGTGCGTGCCCTGCCGCGAGGAGCACCCGGCGCTCGTCCGGGCCTGGGAGCGATACCGCACGTCTGACGTCGTGCTCGTGGGCGTGCTGTATCAGGACTCGGTGGAGAGCGGCCGCGAGTTCGTGCGCCGGCTGGGCACGACGTGGCCGACCGCGATCGACGACGACGGCCGCACCGCGCTCGGCTTCGGCGTGTTCGGCATCCCGGAGACGTTCTTCATCGGTCGCGACGGCGTCATCGCGGGCCGCCACATCGGCCCCATCGATGAGGCGACGCTCATCCAAGGGATCGACGCGCTGCGGAAGACACCGTGAACGCAGCACGGTGGGCGCTCCTCGCCGCGGTGCTCGCGGTCGGCGTCGCCGCGCTCTTCGCGGCGTGGCCGGCGCCAGCCGGTCCGGAGGAGCGCGTCGAGCGGATCGTCGCGGAGCTGCGCTGCCCGGTGTGTCAGGGGCTCTCGGTCGCCGACTCCCCTTCCGAGTCCGCCCGGCAGATGCGGGACCTCGTCGCGCAGCGCGTCGCGGAGGGACGGACCGACGCAGAGATCCGCGAGGAGTTCCGCCGCTCGTACGGCGACTGGGTCTTCCTCGCGCCGGAGACCGGCGGGCCGGCTGCGCTGATGTGGCTCGCGCCGCTCCTGCTCGTCGCCGCCGGGCTCGCGATCGCGTGGTCGCGCACGCGAGCACGCTCGCCGGATGCGCGCGGATCCGTTGCCGGCGTCATCGCCCCACAGCCACCACCCGCTGCGGTCGAGCAGCTTCGCGCGCGGGTCGCCCGCGAGGAGGCCGCGGACCTGTGAGCGAGATCGTCGTCTTCGCGGCGTTCGTCGCCTTCGGCGGCTGGCTCGCGGTCCGTCCCCTGCTCGGACGGCGAGCGCCGTGGCCGCACGACCCGCCGGATGAGCGCGATGACGTCGCACGCGCGGTCTCGTCGCTGCGCGACCTCGAGTTCGCGCGCGCTGCGGGCACGATCGCGCCCGAGGACCACGCGCGACTGCGCGCGGCGCTCGAGCGGTCGGCCTTCGCCGCGACCTCGGTCGCGGGCCGTCGCGCCGCGCCGTTGCGGACGCTCGCGGCCGCCGCCCTCATCGCGTCGGTCGCGGCAGTGCTCGTCGTCGTGAACCTGCCGCGGGAGGCGGGTGACCGCGCGCCGGGATCGTCGCTCACCGGATCGGTCCCGCGACTCAGCCGCTCGGCGGCCGAGCTCGAGTCCGCGGCGGCGCGGTCGCCGGGCGACGTCCCGACCCTGCTCGCCCTGGCCGAGGCCTATCGCGACGAGGGACGGCTCGGCGACTCTGCAGGCGCGTACCAGCGCGTGCTCGCGATCGATCGCGACAACGTCGCGGCGCTGAACGGCGTTGCGCTCATCCTCTACCAGTCAGGCGAGCGGCCGAGCGCGCTCATCGCCGTGGACCGCGTGCTCGCGCTGCGCCCGCGCGATCCCGATGCGCTCTTCCTCAAGGGACTCGCGCACTACCAGTCGGAGCAGTGGGCCGCAGCGGTCGAGGCGTGGCGCATCTACCTCGAGGTCGGTGAGTTCCATCCGGCGGCGCAGATGGTGCGGCCGCTCTATGCGGAGGCGCTGAAGAAGCGCGGTTAGGGCGCGGTGCGCGTAATCACCTAGGTGACAACCTGGCGGCTAGACGGTTTCGATCCGTCGCCGGGAGATCCACATTCTCCAGTGCTCCCATTACACCATAGCCGCCGTGGTCCGAAGGCTGTCTCAGACCCCCGGAAATGTGATTCTAGGCCATTGACACCGCGCGGCCGATAAGAGATATCGGCGAAGTGGGAACGTCCGAGCTGTATTGGCTTGCAGGGCTCCTTGAAGGGGAGGGCGCTTTCGTCCACGGCCCGCCTTCAGCGCCCACCGTGCCGCAGATCCGCGTGGAAATGACGGATCTCGATGTCGTCGAGCGGGTCGCAACGCAATTCGGTAGAACGGTCCTGCGGCACCCTCCGCGGGAGGTGGGCCACAAGCCCAGCTTCTCGACGACTGTCAAGGGCGCGGGTGCGGTGTACTTCATGCGGCTCGTCGAGCCTGTCCTTGGTGCCCGCCGGCGTGAGCAGATCGCGGCGGCCCTATCAGGCCCGCACAACGAGAGGGTCCGCTGGCTCCGGCGCGGGGCCGACTGCACGGTGAGTGGATGCCCGAAGCCATCGCTGAAGCGCTCGCTCTGCAAGTCGCACTACGACTCGTGGTGGAAGGCCACCCGCCGTGGACAGACCTCACCGTTCACCCCACGCGGCCCGGACCTGCTGCGAGTGCGACTCGACATGCCTACGCCGGACGACGCAAGCGGCACTTCGTGGCTCGCGGGCCTGCTCGAGGGCGAAGGGACGTTCTCCATGAACGGGACGTATCCGACGATCAGCGTGAACATGTGCGACCGGGATGTCATCTCGCGCGCCGCGGCGCTGATGGCATTGGACGAGACGCGGGTCTGGGAGCCTTTCGACGCGCGCGACGAGGCGCGAGGCTGGAGTCGCTCCTACGCGACAGCGGTCACCGGAGCGCGAGCAGCGGAGCTCATGCGCACGCTTCGACCGTTGATGGGATCCCGGCGCCGTGCCGCCATCGACCGCGCGCTGGCGGTCTACGAGCCCGTGCGACTCGTGAAGCCGCCGGCCCAGTGCATCGTCGCCGGTTGCGACCGGCCGCATCGGTCGCGTGGGCTGTGCAACACGCACTACATGAAGTGGAGCCGCGATCGGCTCAAGGGACGCGAGGCGAGGGTGCTACCCCTGCGCTGATCGCGAGGGCTACGGCTTCTTGGTGTTGCCCGGCGGCGGTGCGTTCCCCCCGGCGCGCTCCTTGAGCTCCTGCTCCCTCTTCCGCAGCTCCTCGGCCTCCCGCCTCGCCTTTTCCTCGAGGTCCTTCGCCGCCTTCTTCGCGGCCTCGGCTTTCGCTGCCT
>DASUCM010000164.1:0-22528 GCA_036276035.1 Candidatus Limnocylindria bacterium | reverse complement strand
CGCGCGCGTACGAGCTCGTCATCGGCATCGAGTGCCACGTCGAGCTCGCGACCGCGTCGAAGATGTTCTGCGGCTGCAGCGCGCGCTGGTTCGGCGCGGCGCCGAACACGATCACCTGCCCGGTGTGCCTCGGCCTTCCGGGCGCGCTCCCGGTGCCGAACCGCAGGGCCATCGAGCTCGCGATGACCGCCGGCCTCGCGCTGCACTGCGAGGTGCCGGCCCACACGAAGTTCGACCGCAAGAACTACCTCTACCCCGACCTGCCGAAGGGCTACCAGATCTCGCAGTACGACCTGCCGCTCTCCGCCCGTGGCTGGATCGAGATCGCCGGCGACGACGGGAAGCCGAAGCGGGTCCGCATCACCCGCGCGCACCTCGAGGAGGACACCGGCCAGCTCCAGCACGACGCGCGCGGCACGCTCGTCGACTTCGACCGGTCGGGCGTCCCGCTCCTCGAGATCGTGAGCGAGCCGGACCTCTCGTCCGCTGCCGAGGCGCTGCGCTACCTCGGATCGCTGCGCGAGATCCTCATGTTCTCCGGCGTCTCCGAGTTCCGCCTCGAGGAAGGCGCCGCGCGCTTCGACGTGAACGTCTCGATCCGCTTCGACGAAGGTGGTGAGACGCGGTGGCCGCCGCAGAGCGAGATCAAGAACCTGAACTCGTTCCGCGCGCTCGAGGAGGCCGTCGCGTACGAGTCCGCGCGGCTCTGGGACGAGTGGCATGCGGGCGGTGACATCCGCACGCGGACGACGAAGGTGACCGTGGGCTGGAGCCCCGAGCGGGGGCGGACGTTCCTGCAGCGGCAGAAGGAGGAGGTCGACGACTACCGGTACGTCCCCGAGCCGGACCTCGTCGCGCTCTCGCCCGACGCCGCGCTCGTGGAGCGTCTGCGCGCCGGCCTGCCGGAGATGCCCGCGGAGCAGCGGGCGCGGTTCGTCCGCGACCACGGTCTCTCGGAGTACGACGCGCAGGTGCTCGTGTCGGACCGCGCGCTCGCGTCCTTCTATGAGGACGCGGTACGCGCGGCGGGCGGCGAGCACAAGCAGGTGGCGAACTGGGTGACGCAGGAGCTCCTGCGTCGCATGAAGGAGAGCGCCACGCCGCTCGCGCAGGCGAAGGTGACCCCGGCGCACATCGCCGAGCTCGTCGCGATGGTGAAGGCCGGCGAGATCAGCATCACGGCCGCGAAGGAGCAGGTCTTCACCGAGGTCTGGGCGAGCGGGGCGTCACCGCGGGAGGTCGTGCGGGCGAAGGGCCTCGCGCAGGTCTCCGACGTCGCGGCGATCGCCGAGGCGGTCGACGCTGTCCTCGCCGAGAGCGCGCAGGCGGTCGCGCAGTACCGGGCGGGGAAGACGCAGGTCCTCGGCGCGCTCGTCGGCAAGGTCATGAAGCGCATGGGCGGCAAGGCGAACCCGGCCGTCGTGAACAAGGTGCTCGCGGAGCGGATCGCCGCGCTCTAGTCAGTCGAGCCGGTCGTACCCCGGCAGCGTGAGGAACTCGACGAAGTCCTTGGAGAGCGCGACCTCGTCGAAGAGCGCTCGTGCGTCAGCGAACTTCATCTGCGCGAAGCGGTCGCCATAGGCCTCGCGCAGCTTCGCGAGCTCCTCGTCCTCGATCTTCCTGACCCAGTCGCGCGTGACCGCTGTTCCCTCCGCCGTCTTCGCGCCGTGGCGGATCCACTGCCAGATCTGCGAGCGCGAGATCTCCGCGGTCGCGGCGTCCTCCATGAGGTTGTTGATCGCGGCGGCGCCGGTCCCGCGCAGCCAGGACTCGATGTACTGGATCGCGACGCTCACGTTCGCGCGCACGCCGGCGTCGGTCACGGTCCCGCCCGGGACGCGCACGTCGAGCATCTGCGTGGGCTCCACGCGCACCTCATCGCGCGTGCGCTCGAGCTGGTTTCGGCGCGTCCCGAGCACGCGGTCGAACTCCGCCATCGCGGTGGGCACGAGATCCGGGTGAGCGACCCAGGTGCCGTCCATCCCGTCGTTCGCCTCGCGCACCTTGTCCTCGCGCACGCGCGCAAGTGCCGTCTCGTTCACCTTCGGGTCCCTGCGCGTCGGGATGAACGCGGCCATGCCCCCGAGCGCGAACGCGCCGCGCCGGTGGCACGTGCGGATGAGCAGTTCGGTGTACGCGCGCATGAACGGCACCGTCATGGTCACCTGCGCGCGGTCCGGCAGGCACATCTCGGGCCGGCTGTTGAACTTCTTGATGAGGCTGAAGATGTAGTCCCAGCGCCCCGCGTTCAGGCCGCCGGAGTGCTCCCGCAGCTCGTACAGGATCTCGTCCATCTCGAACGCGGCCGTGATGACCTCGATGAGGACGGTCGCCTTCACCGTGCCCCGTGGGATCCCGAGGCGGTCCTGCGACCAGTTGAAGATGTCGTTCCAGAGCCGCGCTTCGAGGTGGCTCTCCGTCTTCGGCAGATAGAAGTACGGGCCACTGCGCAGATCGATGAGCTTCCTGGCGTTGTGGAAGAAGTAGAGGCCGAAGTCCATGAACGCCCCGACGAGCGGCCTGCCGTCGACCGAGACGTGCTTCTCCGGAAGGTGCCAGCCGCGCGGGCGCACGACGAGCGTCGCGGTCGTCTCGTTCAGCCGGTACTCGCGGCCGTCGGGGTTCTTGAACTCGATGGTCCGCGCGATCGCGTCGGCGAGGTTGACGTGGCCGTCGACCATGTTCGCCCACGTCGGCGTGTTCGCGTCCTCGAAGTCGGCCATGAACACCGACGCGCCGGAGTTCAGCGCGTTGATGACCATCTTGCGGTCCGTCGGGCCGGTGATCTCCACCTTGCGGACCTGCAGGTCGTCCGGCACCGAGGAGACGCGCCAGTCGGACTCGCGGACGCGCTTCGTCGCCGGGAGGAAGTCGAGGGTCGCGCCGGCGTCGAGCTGCGCCTGGCGCTCGCGCCGCGCGGCGAGCAGCTCGTCGCGCCTGCCGCCGAACTCCCGCTGGAGGGCGGCCACGAAGTCCATCGCCGGGTCCGTGAGGATCTCCCGTTGACGGCCCTCGACGGGCGCACGCACCTCGATCCCCTTCATCAGCGCCCGTATCCTAGCCCCGTGCTGGGGGAGGTCACCTTTGCGCTCCTCGGCACGCTGTTCCTCCTGACGGGACTCCGGACCTTCCTCTCGTCGCTCTACCAGGTCCTCTTCGGCCAGCTCCCGAACACGACCATCGGCGCGATCGCCTTCGCCGTCTTCGCCGCGGCGGCGCTCGCGCCGCTCCTCGCCCGCATGTACGGGCAGCGGCGCGCCGTGGGCCTCAGCGCGCTCGCGCTCGCCCTCGCCACCGCGGCGAGCGCCCTCATCCGCATCGCGCCGGTCGACCTCGTCGTGAGCGCGATCGCGGTCATCGCGGGCAGCTGGTGGCTCGCGCTGCTCCATGCGTCGCGACCGCTGCCCGATGCGTCGCGGCCGGAGGGCCGGCCTTCGCCCCTTCCGGTCGCGCTCCCGCTCGCGCTCGTCACCGACTTCGCCTTGCGCCATGCCTTCCGCACGGTGCCCGTCGTCGACCTGCCGCTCAGCGCGTCGCTGCCCCTCGTCCTTGCCGCGGTGCTCGTGTTCGTCGCCGCCGGTCTCGCGACGATCGCTGACGCGCGCACCTGGACGTCGCCGGGCACGCGCGGTGCGCTCGCGCTCACGGCGCTGCCACCGCTGCTGATGGTCGGCGAAACTGGTCTGACGAACGCGGCGCAGGTCGCGCTCGCGGCGGGCCTCGGCTTCGGGCCCGAGCCCGCGCGCGCGACGCAGATCGGCGCCGTCCTGGTCGGGCTGGGGCTCGGCGGGGGCGCGATCCTCCTCACGCGCGGCCTGCCCCGGCGGCCGATCGCTGCCGGTGCGCTCGTCGTGGGCGCCGCGCTCATCTGGCTGCACATCCCGGTGCTGTCGCTCGCCGGTGGGGCCATCGGCGCCGCGGGCGTCCTCATCGCCGCGTCCGCGCTCGCGACGCCGAGCGTCCCGGGCAAGGGTGGCCTCGCCGCAGCGTTGCCGCTCGCGCTCGGCTGGATCCTCGTCGTCGCGATCGGCTTCGCGTATCACGCGTACTACGCGACCCCGGCGCTCTGGGTCGCGACCGCCGCGGTCGCCGTCGTGCTCCTCCTCACGCCGCCGGTCCAGGGGCCGCGCATCGGGCTCGGCCCCGCACTTCTCGTCGCCGCCATCGCCGTCGTCATCCCGCTCGTCGCGCTCTTCCCGTTCCGTGCGCCGGAGGCCGCGCCGGAGCAGGCGACGTTCCGGCTCATGACCTACAACGTCCACCAGGGCTTCGACGCCGGACAGGTGCCGTCGCTCGACGCGCTCACGGACACCATCTCGCGCGAAGCGCCCGACGTCCTCGTCCTCCAGGAGGTCGTGCGCGGCTGGGTCATCGACCAGCAGCACGACGTGCTGAGCGTGCTGGCGGAACGGCTCGGCATGCCGTACGTGTGGCAGGGGAACATCGGCGACCTCTACGGGAACGCGATCCTCAGCCGCATGCCGATGACGGACGTGCGCCGCGTCTCGTACACGAAGGAGCCCGCGGTCCGGCACCAGCAGCGCGGCGCTCTCATCGCGCGCATCTCGGGCGTGCTCGTCATCGTCACGCATCTCGACGAGCACGCGGACGCGAGCGACGTGCGCCAGCGCCAGGTCCGCGAGCTCCTCCGCGCCTGGGGCGAGGCCTCGCCCGCGGTCATCGCCGGGGACCTGAACGCGCCGTACGACTCGGTGGAGATGGACCTGCTCGCACAGGCGGGCTTCCGCGACCTCGCGCTGCAGGCCGGCGCGAACGAGGGGACGTTCCCGTCCGATAGGCCGGAGAAGCGCATCGACTACGTGTGGGGCGTCGGGCTTACCGGCGCGCAGGCGCACACGGTGGCGTCGACGGCGTCGGATCACCGCGCCGTGGTCGTGAACGTCACGCGGCTCTCGGGCCGCTGACACCGGCCAGGTTCGCGCCGGTACGCACCTCGTAGACTCCATGTAGCCGCGGGCTTCCTCCAGCGGCCCGGAGAGGGACGATCACGACGAGCTTCGTCCACCTGCACACCCACAGCGAGTACAGCCTCCTCGACGGCCTGTCGCGCCTGCGCGACCTCGTCGCGCGCGCGAAGGACCTCGGGATGCCGGCGCTCGCGATCACCGACCACGGCGCGCTCTACGGCGCCATCGACTTCTACCACCTCGCGAAGGCGGCGGGCATCAAGCCGATCGTCGGTGTCGAGACGTACATCGCGCGGAAGAGCCGCTTCGACCGCGACGCCCGCTCCGAGGGGCACGGGCGGCCGTTCCACCTCGTGCTCCTCGCGCGGGACTTCACCGGCTACCAGAACCTCGTCCGGCTCGTCACCGCCGCTCACCTCGACGGCTACTACGACCGGCCGCGCATGGACAAGGAGCTCCTCCGCGAGCACGCCAAGGGCCTCATCGCGCTGTCGGCCTGCCTGCAGGGCGAGATCGCCCGCGCCATCCAGGACGACGGGCTCGATCGCGCCGTCGAGGTCGCCAGGGAGCACCTCGACATCTTCGGCGAGGGCAACTACTTCCTCGAGCTGATGGATCACGGCATCGACGAGCAGAAGGCCGTGAACGACGGCATCCGCGAGGTCTCGCGCCGGACCGGGATCCCGCTCGTCGTGACGAACGACTCGCACTACGTCCGCGCGGAGGACGCCGAAGCGCAGGACATCATGGTCTGCATCCAGTCCGGGAAGACGGTCGACCAGCCGGACCGGCTGAAGATGATCGACCATCCCGAGCTCTACCTGAAGTCCGCCGAGCAGATGGCGGCTGTCTTCCCCGGCGACCTCGCCGCGATCGGGCGCACGGCCGAGATCGCCTCCGGGATCGACCTCGTCCTGCCGTCGGAGCTCCGGCTCCCGCACTTCGACGTCCCTGGCGGCCGCACGCCGGACGAGCAGCTGCGCGCGATGGCGGAGGCGGGTGTCGCGCGGAAGTACGGCTCCGTCACGGCGGAGCTCCGCGAGCGCATGGAGCGCGAGCTCGCCGTCATCTCGAAGACGGGGTACTCGGCGTACATCCTCATCGTGCAGGACTTCATCCGCTTCGCCCGCGAGCGGGGCATCCTCACCGCCGTTCGCGGCTCGGCCGGCGGGAGCCTCGTCTGCTACGCCATCGACCTCACCGACATCGATCCGATCCGCTACGGGCTGCTGTTCGAGCGCTTCCTCAACCTCGAGCGGTACACGCAGCCGGACATCGACGTCGACTTCATGGACACGCGGCGCGACGAGGTCATCGCGTACGTGACGCAGAAGTACGGCGCCGACCGCGTCGCGCAGGTCGTGACCTTCAACACGATGCTCGCGCGCGCGGCGGTGCGCGACACGGCGCGCGTGCTCGGGATGCCGTATGCGGACGCGGACCGGGTCGCGAAGGTCATCCCGACCGGCCCGGGCGCCCCGCCGCTCGCCGAGTCCCGCCGCATCGTCCCAGAGCTCCAGGAGCTCGAGGCCGACCCGCGCGTCGAGCGGCTCCTCGACCTCGCGGAGCGGGTCGAGGGGCTCGTGCGCTCGACCGGCACGCACGCGGCCGGCGTCGTCATCACCCGGGACCCGCTCACCGACCTCGTCCCGCTGGAGCGCTCGAAGGGCAAGGCCGACGCGATCCAGACGCAGTACGAGGACAAGCAGCTCGAGAAGCTCGGCTTCCTGAAGTTCGACTTCCTCGGTCTTTCGAACCTCACGATCCTCGATCGCGCGCTCGAGCTCATCCGCGAGCAGCGGGGGATCACGGTCCGCCGCGAGGACATCCCGCTCGACGACGCGAAGACGTTCGAGCTGCTCTCGTCCGGCGAGACGACCGGCCTCTTCCAGCTCGAGTCGGCGGGGATGCGCCGCCACATCCGCGACCTGCGGCCCGACCGCGTCGAGGACGTCATGGCGATGGTCGCGCTCTTCCGGCCCGGGCCGATGGACTACATCCCGTCCTACATCCGCCGTAAGCACGGGCGCGAGGCCGTGACGTACGCCCATCCGTCCCTCGAGCCGGTGCTGCGCGACACCTACGGCGTGATGGTCTACCAGGAGGACGTCATGGCCGTGACGCAGGCGCTCGCGGGTTTCACGCTCGGCGAGGCGGACGTCCTCTGCTACACGATCCGCAAGAAGATCCGCGAGAAGCTCGACGCGCAGAAGGACCGCTTCGTCCTGAAGGCCGCCGAGCGCGGCGTGTCGCGTGACGTCATCGACACGGTCTGGAAGGACTTCGAGCCCTTCGCCCAGTACGGCTTCAACCGCGCGCACGCCGCGATCTACGGCATGATCGCGTACCACACCGCATACCTGAAGGCGAACTACACCGCCGAGTACATGACCGCCGTGCTCTCGAGCGACATGGGCAACTCCGAGCGGATCGCGATCGCCATCGCCGAGTGCCGCCGGATGGGCATCAACGTCGCGAAGCCGGACGTGAACCACTCGCGCTTCGACTTCGTCGTGTCGGGCAGCGAGATCCGCTTCGGGCTCGGCGCCATCAAGAACGTCGGCGAGGGCGCCGTCGAGAACATCGTGCAGGCGCGCGACGCGGAAGGACCGTTCCGCTCGCTCGACGACCTCTGCGCTCGCATCGACCTGCAGCGCAACAACAAGCGCGTGCTCGAGTCGCTCATCAAGTGCGGCGCCTGCGACGCGTTCGGGCCACGGATGGCGCAGCTCGAGCGTCTCGACGCCGTCCTCGCCACCGCGCAGCGCGAGCAGAAGGACCGCGCGTCCGGCCAGGTGAGCCTCTTCGACCTCGCGGCGACGACGACCGCCGCGGCGAGCGCGCCGACGACCGGCCCTGAGGCGTCCCGCAAGGAGCTCCTCGCCTGGGAGAAGGAGCTGCTCGGCATCTACATCTCCGAGCACCCTCTCCAGGAGGTCGCCGGACGGCTCGGCGACGTCGTCACCGCCTACCTCGCCGAGCTCCGCGAGGTCGTCGACGACGTCGTGATCGTCGCGGGCGTGATCACGAGCGCGCGCCGTCACCTCACGCAGAAGAAGGCGCTCATGATGTTCGCGCAGGTCGAGGACCTCACCGCGTCGACCGAGGTCACCGTGTTCCCGCGGACGTACGAGGCGACGCACAAGGTCTGGGTGGCCGACGAGATCGTCCTCGTGCTCGCGCGCGTCGAGCAGCGGGACGATCAGCCGAAGCTTCTCGCCGAGCACGCGGTGCCCTTCACCGATGCCGGCATCGTCGAGATCCAGCGGAAGGCCGAGGAGCTGCGCGCCTCGCTCACGAAGCGCCGCCGCTTCCTGCCGGAGCGCCCGTCGGCGCCCGCTCCCGCGCCCGTCGCGCGCACGGCGGGCGGCAACGGCCACACGAACGGCAACGGGAACGGGGCGCGCGGGAACGGCGACGTCGTCATCCGCTTCCGCCAGGCGCTCGACTACGAGCGCTCGAGCGAGCTGTTCCAGCGCCTCAGCGTGGCGCTCGCGCGGCACGCCGGCGAGGCGTCGGTCGTCATCGAGCTGCCACGCGCGGGAGCAGGCGTGAGCCGGATGGCGACGACGTTCCACGCGCGGCCATCGCCAGAGCTCGTCGTGGAGATCACGCGCGAGATGGGCGACGGCCTCGTCGACGTGCTGCTCCCGCGGGAGACGCCGGGCTAGGGGCGCGGCGATCCCGGCGCAGCCTCAGCACCGCCCATACTTCGGGAACATGAAGCGCCTCGACATCGTGAAAGCGCTCCCGCTCGCGGTCATCGTCGTGGACCCTCGCCTTCGCGTCACCGAGGTGAACCCTGCGGCGCGGGAGCTGCTCGGGCTCGGCGACATGGTGCCGGAGACGATCGGCCAGCTCCGAGCGGCGGTCGACGTCCGCGACCACGCGACGGGCGCTCTCGTGACCGACGAGACGTCGACCATCGAGCGGGCGCTCCAGGGAGAGGCGTCGACCGCGCGGAGCACGCTCGCGGATGCCCGGACGCACCAGCGGCGCGTCGTCGACGTGGCGACCGGGCCGGTGCGCGACCCCTCCGGGAACATCGTGGCGGTGGCGATGGCCCTGCACGACGTGACCGCCATCGTCGACGCCGAGCGCCACCGCGAGGAGTTCCTGTCCATCGTCTCGCACGAGCTGAAGACGCCGCTCACGCCGCTCAAGGCGCTCGCGCAGCTCATCCGCGGCCGCATCCGGCGCGCGCGCGCGTCCGGCCAGCCACCAGACCTCGACACGCTCGAGAAGAATCTCGCGACGATCGAGCGCCAGGTGGACCGCATGAATGGCCTCGTGAACGATCTGCTCGAGGTGTCCCGCGCCGGCCGCGGGACGTTCGAGCTGCAGCCTCAGGAGTTCGACCTCGCGCCGGCGGTGCGCGAGATGGCGCAGCGGTACATCGACGCGACAGCGGAGGAGGGGCGGCACACCATCTCGGTGGAGGCGCCGGACACCCTTGCGGTCGTGGCCGACCAGCGCCGCGTCGAGCAGGTCCTCTGGAACGTCATCGGCAACGCGGTGAAGTACTCGCCCCGCGGCGGCGCCGTCCGGGTGCGTCTCGCGACGGACGACGGCGCGGCCCTCATCGAGGTGCACGACCAGGGCATCGGCGTGCGCAAGGAGGACCTCGCGCGGATCGGCCGTTCGCCCTTCCTGCGCGGCGCGGGCAAGGCGGAGTCGTTCGCCGGGATGGGGATCGGCCTGTACCTCTCGCGGCTGGTCGTCGAGGGTCACGGTGGCGAGATCGCGATCGACAGCGAGGGCGAGGACAAGGGAGCGACGGTCCGCGTGCGGCTCCCGCTCGGGGTGGGCGCCTAGGGCTCTCGCGGTGCCGGAGGAGGGATTCGAACCCTCACTAAGCTGGTTTTGAATCAGCTCCCTCTGCCGTTGGGGTACTCCGGCGCAGGGTCAAGTCTACCGGCCGCGCTTCATCAGGAGAGGCATCTTCGCGAGCGCGTCGCGCACCAGCTCGGCGTTCCCGATGATCACCGCCTTCTCGTCCCACGCGGCGTCCCGGCCGGTCTTCAGCGAGACGACCGCGGCGCCGGCCTCGCGCGCGATGACCTGCGCGGCCGCGATGTCCCAGGGCGAAAGGAACTCGTGCACGAAGAGGTCGATGCGCCCGCTCGCGAGGTAGGCGATCTCGAGCGCGGCGGCGCCGAGGATCCGCAGCCGGGCGCAGGTCGAGTTGAGCGCGACGAACCGCGAGCCGCGCTTCGCTGCGCTGCCGAACGCGAGGCTCGTCACGGCGAACGCCTCGGCGGCCGTCTTCGTCGACGACACCCGGATCGGCGAGCCGTTCAGGGTCGCGCCCGCGCCCTCGCTGGCGGCGAACGTCTCGCCTGTCCGCGGCGCGTGCACGGCGCCCGCGCGCACCTTGCCGTCCTCGACGTAGCCGATGGCGACGCAGTAGAAGGGCAGGCCGCGGCTGAAGTTCAGCGTCCCGTCGAGCGGGTCGACGACCCACAGGCGCTCGGCCTTCCCGGCGTCGAAGCCCGGGCTCTCCTCCGCGAGGATCGGCGCCCCGGGGTCGTACCTGCGGATCGCGTCGAGGATCGCCTCCTCGGCGGCATGGTCGGCGGCGGTCGCGAAATTCGCGCGTCCCTTCTTCTGGGTGACGATGCCGACGTTCTCGACGACGATCGCGTTGCCGACGGCGAGCGCGGTCTCGGCCGCGAAGCGCGCGTGGGCCGACCAGTGCGCCCGGCTAGGCTCCCGCGTCATCCGGTGGGCAGAGCTTCCTGACCCTCGCGAGGAGGTCGTTCAGGTCGAACGGCTTCGCGATGACGTCGTTGATCTTGCGCTTCGAGAGCTCTCCCTGGAACTGCGCGGCCGCGGCGCTCACGAAGAGCACGGGCATGTTCTTGATGTCGGGGTCCTCGCGGACCTTGTCGTAGATCTCGAAGCCGTTCAGGCCGGGCATCATGATGTCAAGGATGAGGAGGTCGGCGTGGACCTGGCGGACCGTGTCGATGAGGAGCGCGCCGTCCGGGACGACGACGGCCTGGTAGCCGCCCTCGTCGTTCACCGCGTCGCGCAGCAGCACGGCGATCGGCTCGTCGTCCTCGCCGATCACGACCACGCGCTTGCGAGGTTCGTCACCCACGCGATGACTCTAGCGAAGGGAAGGGGATAGGGCCGTCGAAGCGTCGCGCCGGGCGTCCGAGCAGCCAAGCGATGCGCGCATCGAGCGGGCACGCCGTGGGGACGCGCGCGCGTTCGAGGCGCTCCTGGCCGAGCACGCGGAGCGCGTGTACGCGCATGTCGCGCGGATCCTCGGCGCCGGTCCGGAGGCCGAGGATGTCGTGCAGGACGCGTGCGTCTCCGCCTGGCGATCGATCGGCTCGTTCGAGGGGACATCGTTCCGCGCCTGGCTCTTCCGCATCGCGACGAACCGCGCGATCGACGTCGTGCGCGCGCGACGCCGTCGGGGCGAGCTGCCGCTCGAGCCCGCCGAGGGCCAGGAGGAGACCTGGGCCGAGCCCGTGGCCGGCGGGCCCGAGCTCGCCGACATCGCCGCGGACCGCGAGGCGATGCGCCACGTCGAGGCCGCGCTCGCGGGGCTGCCGGCGGAGCAGCGCGCGGCCGTCGTCCTCCGTGACGTGGAAGGATTCGACTACGAAGAGATCGCCCGCATCACGGCGACCGAGCTCGGCACGGTGAAGTCGCGCATCCACCGCGGGCGGCTCGCGGTGCGGAACGCCCTCCTGGCGCAGGGCTGGCGGGGGTCGTCGGGATGATGGGAACCGTGCGGGGCCAGGGGGCGTCTACAGGGTGATGGAGCACGTTCGCGCCGACCTGTCCGCCTATCTCGACGGCGCGCTTCCGGCCGACCGCCGATCCGAGGTCGCGCAGCACCTCGAGGCCTGCGGGGCGTGCCGGGGCTCGCTTGCCGAGATCCGTGAGACCGCCCGCCTCATCGCCGCGCTCCCGGCGGCCGTGCCATCGCGGCGCCTCGTGCCAGACCTCGCGCCACGCCTCAACTGGCTGCGGCCGCTCCGGTCGCTCTCCGCGGTCGGGGCGGGCATGTTCCTCCTCGTGTTCATGGCCTCGGCGACGCTCGACACCGGCTTCCGCATGGGCGGCGGCGCGGCCGGGACCCGTGCCTCCGGCGGTGCCGCGCAGCCTGCATCGGCCCCGAACGCCGAGTTCGCCGGGAGGCCCAGCACGGGTTCGCCGGCCCCGGGCGTGCCAGCGGCTCCGGCGGCGACCGAGCGCAGCACCGCCGCTCTGCAGGCGACGGCGACACCGAAGGCGGTCGCGGCGGATGCGGCCGCGTCACCGGCGCGCGATCGGACGCTCCCCGGCCCCACCGGGGCACAGAGGACGGCCGTCGCCCCAGAACCGTTGCGCATCGGGCCGTCGCCCTGGTTCTGGCTCGCGCTCACCGTGCTCAGCGGGCTCCTCGCCTTCGTCACGCACCGGAGGCTCCGAGCGCACTAGGGCCGCGACCCGGACGCCCATACTCGACGCATGGCCGAGCGCCTCCTGCTCATCGACTCGAACAGCCTCATCTACCGCGGCTACTTCGCGATCCCGCCGCTCACGACGACGAAGGGCGAGCTCGTGAACGCGGCCTTCGGCTTCGCCTCGATCCTCCTGAAGGCCATCTCGGACATGCCCCCGGACCACATCGCGGCGTGCTTCGACCTGCCCGTCACCACCTTCAGGAAGGAGAAGGACCCGACCTACAAGGCGACGCGCAAGCCGATGCCCGACGAGCTCCGGCCGCAATTCGAGCGCTGCAAGGAGTTCCTCGAGCGCTTCGGCGTGCCGATGTACTCGATGCCCGGCTACGAAGCGGACGACGTCATCGGCACGCTCGCGAAGCAGGCGGAGGCCGCCGGCCTCGAGACGGTGATCCTCTCCGGCGACCTCGACACCCTCCAGCTCGTGACGCCCGCGGTGCGGCTCATGACCACGCGGCAGGGGTTCCAGAACACGGTCGTGTACGACGAGGCGAAGATCGCGGAGCGCTTCGGCCTGCGTCCCGATCAGATGGTCGACTACAAGGCGCTGAAGGGAGACCCGACGGACAACATCCCGGGCGTCCCGGGCGTCGGGGAGAAGACCGCCGCGAAGCTCATCGCGGAGCACGGCTCGATCGAGGGCGTCTACGCCGACCTCAGCCGCTTCACCCCGAAGCTGCGCGAGGGCCTGGCGCAGCATCAGGAGCAGGTGCTCCACGGCCGCGAGATGTCGCGCATCGTCACGGACGTCCCGGTCACGCTCGAGCTGGAGCGCACGCGGCGCGGCGCGTACGACCGTCAGGGCGTCGTCGAGCTGTTCCGGGACCTCGAGTTCCGCAGCCTCATCCAGCGTCTCCCGCCGGCCGACGGCAACGCCGCCGCCGCGCCGGCGGCGTATGGAGGCGTCGCCGGGGCGGGGGGAGGGGCCCCCGAGGCGCGAAGCGCGTCCGCGACGCGGAGCGGCCAGATGACGCTCGGGCTCGAGCCCGCCGCGCCGCTGCCCGCGAGCGACGTCCCGACCCGGCTCGTGCTCGAGGCCGACCTTCCCGAGATCGTCGCCTCGCTCCGACAGCGCGGCTCGTTCGGCGTGTTCGCGGACGTCGACACCGCGCGGCACCCGCGCCTCGTGGGCATCGGCCTCGCGGCGGAGGACGGCGCGTACTACCTGCCGGTCGGCGCAGCGGTGCCCAGGCAGCTCACGGAGCTGCTGCGGGACGGGCGCGCGCGAAAGAGCGCGCACGACGCGAAGACGGCCCGGCGCGCGCTGCGCCGTGCCGGCGCGGACCTCGCCGGCCTCGAGCTCGACACGATGCTCGCGTCGTACCTCGTGAACGCGAGCCGGCGCTTCCACGCGCTGGACGACCTCTCCGCCGAGCGGCTGCAGCTGCAGATCCCCGCGCTGCCGGTCCCCGACCGCAAGGAGAAGGACCGCGTACCCACCATCGACGAGCGCCTCGTGCGCGCAGGAGCCGCCGCGGTCGCGACCGAGCGCCTCGCGCGGATCTTCGGCGACGACCTCGAGCGGCTCGGGATGTCGCGCCTGTACCGCGAGATCGAGCACCCGCTGGTCGACGTCCTCGTCGAGATGGAGGAGGCGGGCGTCGCCGTCGACATGCGCTACCTCGCGGGCCTCGCCGTGGAGTTCGCCGGCGAAGTGGCGCGGATCCAGCGCGAGGCGCATGAGGCGGTCGGCCACGAGTTCGCCATCGGCTCGCCGAAGCAGCTCGAGGAGCTCCTGTTCGGGGAGCTGAAGCTGCCGCGCGGCCGCCGCAACAAGACGGGCTACTCGACCGACGCCGCGGTCCTGGAAGAGCTGCGGGGCGCGCACCCGGTCGTCGACAAGATCCTCGAGTACCGCGAGGTGGAGAAGCTGCGCTCGACGTACGCCGAGGGCCTCGGCGCGCTCATCGACCCCGAGACCGGGCGGGTGCACACGACCTTCGAGCAGGCCGTCGCCTCGACCGGCCGCCTCTCGAGCCGCGCGCCGAACCTCCAGAACATCCCGATCCGCACGCCGCTCGGCCGGCGCATCCGCCGCGCCTTCGTCGCCGGTGCGCCGGACCACGTGCTCCTGGCCGCCGACTACTCGCAGATCGAGCTCCGCGTCCTCGCGCACATGTCACAGGACCCCGCGCTCATCGAGGGGTTCCGTGCGGGCGCGGACATCCACACGCGCACCGCCGCTGCGGGATTCGGGGTGCCGGAGAGCGAGGTGACGCGCGAGCAGCGCAGCGTCGCGAAGATGCTGAACTTCGGGATCGTCTACGGCATGAGCGACTTCGGCCTCGCGTGGCGGATGGGGATGTCCCGCGACGAGGCGTCGCGGTTCATCGACGAGTACTTCAAGCGCTACCCGCAGGTGCGGCGCTACGTCATCGAGACGAAGTCGTTCTGCCTCGAGCAGGGCTACGTCGAGACGCTGCTCGGGCGCCGCCGCTACATCGCGGACATGACGAGCACGAACTCCGCGGTGCGCGGCGCGGCCGAGCGCATGGCGATCAACATGCCGATCCAGGGGACGGCGGCGGACATCATGAAGATCGCGATGATCCGCGTCCGAGCACGCCTCCTCGAGGCCGGCCTCGCGGCGGTCCTCGTCCTCCAGGTGCACGACGAGCTCGTGCTGGAGATCCCGAAGGCGCAGTCGCGCGAGCTCGCCGGCGTCGTGTGCGAGGAGATGGCCGCCGCGTACGCGCTCGACGTGCCGCTCGTCGTCGACGTGCGCACCGGGACGAACTGGGACGAGATGACCCCGCTCGCCATCGAGCCCGCGCATGCCTGAGCTGCCCGAGGTCGAGACGATCGCGCGGCAGCTGCGCGGCATGGTCGTCGGCCGCACCGTCAGTGGCTTCCACGCGGACTGGCACAAGCTCACCGAGCCCGAGCCGGCGGCGCTCGTCGCCGCGCGGCTCGGCGGCCGGCGGATCGAGGCGGTGCGCCGTCGCGGCAAGCTCGTCGTCCTCGAGCTCGACGCCGGCGAGGCGCTCGTCGTCTCGCTGCGCATGACGGGCAAGCTGCTCTTCCGCGAGGCCGGCGCGCCGGACGGCGACCGCTTCGTGCGCGGCACGATCGACTTCGCGGACGGCAGCGCGCTCGCCTTCTCGGACATCCGCAAATTCGGCCGCATGTCGCTCGTCGCGAGCGCGGACATCGCGCCCGACCGCGGCGCGGCTCGGGGCGCGGGCCGCGACCTGTACCGCTCGCTCGGCATGGAGCCGCTCTCGCGCGGGTTCACGCTCCCCTGGTTCCGCGCGTTCCTGCAGCGCCGCGCGCGCGGGGCGATCAAGCCGCTCCTCCTCGACGGGCGCGGCATCGCCGGGATCGGGAACATCTACGCGATCGAGGCGCTCTGGCGCGCGCGCATCCACCCGCTGCGCACCGCGGGCTCACTCCGGCCGGACGAGGTCGCGCGCCTGCACGAGGCGCTGCGCTGGGTGCTGCGCAAGGGCATCCGCTACGGAGGCTCGTCGCTCACCGACTACGTCGACGCCAAGGGCCAGCGCGGGCGCATGCAGCGCGAGTTCGAGGCGTACGGGCGCGACGGCGAGCCATGCTCACGCTGTGGCGCGGAGATCCGGCGCACCGTCGTCGGCGGCCGCGGGACGTTCCACTGCCCGCGCTGCCAGCGCGCGCCGAGAGTGGGGAGAGTGAGCTAGAGATGGGACCGTTCGACCGCTTCAATGACCGGGCGAAGCGTGTGCTCGCGCTCGCGCAGGACGAGGCGATCCGCTTCAACCACAACTACATCGGCGTGGAGCACCTCATCCTCGGGCTCGTGCGCGAGGGCGAGGGCATCGCAGCGCGGGTGCTCAACTCACTGGGCGTCGATCTCTCGAAGCTGCGCGGCGCTGCCGAGCCCATGCTGGGACGCGGCGATGCGACCAGCTCGCCAAGCGAGATCGTGCTCCATCCCCGCACAAGGAAGGTGATCGACCTCGCCGTTGAGGAGGCTCAGAAGCTTGGGCATCGCCACATCGGGACGGAGCACATCCTGCTCGGCATCGTGCGCGAAGGCGAAGGCACCGCGTCGGGCCTGTTGGAGTCGCTCGGCCTGTCCCTCGAGAGCGTCCGGCAGCAGGTCATCACGACGCTCGGACAGTCCAGCGGCGCTGCGCAAGAGGCCGCGGCTACCCCGGTCCGCGGAACGGGGGGACCGTTCGACCGCTTCGACCATCGCGCCAAGCGCATCCTCGCGCTCGCGCAGGACGAGGCGATCCGCTTCGAACACAACTACATCGGCACCGAACACATCCTGCTCGGCCTGATCCGCGAAGGCGAAGGCGTCGCCTGGCAGGTCCTCACGACGCTGGGGATCGAGCTGAACAGGGTCCGGACGGCGGTGGAGTTCATCGTCGGGCGGGGAAAGGAGCCCACGAGCCCGAGCGAGATCACGCTCTCGCCACGGACGAAGAAGCTCATCGAGCTCGGTATCGACGAAGCGCGGAAGCTGCGCTCCTCGATCGTCAGCACCGAGCACCTGCTGCTCGGCCTCGCCCGCGAGGGCGAGGGGATCGCCTCGGGGATCATCGAGTCCCTCGGCGTCACGATGGACCAGGTCCGGACGGCGGTCCTCGCGGCGCTGGAGCAGCAGCCGCCGCTCGCGGCCGCGACGATCACGCGGATCGACCCACGTGGATCGCTCGTGGACGCGCAGGGGAAGAAGCGGGACTGGTACTGCGAGGACGTGCTGAGCGGGAAGCTGAAGGTCCACGTCATCCACGAGGACGACCTCGTGCTCGCGTTCGAGCATCCCGTCCCCGATTACGTCGCCCACGCGGTGGTCATCCCGAAGAAGCACGTCGCCGGGCTCATGGCGGACGAGGCCGCCGACCCGCAGCTGCTGCAGGCGATGATCCGCGCGGTGCAGGCCGTTGCGAGGTCCGTGGGCCTGCACGAGCAGGGCTTCCGTATCGAGGCGAACTCGTCCGCGCCGGGCGTGACGCCGCATATGCACTGGCACGTCATCGGGCCCGGCCTGCCGCCGCCGCGCCGATCGGCACGCGGCGCATGAGCGTCCTTGCCGTCCAGGCCGTCGCGCGACGCTACGCCGACCGCCTCGTCTTCGGCGACGTGTCGTTCCGCCTCGCGCACGGCGACCGGGCGGGCCTCGTCGGGCCGAACGGCTGCGGCAAGACGAGCCTGCTGCGGATCGCCGCGGGCATCGACGAGCCCGACGCGGGGACCGTCGCCGTCGCACGTGGCACGCGCATCGGCTTCCTGCAGCAGGAGCTGCTCGTCGACGTGGACGGCACGGTCGAGGAGCACGCCCGCGGCGCGGCGACGCACCTGCGCGAGCTCGAGGCCGAGCTCCGCTCGCTCGAGGCGCGCCTGCACGTGGCGGATCCCGAGGCGCTCGAGCGGTACGCCGACGCGCAGCACCACTTCGAGCACGCCGGCGGCTACGACTTCGACGCGACGGTCTCGCGGGTGCTCGGCGGCCTCGGGCTCCTGCCGCTCGCGCAGCGCGAGGTCTCCACGCTCTCCGGCGGCGAGCGCACGCGGCTCGGCCTTGCCCGGCTGCTGCTCGACGACCCCGACATCCTGCTGCTCGACGAGCCGACGAACCACCTCGATCTCTCGGCGCTCGAATGGCTGGAGAAGTTCCTTGTAGAACAAGAGTTGACCGTTCTGGTGAGCAGCCATGACCGCTGGTTCCTCGACCGCGTGACCTCGCGGACGCTCTCGTTCGAGCACGGGACGGTCGTCGAGTACCGCGGCGGCTACTCGCGCTACGCGCGCCAGCGCGCGGAGAACGAAGAAGTGCAGCGCAAGGTGGCGGACCGCCAGGCGCAGGAGATCGCGCGGCAGCAGGCCTTCATCGACAAGCACCGCGCCGACCAGCTCTCGAAGCAGTCGCGGGGGCGGGCAAAGCAGGTCGCGCGGCTCGAGCGCGTCGAGGCGCCGGAGCAGGCGGCCGCGCACACCTGGAGCCTCGAGGCGGCGCACCTCGCCGGGGACGTCGTCATCGAGACCACGCCGCTCGCTGTTGGCCACAAGGACCGCGTCGTGCTCCGGACACCGGGGCTCCGCGTGGAGCGCGCGGCGCGGATCGCGGTCGCTGGCGCGAACGGTGCCGGGAAGACGACGCTCGTGCGGACGCTCGTGGGCGACCTGCCGGCGATCGAGGGCTACGTCTCCTCCGCTCCGACGGCGCGCGTCGCGTTCCTCGCGCAGGCGCAGGCCGAGCTCATGGGCGACGAGTCGGTCCTCGACTCGCTGCGCAATGCGAGCGGGCTTGACGAGGAGAGCGCGCGTGGGGTGCTCGCGCGATTCCTCTTCCGCGGCGAGGAGGTGTTCCGCAGCGTCGGCGTGCTCTCCGGCGGCGAGCGCACGCGGCTCGCGCTCGCGCGGCTCTCGGTCCGGCACGCGAACCTGCTCGTGCTCGACGAGCCGACGAACCACCTCGACCTCGCCGCCCGCGAGGCGCTCGAGGAGGTCCTCGCCGGCTACGGCGGCGCCATGATCGCCGTCAGCCACGACCGCTACTTCATCGACAAGCTCGCGACCGAGGTCTGGCTCGCGGCGGACGGCGCGCTCACGGCCTACGAAGGGAACTGGAGCGCTGTGAAGCGAGGTGACGCGCCGGTGGTGCGAGGGTCCAGCCTCTCGCTGGGTGGGCCGGTGCGGGCGCCCGCTGGCGGAGGAGCTTCCGCGACGGCCGCCCGCGGGAAGACGAGCGCGCACGGGCCGCGTTCCGCGGCCCGACCCTCCGCTGCGCGGGCACCCGCACCGGCCAAGACGCCCAGCCGCCGGACCACCGCGTCCCGCCCGAGGAAAGTGGAAGGTGCGCGCGCTCTCGAGGCCCGCATCGAGTCGATGGAGCTCCAGCTCCGCCAGCTCGAGGCGAAGGTCGCGGAGATCGCGCAGGCCGGCAACTACATGGAGACGCGGCGCATCGGCGAGGAGCACGCGCAGACAGCCCGCGCGCTCCGCGAGCTGTACGACGAGTGGGCCAAGCACGAGGAGGAGCGGACCTGACCGCGTTCGTCGTCGGGCTCACCGGTCCCATCGGGGCGGGGAAGTCGACCGTCGCGGGCATGCTGCGCGAGCTCGGCGCGAAGGTGCTCGACGCGGACGCGATCGCGCGCGACGAGCTCCTCCGCGGGACGGTCGGCTACAGCGCGGTGATCCAGCGGTTCGGGACCGAGATCCTCGGCCCGGACAAGGAGGTCGACCGGCGGAAGCTCGCGGAGAAGGTCTTTTCCGACCCGCGCGAGCTCGAAGCGCTCGAGCGCATCCTCCACCCGCGCGTCATCGCCCGGATCCTCGAGGCACGGAAGATGGCGGACGGCGAGGTGCTCGTCGTCGAGGCGATCAAGCTGCTGGGTACCCCGCTCCACCGCGCGTGCGACCGGACCTGGGTCGTCATCGCGCCACGGCCGACGCTCCTCTCACGCCTCGCCGGGCGCGGGGTGAGCGAGGAGGACGCGCTGTCGCGGCTGCGCAATCAGGCGAGCGACGACGAGTTCCTCGCCGCCGCCGACACCGTCATCGTGAACGACGGCGATCGCGACGCCACGCGCGCCGCCGTCGAGCGCGCGTGGCGCGAGATCCGCGCGGCTAGGGAGTGATCTTCTGCGGCACCGGGAAGGCGAAGGTGCGGTAGACCGGCGCGAAGGTCGCGCCCTCGGTCCGTACCGCTCGGTCGTCGGCCGGCGCGCGGAGCAGGAGCTGGATCTGCGCCCCGACCGCCTGCAGGTACGCGAGCCGCTCGGCGGTCGTCGAGTCGGTGCGGATCGTGTACACGGCGAGCGTCCTCGCGATGATCGGGACCCGCTCGAGGATGATCTTCGCCGAGAAGTCGATCGTGCGGGTGTCCTGCGGGCTGCCGGCGACGACGCCGGTCTGCGCGACGAAGTACTTGGTCGGGTCGAAGTTGAGCGTGTACATGACGTCGACGAGATCGCCGACCTGCAGTGCGCCACCGACGGCGAACTGGTCAGGGACGGTGATCGACATCGCGCGGTAGTTCGGCGTGCCAGGGGGCAGGGCGCCGCCAGGCGCGGCCGAGACGTTCGGCGGGAAGACGGTGAACGTCGCGGCACCCGTCGCGGCGAACTTGCCGCTGAGGATGAACTCACCGGTCTGGATCGGGAACGTGACGACCTTGCCGATCACCTCGGTCTGCTGGGCCGCCGTGAGCGCGGTGACCGGGACAGCGTCGCTGTTCACTTTCACGACCTTCAGATCGGCGGCGGCCACCTGCGTCTTCGGCGCGATGTCGCGCGCGGCGACCAGGACGTCGGTCGTCGGCACTGCCTGCGGTGCCGCCTGCTGCCCGCCAGACGCCACGACGAACGTCCCCACGGCTGCCAGCAGGGCCAACAGAAAGCCGACGATCAGGATGAGTCGCGCGCGCCTCTTCGAACGGTCTTCCACGAATGCCTTCCCTCCGGTGCTTGGTGGAACCCTAGCGCCGTGTAGCCCGCCGCTACAACGGCTGGCGCCTACAATCAGGTCTCGAACGCGTCACTGTCTGACCAGAACGCCCGTTCTATCATCGGAGATGCCGTGCCGTCCACCGACGCGCTGACCGTTCCGCTCGATCGTCCGCTGGGCCCCGCCCGCTTCGCTCTCGAGCTGCCCTGGCCGCTCGCGGGCGACCAGGAGCGCGCGTCCGAAGCGCTGCTGCGCGGGCTCGCGAGGAAGGAGAAGCACCAGGTCCTTCTGGGCGTCACGGGCTCCGGCAAGACCGTGACGATGGCGAAGGTCATCGCCGAGTCGGGTCGGCCGGCGCTCGTCCTCGCGCACAACAAGACGCTCGCGGCCCAGCTGTACGGCGAGTTCAAGGAGTTCTTCCCGAAGAGCTCGGTCGAGTACTTCGTCTCGTACTACGACTACTACCAGCCCGAGGCGTACATCGCGCGGAGCGACACCTACATCGAGAAGGACTCCTCGCGCAACGAGGAGATCGACCGGATGCGCCACGCGGCGACCCGCGCGCTCTTCGAGCGCCGCGACGTCATCATCGTCGCCTCCGTCTCGTGCATCTACGGCATCGGCGCGCCGGTGGACTACGGCTCGGTGACGGTGCGGCTCCAGAAGGGCCAGCGCGAGCGGCGCGACAAGGTCCTCCGCCACCTCATCGACATCCAGTACGCGCGCAACGACCAGGCGTTCGCGCGCAGCACGTTCCGCGTGCGGGGCGACACGCTGGAGATCCATCCCGCGTACGAGGACCTCGCCGTCCGCATCGAGTTCTTCGGCGACGTCGTCGAGCGCATCACCGAGATCGATCCGCTCACCGGTGAGCTCCTCGCTGAACGCGACCGCGTCGACATCTACCCGGCGCGGCACTTCGTGACGCCCCGGGACAAGCTCATGGAGGCGATCAAGGACATCGAGGCGGAGCTCGAGGAGCGCCTCGCCGAGCTCGAGAAGCAGGGCCGCCTCCTCGAGTCTCAGCGGTTGCGGCAGCGCACGAACTTCGACATCGAGATGCTGCGGGAGACCGGGACGTGCGCCGGCGTCGAGAACTACTCCCGTCACCTCGCGCGCCGGCCCGCCGGGAGCCGCCCGTGGACGCTCCTCGACTACTTCCCGCCGGACTTCCTCATGTTCGTCGACGAATCGCACATCGCCATCCCGCAGGTCGGCGGCATGTGGGGAGGGGACCGCGCGCGCAAGGAGATCCTCGTCGACTACGGGTTCCGCCTGCCGAGCGCCCTCGACAACCGCCCGCTCACCTTCGCCGAGTTCGAGGACCGGCTCGACCAGGTCATCTACGTGTCGGCGACGCCCGGGCCGTACGAGACCGAGAAGGCAGGGGGCACCTCGCGCTTCGTCGAGCAGATCATCCGCCCGACCGGACTCCTCGAGCCCGAGATCTCCGTGCGGAAGACCGCGGGGCAGATCGACGACCTCCTTCACGAGATCGGCCTGCGCGTGAGGGCGGGGCAGCGCGCCATCGTCACCACGCTCACGAAGAAGATGGCCGAGGACCTCTCCGACTACCTCCGCGAGATGGGGATCAAGGTCCAGTACCTCCACTCCGAGATCGAGACCATCGAGCGCATCGAGATCCTCCGCGACCTGCGCCTCGGCGTGTACGACGTCGTCGTCGGGGTGAACCTCCTGCGCGAGGGCATCGACCTTCCGGAGGTGACGCTCGTCGCGATCCTCGACGCGGACAAG
>DASUCM010000163.1:0-4878 GCA_036276035.1 Candidatus Limnocylindria bacterium | reverse complement strand
CGAACGGCGACCAGCCGAAGACGAGCGCGATGCACGAGTGGCTCGCGCAGATCGGCGACACCGGCAAGACGGTCATCGTCGCGGACGGCGTCGCCGACACGGCGGGCCGCGCCCTCGCGAACCTCACGGGCGTGCAGCTCCGCTCGACGACCTCGCTCCAGCTCTCCGATCTCCTGAACGGGGAGACGCTGCTCGTCGCGCGCGGCGCGCTCGACGCGCTCGAGCGCCGGGCGGGCGCCGAGACGGCGGAGGCGGCGCGATGAAGGGCAACACGCTCGTGCTGAAGCGCCCGATCATCACCGAGAAGTCGATGGCCGGGACGAACACCGGCCGCTACACGTTCGAGGTCGCGAAGGCGGCGAACAAGCTCGAGATCGCGGAAGCGGTCGCGGACGCCTTCAAGGTCGACGTCATCGACGTCCACACCATGATCGTGAAGGGCAAGACGCGCCGCGTCGGCCGCCGCATCTCGAAGACCTCCGACTGGAAGAAGGCCACCGTCACGCTCGCCGAAGGCCAGCGCATCGAGCGCTACTTCGTGGAAGGGGTCTAACGGCATGCCGCTGAAGAAGTACAAGTCGATGACGCCGGTCCGGCGCTTCCGCCAGTCGGCCTCGTTCGAGGAGCTGACGAAGGGGAAGAAGCCGGAGCGCGCGCTCACCGAGCGCAAGCAGCGCTCGGGCGGCCGCAACGCGCAGGGCAAGGTCACCGCGCGCCACCGCGGCGGCGGCGAGGGCCGGCGCTACCGGATCATCGACTGGAAGCGCGACAAGGACGGGATCCCGGCGAAGGTCGGCGCGATCGAGTACGACCCGAACCGCTCCGCGCGCCTCGCGCTCCTCGTCTACAAGGACGGCGAGAAGCGCTACATCATCGCGCCGCTCGACCTGAAGGTCGGCGACACGGTGCTGTCCGGTCCGGACGCCGAAGCGCGCCTCGGGAACACGCTCGCGATCGAGCACATCCCGACCGGCACGCAGATCCACTGCATCGAGCTCCAGCCCGGCCGCGGCGCGCAGATGGTGCGCTCGGCGGGCGGCGTCGCGCAGCTCGTCGCGAAGGAAGGCGAGTACGCGCAGATCCGTCTCCCCTCGGGGCAGATCCGGATCGTGCACGTGCGCTGCCGCGCGACGGTCGGCCAGATCGGGAACCTCGAGCACGAGAACCAGAAGGTCGGCGGCGCCGGGCACAAGCGCCGGATGGGCCTGCGCCCGAAGGTGCGCGGCGTCGTCATGTCGCCGCGCGACCACCCGCACGGCGGCGGCGAGGCGAAGTCGCCCGTCGGCGGCATGGCGCAGACGAAGTGGGGCAAGCCGGCGATGGGCCTGAAGACGCGGAACAACCCGAGCACGGACCGCTGGGTCATCAAGCCCCAGAAGAAGCGGGGGAAGAAGTAGATGAGTCGTTCCACCAAGAAGGGGCCGTTCGTGCACGAGTCGCTCACGAAGAAGATCGACGCGCTGAACAGCCGTAACGAGAAGAAGGTCGTGAAGACCTGGTCGCGCGCCTCGACGGTGCTCCCGACGATGGTCGGCCACACCATCGCGGTGCACGACGGCCGGCGTCACGTGCCGGTCTTCATCACCGAGAACATGGTCGGCCACAAGCTCGGCGAGTTCGCGCCGACGCGGATCTTCAAGGGTCACTCGCGCGCGGCCGCGGCCGCGCCCGAGCGCTCGACCGCAGTGAAGGCGGGCGCCTAGATGGAGGTCCGTGCCGTCGCGAAGTTCCAGCGCGTGTCGCCGCGGAAGGCGCGCCTCGTCGCCGACCTCATCAAGGGGAAGTCGGTCGAGGAGGCGATGTCCATCCTCCAGCACCTGCCGAAGGGCTCGGCGCCGATGATCAGCCGCGTCCTGCGCTCGGCGGCGGCGAACGCGGAGAACAATTTCAACCTGGACCTGCGCGAGATGTACGTGAAGCGCGCGCTCGCGGACGAGGGTCCGCGCATGAAGCGCGTGTGGATGCGCGGCCGCGGGCGCCGCGACACGAAGCTGCACCGCACCGCGCACATCACGATCGTCGTGGACGAGAAGGAGTCCTAATGGGACAGAAGACGCATCCGGGCGGTTTCCGCCTCGGGTTCACGAAGACGTGGAACGCGAAGTGGTACGCGGGTCACAAGAACTACCGCGAGCTGCTGCGGGAGGACCTCACCATCCGCAAGGCCATCCGCGGCCGCCTGCGTGACGCCGCGATCTCGCGCATCGACATCGAGCGCTCGACGAACCAGGTGACGGTGACGATCAACACCGCGAAGCCGGGCGTCGTCATCGGCAAGGGCGGCGCGAAGGTCGAGGAGCTGCGCCAGGTCCTCGGCAAGACCACGGGCAAGCAGGTGAAGGTGAACATCTTCGAGATCCGCTACCCCGAGGTCGACGCGCAGCTCATCGCCGAGAACGTCGCGCAGCAGCTCGAGCGCCGCGTCTCGTTCCGCAAGGTCCTGAAGCAGACCGTCCAGCGCTCGATGAAGTCGGGCGCGAAGGGCGTCCGCCTCATGGTCGCCGGCCGCCTCGGCGGCGCCGAGATGAGCCGACGCGAGTGGGAGCGCGAGGGCCGCGTCCCCCTGCACACGCTCCGCGCCGACATCGAGTTCGGCCGCGCGATCGCGAAGACGACCTTCGGCACGATCGGCGTGAAGGCCTGGATCTACCGCGGCGACATCGAGCCCGCACCGCGTCAGGTGCAGGCGAACGCGCCGGCCGCCGCGCCGCGCCCCGCGGTCACGGCCGCGCCGGCGGGCCCGGGCATCCAGCCCACCGCGAACCCGCCCATGCCGAGCCCGCTCCCGAACCCGCGCCCGGCAGGTGGTGCCTAAGTGCTGCAGCCCAAGCGCCTCAAGTTCCGCAAGTTCCAGCGCGGCCGCATGAAGGGCGCTGCGCGCTCCGGCGCGACGCTCGCCTTCGGCGACTACGGCCTGCAGGCGCAGGAGCCGTGTCACATGACGGCGCGCCAGATCGAGGCCGCGCGGCGCGCGATCGTCCACCACCTGAAGCGCGGTGGGAAGGTCTGGATCCGCGTGTTCCCGGACAAGCCGGTCACGAAGAAGCCGGCCGAGGTCCGGATGGGCTCCGGAAAGGGCGCGCCCGACCACTGGGTCGCGGTCGTGCGCCCGGGCCGGATCCTCTTCGAGCTCTCGGGCGTCGACCACGCGCTCGCCAAGGAGGCGATGCGACTCGCCTCGTACAAGTTGCCGATCAAGGTGAAGTTCCTCGCACGGGAAGGTGATGCAGGTGCAGTTGAAGGACATGCGGCGGCTGTCTGATCCCGAGCTCCAGGACGAGCTCAAGACGGCGAAGGAAGAGCTGTTCAACGTGCGCTTCCAGCTCGCCACGCGCCAGCTGAAGAACTACCGGCAGATGCCGGCGGCGCGCCGCCGCATTGCCCGCGTGCTCACCGTCATGCAGGAGCGCGCCGCGGGCGAAGGGACCACGAATGGCTGAGAAGAAGACGACCGCGGCCGCGAAGAAGACGACCGCGACGAAGACCGTGACGAAGAAGACGACGGCGGCCGCACCGCGCAAGACCGTCGCCCGCAAGACCGCCGCGCCCGCGGTGGAGAAGAAGACCGCGGCGCCGCTGAAGACGGTGGCGAAGCGCACGACGGTGCGCCGCAAGGCCGCGCCCGCGGCCGGCGAGGCCTCGCGCGGCACGGCGCCGAAGACGCGTCGCCGCACGAAGGTCGGCATGGTCGTCTCCGCGAAGATGGAGAAGACCGTCATCGTCGAGGTCGAGCGCATGCGCCAGCACCCGCTGTACCGCAAGGCGCTCCGCGTCGGGAAGCGCTTCGCCGCGCACGCCGAGGACGGCGACGTCCTCGCGGGCGACCTCGTGCGCATCCAGGAGAGCCGCCCCTACAGCGCGACGAAGCGCTGGCGCGTCATCGAGGTCATCTCGCGCGCCGGCGAGGCCGGCGCGGCCGCGCCGCTCGTCGCGGACATCGAGAAGCAGCTCGAGGCCCAGGAGGGCGTCGACGAGATCTTCGCGAAGCCCGAGCAGCCTGCCGGCGTCGGTGCCGAGGGCGACGAGGGCGACGCGGACGACACCGACGGGGAGAAGTCCTCGTGATCCGCCCATACACGCGCGTCCGCTGTGCGGACAACAGCGGCGCACGCGAGCTCTCGGTCATCCGGGTGCTCGGGACCTCGACCGGCTCGCCGGCCGAGATCGGCGACGTGTTCATCGCCACGGTGAAGAACGCGATCCCGAACTCGGGCGTGAAGAAGGGCGAGGTCGTCCGCGCCGTCGTCGTGCGCCAGACGAAGGAGTACCGCCGCGCCGACGGGTCGCAGATCCGCTTCGACGACAACGCCGCGGTCCTCCTGAACCCCCAGAACCAGCCGCGCGGCACCCGCATCTTCGGGCCGGTCGCGCGCGAGCTGCGCGAGCGCAACTTCATGAAGATCGTCTCGCTCGCGCCGGAGGTGCTCTAGTGGCAACGGGACTGCGCATCCGGAAGGGCGACGAGGTCATCGTCATCACGGGCAAGGACCGCGGGAAGCGCGGGACCGTGCAGGAAGTGCACGTCGACGACAACGCCGTCGTCGTCGCCGGCGTGAACATCCAGAAGCGCCACACCAAGGCGAACCCGCAGCGCAACGTGAAGGGCGGGATCATCGAGCAGCCCGCTCCGCTCGCGACCGGGAAGGTGATGCTCGTCTGCCCGCACTGCGGCAAGCCGACGCGCGTCGGCCACCGCTTCGACGAGGACGAGAAAGAGCGCTTCTGCAAGCAGTGCGATCAGCCGATCGCCGCGGAGAAGGAATAGATGCCGATCCAGTCCGCTCTGAAGGAGCGCTACGAGGCGACGGTGCGCGACGAGCTCCAGAAGACGTTCTCGTACACGAACGTCATGGAGATCCCGCGCGTCGAGAAGATCGT
>DASUCM010000162.1:0-11650 GCA_036276035.1 Candidatus Limnocylindria bacterium | reverse complement strand
TGCGCGGAGGAACTGGGAGTTGCCCACTTGGCTGACGGATGTCACCCGCCACGGCCACGACGCATACGAGCGTCCCAGGGTCTGACTGGATCGGGAGCTCTCCACCAACTGCGTCCGTGAACTCCTTAGCAGTCATGCGTTTTGCCTCGACGCGGTCCGCGCGCAGGATCACCGAGCTCATTCCAAGGATCCGGTGTCGGGCCGCTGGGCACACGGGGTCGCTCAACTCGGTCGGCCCAGGCGCCACCTGCCCACACGCGCTGGTCGACGCCAACAGCAGGCCAAGCCAAGTGCCTATCGCCTTCACGCACCGATTGTCCGTCGCGATCCTTCTGCTCGATGACGCGGCGGTTGGACCTGCCCGCCGCGCTAAATTCGTCCAACTGATTCGAGCCCACTAGACCCCACCGGAACGACGAGAGCGCAAGCGCAATAGGACCATCGACTCGCCGAACGGGCCCTTCAGCGCCGGGGCCACGGCCTCATTCCTGCGAGGCTCTGGTACGGGAAGAGGTGGGGCCATGCGCAACGATCTGACAACGATCGGCGAGATCCCGATGACGGACGGCCGCGGGCTGCAGGTCCAGGTCGGCGGTGATCCGAGGCACCCCCTGACGATCGGCTGGTCGCGCGGTGCGGGGGAGCCGGCCTGCGCGATCTCCTTCACTCCGGCCGAGTTCGAGGCCTTTCTCACGCTGCTCGACAGCGCCGGCACACGGCTCTCGATGGACGCGCTCGAGCTCGAGTTCGAGCGCTCCGCCGGGACCGGCCGCGCACCGCGACAGGACGAATGGGCGCACTACGGCCGTTCCCACTTCCGCGGCCCCGGCTCGGCTGCCGCGTAGCGGCTACTCGAGGTATCGCTCGAAGCTGATCCAGCGTGTGGCGATCACGATCGCGAGGGCGCCGCACCCCAGCAACGCGGCGGACAGGACGACGAGCTTCCCCTCGCCGGGCACTGCCAGCAGCACGCCGGCCGTCAGCATCATGATCGGCAGGAACAGGACGCCGTTGAGGTTATTCGCCGTACGGAAGTCCTTGGCGAGCAGCGCCAGGACGAGCGCGACGCAGGTCGAGCAGACGAGCGCGGCGCCGAGCAGCAGGAGCAGCAGGACAGCCTGCCACGTGGTGAGCGCGCGCACGATGAGCGGGATCGTCACCCCGATCGCGAAGAAGGGGACGACGAGCACGACGCCGAGGCCAAGCAGCGAGAGCAGCTTCGCCGTGAGGATCTGCCTGACCGACACCGGCAGCGCTACGAGCAGCTCCAGCGTGCGGCGTTCCCGCTCCTGGACGACGGCGTACGTCGCCGCGAGCGACGGGACGATGAGGCCGGTGATCGTCACGAAGAGGGGATAGAGGAGCAGCGCGAACAGGCGCCCGGGATCGCCGAGGTCGGAGAAGCCGGGCGGCAGAGGGAGACCTTCGCGCACCAGAGCGGGCGTTGCCCGAAGCCCCGCGAGCTGCGGAAGCGGGACGATCACGAGGAGAAATAGCGGCAGGAGCGTCCCGCTCACGAGCGCGCCGCGGCTGCGCCCAAGCTGCCGGAGCTCCTTGTCGAACAGCGCGCGGACCGGGCTCACTGCCGCACGGCCTCGAGGAACAGCTCCTCGAGCGTCACCGTGAGCGGCGTCGACCCGAAGACGTCCACGCCCGCCGCGAGGAGCGCACGCAGCAGGTCGGGCAGGTCACGCTGCGCGTCGAGGGCGACGAGCACCGCCTCGCCATCGGGGGTCCAGGCCACTCCGCGCGCCGTCAGCGCCGCGCGCAGCGAGTCCGGGGATCGTGCCTGAAGTCGGACGCGCCCACCGACGCGCTCCCGAAGGACGGCGATCCGCTCGTGGATCAGGACCTTGCCGTCGCGCAGGATGATGACCTCGTCGCACAGCGTCTCCGCCTCGGCGAGGTCATGGGTGCAGAGCAGGGTCGTGCGGCCCCGCATGGCGTCGCGCAGCATGGCTTCGACGTCGTGGGCGGCGACCGGATCGAGGCCCACGGTCGGTTCGTCCAGGAGCAGCACGTCGGGGCGCGAGAGCAACGCCGTGGCGAGCACGACGCGTCGCTGGAACCCGCCGGAGAGGCTTGCGAGCGTCTTCGCGCGGTGTGGCCCGAGGCCGAAGGCCTCGACCGTCGCGTCGAGGTCTCCGCGACCGTAGAGACGCCGCGCGAGCGTGAGGTGTTCGTCGACGGTGAGGTCGGGGTACATGCCGGGACGCTGCGGCACGATGCCGGTGCGGCGACGTCCTTCCGGATAGCCGGGGTCGTCGAGCGTCGAGCCGAGCAGGGTCACGCGGCCGCGGGTCGGGCGCAGCGCGCCCTGGAGGAGACGGACCGCGGTGCTCTTGCCGGCGCCGTTCGGGCCGAGCAGGCACGTTCGCGCCCCCTCTCTGATGGCGAAGGACACGCCGTCGAGCGCGAGCACGCCGTTGCGGTAGCGCTTGCTGGCGTCTTCGAACGCCAGCGCATCAGTCACCGCCCGAGCGCGGCCTCGATCTCCTCGAGATGCTCGGCGCGGTGCGCCGCGCGGAGCGGGTTGAGCGGACTCCGCCGGTCCGCCGGCCAGGTGCGGGCGCGCAGCTCGGGCGGGAGCGCCGCGACCCGCCGGTCGGTCTCGTCGGCGATCCGCAGCGCGACCGCCGCCGCGTCGCGCGGCGGGATCGCGTGGAGGAGGGGCCGCGTCGCGTCGTTGATCCACGCGACGTCCTCCGGCTCGGCGTCGCCTTCGGAGAACGGCACGCCCCGCTCGAGCTTCTCCGTGAGCGCGAGCGCGCGGCCGTCCCAGAACGCGATGTGGCAGAGGACCGCGGCGATGGTCCAGTCCGGGTTCACCGGACGGCGCAGGTCGTCATCGCTCAGCCGCTCGACGATGGCGCGCATGCGGGACCGCTCGCGGTCATTCGCTTCGGTGTACGACCGGTCGGCGGTCACCACCGACAGTGTGCTACCGCTTCGTCGTCCGCTTGCGGACGGTGCCGCCGTCGCTCGCGCTCGGGGTGGCCCGGCCTGCCGGCGTCGACGCCGGCTTCGTGCCCAGGTGCGGCCGCACGTCGAGATCGAGGTTGATGGTCGGCGAGCCGCGCCGGAGGAGCTCGATCCGCACGCCGCCCGTGGGCTCCCAGACGTGGTCCTTCTCGCGGATGTCCTTCGGGCAATAGGACCACTTGCCGTCGTGCACCGTCAGCGTGTCGGCGGTCCGTCCCTCGACGCCCTGCTGGTGCGTGGCGGCAGTGCAGCGGTAGTGGATCAGCCCCGATTCCTGCGCCGACACCTTCCCTCGACCGGGCATCCTAGCAAGCGCCGCCAGCGCACTGCTATCCTCGCCCCCTCGCGATAACGCGGGACGACGCGCTTCCGTGCGGTCCTGACAGCGAGCCGGGGTGGTGAGAGCCCGGCAGGTGCCGGGAAGTGGCGACCACCCGCCGAGCGATGTGGGTCCGGCCCCGTACCGCCGGAAATGAAGCGCCGCCGCAACTACGCGGCGGAAGCTGGGTGGAACCGCGAGAGCCCGCTCGTCCCAGATGACGAAGCGGGCGTTTCTATTCGCGGGAGGTGCCCAGATGGCGAAGCTCGATCGCAAGGCGGACCACGGGCCGGAAGCGCTCTACGCGCTGCGGCACTCGACCGCGCACGTCATGGCGGGCGCGGTGCTCGAGCTCTTCCCGGACGCGAAGTTCGGCTTCGGGCCGCCCGTCGCCGACGGCTTCTACTACGACTTCGAGCTGCCGCGCGCGCTCACGCCGGACGACCTCGGCAAGATCGAGGAGCGCATGGCGGCGATGGTGAAGCGCGACGTCCCGTTCGAGCACCGCGATCTGCCGGTGCCCGAGGCGCTCCGGTTCTTCGGTGAGCGGCGCCAGGACTACAAGGTCGACCAGATCCAGAAGCTCAGCGCGGGCGACCGCGCGGACGTCGCCCCCACGGACGACGCCGTGTCGGATGCGGGCGTGTCGATCTACCAGCACGCGGACTTCGTCGACCTCTGCCGTGGCCCGCACGTCGCGACGACCGGCAAGATCGGTCCGTTCAAGCTGCTCTCGATCGCGGGCGCGTACTGGCGCGGCGACGAGAAGAACGCGCAGCTCCAGCGCGTGTACGGCACGGTCTGGCCGTCGCAGGCCGAGCTCGACGCGTACCTCGAGCGCCTCCGGGAGATCGAGCGCCGTGACCACCGTCGACTGGGCAAGGACCTGGAGCTCTACGACATCGACGACGAGCTCGGATCCGGCCTCGTGCTGTGGCTGCCGAACCTCGCGACCGTCCGCGAGGAGCTCGAGGCCTGGTGGCGCCGGGTCCACCACGAGCGCGGCTACCAGCTCGTGTACACGCCCCACATCGGCCACGAGCGGATCTACCAGCGCTCGGGTCACCTCGAGAAGTTCGGCGAGAACATGTACGGCCCGCTCGCGCTCGACCAGAACTTCTGGATCAAGCCGATGAACTGCCCGGGCCACATCAAGGTCTACCAGGCGCGCGGGCACTCCTACCGCGAGCTGCCGATGCGCATCGGCGAGCTCGGCACGGTCTACCGCTACGAGCGCGGCGGCGCGCTCCACGGGATGCTGCGCGTGCGCGGCTTCACGCAGGACGACTCGCACATCTTCTGCACCTGGGCGCAGGCGCAGGACGAGATCGCCGGCGTGTACGACCTCGTCATGGAGTTCCTCGAGGTCTTTGGCTATCGCGATCCGGTCGTGTATCTCTCGACACGTCCGGAGAAGCGCCTCGGCAGCGACGCCGACTGGGATCGCGCTGAAGGCGCGCTGCGCCAGGCGCTCGAATGCCGGAAGGTGCGGTACCGCATGGACGAGGGCGGCGGCACCTTCTACGCCCCGAAGATCGACATCAAGGTGAAGGACGCGATCGGCCGGGAGTGGCAGGGACCGACCATCCAGATCGACATGCAGCTGCCGGAGCGCTTCGACGTCACGTACGTGAACGAGCAGGGGCAGCGCGAGCGCGCGGTGATGATCCACCGCGTCCTGTTCGGCAGCCTCGAGCGCTTCGTCGGCGGGCTCATCGAGCACTACGCGGGGAACTTCCCGCTGTGGCTCGCGTGGCAGCAGGTCGCGATCATCCCCGTGCGCGAGTCCGCGCGCGGGTACGCCGACGAGATCGCGGCGCTCCTGCGCAAGCAGGGGATCCGAGTCGCCCTCGACCCGCAGCCCGGTGACCTCCGCATGAAGGTACGCGAGGCGCAGCACGGACGGCCGAACTACATCCTCGTCGTCGGCGACAAGGAGGCCGCGGTGCGGCAGGTGTCCGTGCGCAAGCGCGGCGCGGGGCAGGGGCAGGAGGAGCGAGGCGTCGCGTTGGACGACTTCATCGCCCGCGTCGTCCAGGAGCGCGACACGAAGGCGCTCCCGCACGACTTCGATCCGGGCGAGCCGCCGGACATCGTCCCGCTCGAGGATGCCGGCGCGTGAGCCTGCCCGTCCTCACCCGCGACCGCGTCACGCTGCGAGCGATGACCGAAGCGGAGTCAGCCCACCTGTCGCGCTGGTTCAGTGACGAGGAGTTCCAGACCCACCAGTGGGGCGGCTGGCACGGGCCGATGTCTCTCGATGAGGCGCGCGCCTTCTGGGCCCGCTTCCAGGCCGCCGACCCCGCGGCGCCCGACACCGCGCTCTTCGCCGTGGAGCACGACGGTGCGGTCATCGGCTTCGCGAACTTCCGCCGGCTGAACGAGCGTCACGGGAACGTGGACATCGGCATCGGGATCGGGGAGAAGGCGCTCTGGGGCAAGGGCCTCGGCACAGATGCTGTCCGGCTCCTGATCCGGCATCTCCTGGACGATCGCGGCATGCACCGGATCCGGCTCCACGTCGCGGCGACGAACGACCGGGCCGTCGCCTCGTACAAGAAGGCCGGCTTCGAGGTGGAAGGCATCGAGCGCGACGGGATCCGCGCGACCGATGGCGGCTGGGCCGACGCGGCGGTGATGGGCCTCGTCAAAGGGCGCGCGCGACCATCCTTCGACCCCGCGCCGGTCACGCTCGCCGGCGAGCACGTGCGCCTCGAGCCGCTCCGGATGGAGCACGCGCAGGAGTTCTTCGAGGCGGGGGATGAGGACGACATCTGGCGCTGGATGGCGGGACGGCCCGCCGGCGTCGCGGGCTACGCCCGGTACATCCGCACGGCGCTCGACGAGCAGGTCCTCGGCACGCAGGTCCCCTTCGTCGTGAAGCGGCCGGACGGCGAGGTCATCGGCTCCACGCGGTACGCGCACATCGACCGCGTTCAGCGCTCGCTCGAGATCGGCTACACCTGGTACGGGAAGAGCGCCCGCCGGACGGCGGTGAACACGGAAGCGAAGTACCTCCTGCTGTCCCATGCCTTCGGCCTGGGCGCGATCCGCGTGTGGCTCCAGACGGACGTCCGGAACGAGCGCTCGCAGCAGGCGATCGCGCGCATCGGGGCGAAGAAGGAGGGCGAGCTCCGCAGCGAGCGCTTGCGCCCGGACGGCACCCACCGCACGTCGGTCGTCTTCTCGGTGGTCGAGCCGGAGTGGCCGGAGACGAAGGCGCACCTCGAGCGGCTCCTCGGACGGTGATATCCTTCTCCCGATTGACCGACCTCACCCAACGGGACGCGATCTGAGCCACGTCAGCAAGGAGTCCCGCCGATAGCGGAACTCCGGGTCAACGATGCGATCCGCGTCCCGACCGTTCGCCTGATCGGCGCCGATGGACAGCAGCTCGGTGTGGTGCCGACGCCGCGTGCGCTCGCGCTCGCGCAGAGCGAGGGGTTCGACCTCATGGAGATCGCCCCGAACGCCCAGCCGCCGGTCGCCAAGATCGGCGACTACGGGAAGTACCGCTTCGACGAGCAGCAGAAGCTCAAGGAAGCGAAGAAGAAGCAGAAGGCCGTCATCTGGAAGGAGATCCGGATGGCGCCGAAGATCGACGAGCACGACATCGAGACGAAGATGAAGGCTGCCGCCCGCTTCCTCGACGAGGGCGACAAGCTGAAGATCACGGTGCGCTTCCGCGGCCGCGAGCTCGCGCACCCGGACCGCGGGCGAGCCCTGCTCCTCTCGATGGGCGAGCGCTTGAAGGAGCACGGGGTCATCGAGCGGATGCCGCTCCTCGAAGGCCGCCAGATGATCATGGTCATGAACCCCGTCCGCCCGGTGCAGACGCAGAACGCGCCGCGCGCCACCGGCACGCCCCCGCAGGCGCCGCAGCCCCCGTCGCAGGGACCAGGCGCCGGCACGCCCGCCCCGCGCCCCGCTCCGCGACCTGCAGCGGCGACGCCCGCAGCCGCGCCGCGGCCCGCGACCGCGCCGACCCCCGCGCCGCGTGCGGCGACCGCCCCCTCGGCGCCCGGTCCGGCAGCGGCGCCGCGCCCGCCCGCTCGCAGCAGACCCGCTTAGTCCCGTACACTTCTCGTACGGCGGATGACCGCCTGATGGGAAGGGGGACGCCGTGAAGCAGAAGACCCACAGCGGGGCCAAGAAGCGGTTCGGCGTCACCGGCAAGGGCAAGATCACGCGCGCGAAGGCCTACAAGGGCCACCTCAACGCGCACAAGAGTGCGGCACGCAAGCGTCGTCACGCCGGGAAGGGCCTGGTCTCGAAGGGCGACCTCAAGCTGGTCCGCAAGCTCCTGCCGAATCTGTAGAAGCCGCGCGGCGGCTGGAACGAGGTAACGCATGTCACGTGTGAAGCGCGGCGTCGCCGCCCACAAGAAGCACAAGAAGCTGCTGTCCGAGGCGGAGGGCCGTCGCGGCGCGAAGCGCAAGCTCGTCCGTCCCGCCCGCGAGGCCGCGATCCACGCGCTCTCGTACGCGTACCGTGACCGCCGCGCCCGGAAGCAGCAGTTCCGCGCGCTCTGGATCGCGCGCATCAACGCCGCTTCGCGCGAGTCGGGCGTCTCGTACAGCCGCCTGATGGCGGCGCTGCGGACCGCGGGCGTGCAGCTCGACCGCAAGGTCCTCGCGGACATGGCCGTGCGCGACCCGAAGATCTTCCGCCACTACGCGGAGCTCGCGAAGGACACGAAGGCGAAGCGCGAGACGAACGCGAGCTAGCGACCCAAGACGGCGCAGACGGAGAGGAGTACCGGGACTCCGCCGCGACAGGGAATGCGGGACGCGACTGAGATCCCGCAGCGGAGACAGGGACCGGGAAGTTCGCTCCTGAGCCGGTGACGAGGAAACGTCACCCGGGATGAGCCCGATAGCGCTCTCGAGCGAGTGGGTGCCGCGCGAGCGGCATCAAACAGGGTGGTACCGCGGAGGCAGCGCCTTCGTCCCGTTGGGGACGAGGGCGTTTTCGTTTGAAAGGACGCAATGAGCCAAGTAAGCGAGCTGGCGGACCGGGCGCTCGGCGAGATCGCCGGCGCGCCGGACGAAGCCGCCCTCGAGACGATCCGCGCCCGCTACCTCGGGCGGAAGGATGGCGAGCTCACACGGGCGCTGCGCGAGACCGCGAAGCTGCCCGTCGAGCAGCGGCCCGCGCACGGCGCGGCGGCGAACGAGGCGAAAGCGCGCGTCGAGGCCGCGCTCGAGCAGCGCGCCGCCGAGCTGCGGAACGCGACGCTCGAGCGCGAGCTCTCCGCGGGCGCCGAGGACCTCACGCTGCCGCCGCGCCGGATCCGCCTCGGCCGGCTCCACCCGATCTCGCGGACGATGCGCGAGATCTCGCGGGTCCTCGCGACGATGGGCTTCGAGAGCGTCGAAGGTCCCGAGGTCGAGTGGGATTACTACAACTTCGAGGCCCTGAACATCCCGCGCGACCATCCGGCGCGGGACAAGTTCAACACGCTCTGGATCTCGAACCCGCTCGGCGACCACGCGGAGCAGCCGATGCTGCTGCGCACGCACACCTCACCGATGCAGATCCGGATCATGGAGCAGCGCAAGCCTCCGGTCCGCGTCTGCATCCCCGGCCGCTGCTACCGCTTCGAGGCGACGGACGCGACGCACGAAAGCGTGTTCTTCCAGTACGAGGGGCTCGCCATCGACGAGCAGCTCTCGATGGCCGACCTCAAGGGGGTCCTGTACTCGTTCGCCCGCCAGATGTTCGGCGGCGAGCGCAAGGTGAAGTTCCGCCCGGACTACTTCCCGTTCACGGAGCCCTCTGCGGAGATCGCGTTCGACTGCTTCGCCTGCGACGGCACCGGCACGACGAACGAGGGGAAGTGCCGCACCTGCGGCGGGAGCGCCTGGATCGAGGCGGCGGGCTGCGGGATGGTCCACCCCGAGGCGCTCCGCCGCGTCGGCTACGACCCGGCGAAGCACCAGGGGTTCGCGTTCGGCGGCGGCGTCGAGCGCCTCGCGATGCTGCTGACCGGCACGCCCGACATCCGCCTCTTCCACCAGAACGACCTGCGCTACCTGGAATCCGTGTGAGCCGGATCGGGAGCTCGAGCTAGTGCCGTCACTGAAGGTGCCGGTCTCGTGGCTGCGCGAGTACGTCGACGTCGAGGACGTCGACGCGACCGCACAGCGTCTCCACATGGCCGGCACCGAGGTCGATCGCGTGGAGCGGACGGGCGCCTGGGACGACAAGATCTGGGTCGGCCGCATCGCGTCGCTCGAGAAGCACCCCGATGCGGACAAGCTGCTGCTCGCCGTCGTCGAGTACGGTCAGGGACGCCGCAAGACCGTCGTCACGGGTGCCATGAATATGAAGCCCGGCGACCTCGTGCCGTTCGCTGAGGCGGGCGCCACGTACCTCGATGGCCACACGGGCAAGCCGACGGTGCTGAAGCCGAAGCCGATGCGGGGGGTGCCGAGCGAGGGCATGGTCATGTCGGCGAAGGAGCTCGGCCTCGGAGAGGACCACGACGGCATCCTCATCCTCGACCCTGCGCTCCAGGTCGGCGCGCCGCTGCGTGACGCACTGGGGGACGCGGTCATCCACTGCGAGATCGCGCCGAACCGGCCCGACGTCCTCGCGATCGTCGGTGTCGCGCGCGAGGTGAGCGCGGTCGAGTCGAAGCGCCTGCGCGAGCCAGAGGCCGACCCGCTCCCGGCGAGGCTCGACCAGAAGCTCCTCCGCGTCCGTATCGACGACGCCGCGGGCTGCCCGCGGTTCGCGGCGGCCTACCTCGAGGGCGTGCGGCACGGGCCGTCCCCGGAGTGGATGCAGCGGCGCCTCACGCTCGCGGGGATGCGGCCGATCTCCGTCGTCGTCGACGTGACGAACTACGTCATGCTCGAGCTCGGCCAGCCGCTGCACGCCTACGACGCCGATCGCCTCGCCGGTCGCGCGCTCGTCGCGCGCCGGGCGCGCAAGGGCGAGCGCCTGCGCACGCTCGACGGCGTCGACCGCGAGCTGGACGCCACGGATCTCGTGATCGCCGACGACGAGCGCGCGCTCGGCCTGGCCGGGATCATGGGCGGCGAGGACAGCGAGATCCGGGAGACCACGCGCACGGTCGCGCTCGAGTGCGCGTCCTTCGAGCCGCTCGGCGTGCGGCGCACCGCGGACCGCCACAGCCTGCAGGGCTCGAGCGGCAGCGCCGCCGCGAGGCGGTTCGGGCTCGGCCTCAGCGAGGAGCTCGTACCGCTCGCGCTCGCGCGCGCGGTGCGGCTGCTGCGCGAGCACGCCGGCGCGACGGTCGCCGGCGCGGTCGACGTCCACCCGAGCCCGCGGCCACGCGGCTCGGTGCGCCTCCGCTTCGCGGACATCCCGCGTGTGCTCGGGGTCGACATCCCGCGTGAGGAGTCCGTCGCCGCGCTCGAGCGGCTCGGGTTCGCCGTACGCGCGAAGCAGGACGAGCTCGAGGTCGACGCGCCCCGGCTGCGCACGGACGTCGGCATCGCTGAGGACGTCGTGGAGGAGGTGGCGCGCATCGTCGGCTACGACCGGATCCCGACCCGGCTCCCGTCGGGCCCGCTGCCGCCGCACGAGCGCCACCCGGTCGAGACGTTCCGCGAGCGGCTGCGGGACCTGCTCGCGGGCTTCGGGCTGCAGGAGATCGTCTCGTACGCCGCGATCGATCCCGCCTGGCTGGAGCGCCTGACGGGGGACGGGTCGTGCCTCACGCCCGCGCCGCTCCGCATCGTGAACCCGACGACCGTCGCGCTGTCGGTCATGCGTCCGACGCTCCGCGCGAGCCTGTACGACACCGCTCAGCGGAACCTGCGTCACCGCGACGGCGTCGCGCTCTTCGAGATCGCGCCGGCGTACCTCCCGCGGCCGAGCGACCTGCCGGAGGAGCGCTGGACCTGCGCGATCCTGCTCTCTGGACGCACCGAGGAAGATGGGTGGCTCGCGCAGCCGCGCCAGTGGGACCTCGACGACCTCCGCGGCATGGTGCTCGGCATCCATGCGGCGATGCGTTTGTCCGAGGAGGGCGAGACGACCACCGGCGCGCCCGGTCTGCACCCTGCGCGCTCGTACCGCATCGCGAAGGGCGGCCGCGACGTGATCACGGTCGGCCAGGTCGATCCGCGCGTCGCGGAGCGCTGGGACCTCCCGGCGAGCACCTTCCTCGCGGAGCTGGATGTTGCGGCCCTTGCCGCCGACGTCGATCCACCGCGCGCCGTCACGCCCCCGCGGTACCCGCCGGCCCGCCGCGACCTGGCGATCGTCGTCGACGAGCGCCGGGCGTACGCCGACGTGGCTCGCGAGATCCGCGCCGCCGGCAAGGGGGTCGTCGAGAGCGTCGGTCTGCTGGACCTCTACCGCGGGCCGCAGGTC
>DASUCM010000161.1:0-8977 GCA_036276035.1 Candidatus Limnocylindria bacterium | reverse complement strand
GGACGTCGAGGCCGCACGTCGCGTCGTCGATCAGCGCCTGCGGCGCTCGCCGCTCGAGCACTCCCCCTTCCTGTCACGCTCGCTCGGCGCGGAGATCCACCTGAAGCTCGAGAACGGCCGCCCGACGCGGAGCTTCAAGGTCCGCGGCGCGCTGAACCGCATCGCGGCGCTCGACGCGGACGGCCGGCGTCGTGGTGTGGTCGCCGCGTCCGGGGGCAACCACGCGCAGGGGGTCGCGTACGCCGCCTATGTGCTCGGCACCTCGGCGACCGTCGTGATGCCGGAGACCGTGGCTCCCGCGATCGCCGAGGTCTGCGCGGCGTACGGCGCGCGCGTCCTCCTCCGCGGACGGATCTACGACGACACGCTCGCCCTCGCGCGCGAGATCGAGCGCGAGGAGGGTCGGACCTTCGTGCACCCGTACGAGGACGCGCTCGTCATCGCCGGTCAGGGGACGATCGGCCTCGAGATCCTCGAGGACCTGCCGGACGTCGAGACCGTCCTCGTGCCGGTCGGCGGCGGCGGCCTGCTCTGCGGCATCGCTCTCGCGCTGAAGGAGCGCGCGAAGGGCGCCGTCCGCGTCATCGGCGTCGAGCCCGAGGGCGCCGACAACCTCGCGCGCTCCGTCGCCGCAGGACGGCCGGTCTCGCTCGACGCGCCGCGCAGCGTGGCCGAGCGCCTCGTCGCGAAGAGCACCGGACCGCTGAACGTCGAGCTCGCCCGGCGATACGTCGATGGCTTCGTCACGGTGAGCGAGACCGCGATCGAGCAGGCGGTGTACGAGCACTTCGACCGGCTCTCGCTCCTCGTCGAGCCGTCGGGCGCGGCGACGCTCGCGGCCGTCCGCGGCGGCGCCGTCGCGGCGCGCGGGCGGATGGTCCTCCTCGTGAGCGGCGGGAACGTGCCGGCCGCGACGCTCGCGCGGATCCTCAGCGCGGGGTGAGCGACCCCCGGTCGTTGCGTGCGCGGAGCCAGGCCGCGAGATCCTCCGGCGCAAGGGGCTTGCTGAAGAGGTAGCCCTGCGCCTCGTCACAGCCGGCGCGCCGCAGGAGCTCGAGCTCCTCGGCGGTCTCGACGCCCTCGGCGACGACCCTTGCGCCGAGCCGATGACCAAGGTCGACGGCGGTACGCACGATCGCGGCGCTCTGCTCGTCCGTGAGCGCGGCCGTGACGAAGGAGCGGTCGATCTTCAGCTGATCGATGACAAGGCGCTGCAGGACCGAGAACGACGAGTACCCGGTCCCGAAGTCGTCGACCGAGACGCGGACGCCGAGATCGCGGATCGCGGCGCTCGCGCGGACCGTCGCGGCCGGGTCGATCCCGAGCGCGCTCTCGGTGATCTCGACGGTCACGCGGTGCGCGGCGAGGGAACGGGAGCGCACCGCCGCGGCGAGCGCCGCCGCGAGCGTGCCCTGGGCCAGATGCTGCGGCGCGATGTTCACCGCCACCCCGATGACGAAGCCATCGGCCTCCCAGCGCGCGCTCTGCTCGAGCGCCTCGTCGAGGACCCACAGCTCGAGGGAGTCGATGAGCCCCGACGACTCGGCGAGCGCGATGAACGTCTCCGGCGGGATGGCGCCGCGCACCGGGTGATCCCAGCGGCAGAGCGCCTCGACCGACGCGCAGCGCCCGCTCGCGATGTCGACGATCGGCTGGTACACGACGCGCAGCGTGTTCCTCGCGAGGGCGTCCCGGAGGTCGGCGACGAGCGCACCGCGATCCTCGATGCGGCGCTCCTGATCCCGGTCGAAGAGCGCGAAGCGCTCCGGGAGGCTCCGCGCGACCTCGAGCGCCGCCTCGGCACGACGGATGAGCGTCTCGGCGTCGGGGCCGTCCTCTGGGCCGCGGGCGACGCCGACCGAGCCGGCGAGCTGCACGCGGATGCCGCGCGCGGAGAACGGGGCATCGAGGGCCGCACAGACGGCGCGGGCGTGCGCGCCGAGCGCGACTCCGTCCGTCGGGCCGTCCACGAGCAGCGCGAAGCGGTCGCCGCCGACCCGCGCGAGCGTATCGCCCGGGGTCACGAGGCGCTGCAGCCTCGCGGCGACCTGACGCAGCACGTCGTCGCCGGTAGAGCGGCCGTGCGCGGCGTTCACCCGCGCGAACTGGTGCAGGTCGAGCAGGAGCAGCCCGTGACGGGCCTCCCTGCCCGCGCGCGCGGCGGCAAGCTCGATCCGATCGCGGAGCACGACCCGGTTCGGGAGGCCGGTGAGCTCGTCGTGGACCGCAAGGTGCTCCAGGCGTTCGCGCTGCGCGACGAGCTCCGTGACGTCGCGGATCGACGCGCTGAAGCCACCCTCTCCGTCGCTCACCTCCGTGACGGTCATCTCCACCGGGAAGAGGCGACCGGACCGGTGCGCGGCCTGCAGCTCGAGCCGCTGGCCGAGGATCCGCCCCTGACCGGTGCGGCGGTAGCGCTCGAGCCCGTGCAGGTGGGAAGGGCGGAGGATCGGGGGCACGACCGTCTCCGCGACCGTGCGACCGAGGGCTTCGGCACGGGTCCAGCCGAACAAGACCTCCGCCTGCGGGTTCCAGTCGTTGATCCGTCCGGACCGGTCCATGCCGACGATCGCGTTGAGGCTCGAGCCCACGACCGCCCGGAGCTGCGCTTCCGACCGGCGCAGCTGCTCTCCGACGTCATGCAGCCGCCCCGCGATGGCAGCGATGAGGAGGAGCGCGAGCATGCTGACGACCCCACCCGCGAAGAAGACGCTGCGGGAGGCAGGCTCGAGCGTCAGAGCGACCGCGAGGTTGAAGGCGATCAGGCCCGCGGTCCAGAGAAGGCCCGCGCGAAGGCCCAACCGCGCACCGGCGAGGAGCGCCGGGATCGCGGACATCGCCATGACTCCCGCACCAGCGGTCCCGACGAGGAGGAGCAGCCCGGCCGCGTACAGGGCCGTCGCCAGGGCGAGACCGGCGACCCGCCCGGAAGCGACCTGCCGGAGGATTTCCGTGCGCATCGCCACCCCTGCGGAGGCATAGCACCGCGGTGGACACGAGGCAAGGAGAACTTGACCGACGAGGGGAGAACGGGCCGTGGCACACCTCACAGTTGTCCCGATGGCGACGCACCACGGCACGATCCGCATCAGGACCGAGGGCCGCGAAGGCACGACCGACATCACCGCGCGCGTGCGGGACGTCGTGCGCGCGTCGGGCATCGCGGACGGGGTGTGTCTCGTCTCCTCGACGCACACGACCGCGGCCGTGTTCGTCAACGAGAACGCCGACCCCGACGTGCAGCACGATCTCCTCGCCGCGCTGTCGCGCATCGTTCCGGACGACGCGACGTACCGGCATGCGGAAGGGAACTCGCCTGCCCACATCAAGGCGGTGCTCATCGGCGGCGATGTCACCCTCGCGGTGCGTGAGGGGGACCTCGTGCTCGGCCGGTGGCAGGGCGTGTACTTCGCCGAGCTCGATGGCCCGCGTACGCGCGTTGCGACCGTAACTGTCAGCGGAGAGCGCGCGCCTTAGACTCCCTCGCTCGCGGTCCTATCTGTGGGGAGGCGGCCATCAGCACAGCGATCGCACCGGCGCCGACGCCTGTGATCTCCGCGCGCGACGCGGAGCGCGCCCTTCGCACCGCGCTCTCGCGCGGCGGCGACTGGGCGGAGCTGTTCTGGGAGCGCCACCACTCGGTGCAGCTGACGCTCGACGACAACAAGATCGAGGAAGCGATCACCGGCGTCGACCAGGGGACCGGGCTCCGCATCCAGATCGGCGACCGGCAGAACTTCGCGAACGCCAATGTCGCCGACCCCGACGATCTCATGACCCTCGCCGGCCGCGCGGCCGCGAGCGTCGCCGAGGGCAGCGAGACGCACGAGTTCACCCCGCTCCGCCCGGACGAGCTCCCTCGTACGCACGAGGTGCTCATCGATCCGCGGACGGTGCCGATCTCGCGCAAGGTGGCGCTCCTGCGACGGGCGAACGAGGTCGCGAGGGCGCTCGACCCGCGCGTGCACCAGGTCACGGTCTACTACGCCGAGAGCATCCAGGAGGTGGTCGTCGCCAACAGCGACGGGCGCTACCGGACGGACACCCGCGTGCGCACGAACTTCGCGCTCATCGTGGTCGCGAAGCAGGGCGAGGTGCTCGAATCAGGCTTCGAAGCGGTCCGCGGCACGCGCGGGTTCGAGACGATGACCGACGAGGCGATCGAGGAGTGCGCCCGCACGGCGGCGCGCCGGGCGGTGCAGAACGTCGCTGCGGAGCCCGCGCCGGCTGGCACGTACACGGTCGTCCTGTCGAGCGAGGCGGGCGGCACCCTCATCCACGAGTCCGTCGGCCACGGTCTCGAGGCCGACCTGAACCTGAAGGGCATGAGCGTGTACTCGGGCAAGATCGGCCAGCAGGTCGCGAGCCCGCTCATCACGGTCATCGACGACGGCACGGACCCGGGGCAGCGCGGGACGAGCGCGATGGACGACGAAGGCGCGCAGACGCACCGGACCGTGCTCATCGAGAACGGCGTGCTCCGCACGTACATGAGCGACCGCAAGCACGCGCAGAAGCTCGGCATCCCGGAGAGCGGGAACGGGCGGCGGCAGTCCTTCCGGCACCTGCCGATCTGCCGGATGACGAACACGATGATCGCGCCGGGCGAGAGCGATCCCGCGGACATCCTCGCGTCGGTCGAGGACGGCATCTTCGTGCGCAAGATGGGGGGCGGGCAGGTCGACGTCGTGAGCGGCAACTTCGCGTTCGAGGTGACCGAGTCGTACCGCATCCGCGACGGGCGTCTTGCGGAGCCGCTGCGCGGCGCGACGCTCGTCGGGCAGGGGCCGAAGCTGATGAGCGAGATCGACATGGTGGGCTGGGACCTCGGCTACTCGACCGGGACCTGCGGCAAGGACGGCCAGGGCGCTCCGGTCGCCGACGCGCAGCCGACGCTGCGCATCCCCTCCGTCGTCATCGGTGGCAAGGTCGAGGCGAAGTGAGCGAGCGGCTCACGAACGAGGCGGTCGTCGAGCGGGCCATCGGCTCGCTGCGGCGGCAGGGCGCCCTCGCGGAGGTGTTCTTCCGCGAGTCCGCCTCGACCTCCGTCGAGGTGAAGGACGCAGCCATCGAGAACGTGCTCGTCCACGGCGAGCGCGGCATCGGCATCCGCGTCATCGAGTCGCAGCGGATGGGCTTCGCGTTCACGAGCGACCTGTCTCCCGGCGGCATCGAGGAGTGCGCGGCCGCCGCGCAGGCGATGAGCGCGGTCACCGAGGCCGACCCGGACCTGCGCATCGCGAGCGGCGCGACCGATCGCGCCGAGCTCGCGATCTTCGAGGGCATCGGCGACCGCACGGTGGAGGAGCGCGCGGAGGCCGCGTTCGCGGCGGAGCGCGCGGCGCGCGCCTTCGATCCGCGCGTCATCGGCTTCCGCAAGACGAGCTTCTACGACGGCGAGACCACGACCATCCTCGCGACGACCTCCGGGACGCACGGCTCGTACCGCGAGAGCTGGACCGGCCTCTCGACGTCGGTCATCGCGAGCGAGGGCGAGGAGCGGCAGATCGGCTACCACGGACACGCGTCGCGCCGCCGCGCGGAGATCGACCCCGAGGCGATCGGCCGCTACGCGGCCGGCGTCGCCGTCGGCAAGCTCGGCGCGCGCTCGCTCGCGACGCAGCGCATCCCCGTCGTGCTCGAGCCGTACGAGGCCATGTCGCTCCTCGGCGCCATCTCGCCGCTCTTCTCAGCCGAGAACGTGCTGAAAGGCAAGAGCCTCTTCGCCGGGAAGGTCGGCGAGGCGGTGGCGAGCCCGAAGGTGACGATCGTCGACGACGCGCGGCGTCCGGGCGGGCTCCGGAGCGCCCCCTTCGACGGCGAGGGCACGACCACGCGGCGCCAGACGCTCGTCTCGGGGGGCGAGCTGCGCGGCTACCTCACCTCGCTGAAGACGGCGACGAAGGTCGGCGCGGAGCCCACCGGCAACGCGCGGCGGGGCTCGTACAGCGGGCCGAGCCGCATCGGGCCCTCGAACCTCTACGTCGAGGCGGGGACCGAGGACGCGACGGCGATGGTCCGCGGCCTCGATCGCGCGCTGCGCATCACCTCCCTCCTTAACCTCCACACCATCGATCCGATCTCCGGCGAGTTCTCGCTCGGCGCCGCCGGCGACTACCTCGAGCGCGGCGATCGGCAGCACGCCGTCCAGGGCATCACCATCGCCGGCAACCTGCTCGGCCTGCTCTCTTCCATCTCGGGGGTCGGCAGCGACCTCACGTTCGGTGGCGGAGGTATCGGCAGCCCGACCCTCGTCATCTCCGAGCTTTCCGTCGGGGGCACCTGACCTGTCCTGGCGTTCCCTCCTCCACGACGACCCGCTGCCCTGGCTCCTCGAGCGCCGCGACCCGGCCGTCCGCGCGCAGGCGCTCCGCTCGCTGCTCGACCGCGGTCCACGCGACGCGGAATGGCGTGAGGCGCAGGCGCGCGCGATGACGGCCCCGCCGATCTCCACGATCCTCGGGCGGCAGCGGCCGGACGGGCGATGGCTCGGCGAGGAGATGTACCGGCCGAAGTACCTCGCCTCGCACTGGCAGAACCTCCTCCTCGCGGAGTACGGCGTCGACGGATCGGATCCCCGCGTACGCCGGGCCGCGCGGCGCATGCTCGAGGACCTCAGCGCCGGGACCGGGGGCATGGGCTGGGCGACCGCGAAGGACCACGGCGTCTCGTGCTTCTTCGGCAACGTCGTGCGCTACGTCGCGCTCGCGGGCTACGGCGCGGACCCGCGGCTCGAGCCGATCGTCATGCGTCTCGTCCGGGACTCGAAGAAGTTCGACGCCGCGTGCTTCATCAACGACGAGCGCCCGTGCGCGTGGGGCTACGCGCGGCTGGTCTGGGCGCTCGCGGCGCTGCCCGAGGCGGCGCGCACGCGCGAGGTCGAGCGGACGCTCCACCGCGGGATCGAGTTCCTGCTCAGCTACAAGGTGCAGCCCGGCCGCTACGGCGGCGACGAGGAGCCGAGCCACCTCTGGCGCCAGCTCTCGTTCCCGCTCTTCTACCAGGCCGACGTCCTGTTCGTGCTGCGCGCGATCGACGCCGCTGGCGCGATCGCCGATGTGCGCGCGCAGCCCGCGATCGCGTGGCTGCTCGCGCGCCAGGACTCGCGCGGCCGCTGGGCGGGACGGGCGCCCTTCGCCGACCGGATGCCCTCCCGGATCGACGCCAGCAAGTGGGTCACCCTCCAGGCGACGACGCTCCTGAAGCACGCGTTCCCCGACTAGTGCTGCGCCGCGCAGGGTCCATCTAGGTGGCGCGCAAGATCCTCGGCGGCATCCCGCCGCTCCGCTTCGGCGAGGGGCAGGAGTGCAGCTTCCCCGCCTCGCTCGCGGCGGCGACGAAGAGCGGGTACGACTGGGTGATGGGCTGCTCGGGTACGGCCTTCGTCGCGCAGATCGACGAGGCGACGTGGGATCCGCTCGCCGCGACGCCGCGCGATGACGCGACGCTCGCGCGCGGGGCCGCCGCCGTCGGCGTACGGCTCGACGCGGTCACACCACCGTACGACGACGACCTGCGCGCGCTCGTGCTCGAGCGCGTGAAGGAGCAGGTCGACGGCGGCATACCGCCGCTCGCGCGCGGCCTCGTCGGCGCGCCGGAGTACGGCCTCATCGTCGGGTATGACGACACCGGCCCGACGTTCCTCGCGCGGACCTACTTCGATCGCGGACCGGAGCCGACCCGCGTGGGCTGGGAGGCGTTCGTCGACTCCGACCACGGCACGCCCGTCTTCCTCGACCCCGCGCCCGCGCCGGACCGCGCGCGGGCAGCGCTCGCCGGGATCGACGCGGGCCTCGCGGCCGCCGGGGCGACGGAGGCCGCACTGCAGGCCTGGAGCGCCGGGCTGCGGGACGACGCGCGCTGGGCCGACGCGAAGCACGCGGGCGCGGCCGCGTTCGCCGACCACTCGATGCGCGTTGTGCTTGCCGACAAGCGGCGGGCCGCCGCGCGGTTCCTCCGTGGCCTGCGCGCGGAGTTCCCGACCCGTCCCGGAGCGGACCTCCTGCGCGCGGCCGAGTCCTACGGATACGTCGCGGACGTGGCGGAGAAGCACGGCACCGGCGCCTTCGACGGATCCGTCGCGATGCGCTTCGCCGACGCGGGTCACCGGCGCGGCTGGGCGAAGGCCCTCGAGGCGGCGATAGCGCACGAGCGGGAGGCCGTGACGGCGCTCCGCAGCGCGCGGGAGGCGCTGGCATGAACGACCTCGTCGCGGCTGCGCTCCTCGGGCTCATCCAGGGGATCACGGAGTTCCTGCCCATCAGCTCGACCGCCCACCTCGCGCTCGCGGAGAAGGTCTTCCAGCTCGATCCGGCGCGCTACGGGCTCGCCTTCACGGTGGCCCTCCACATGGGCACGCTCCTCGCCGTCCTCCTCTACTACGCGCGGGTGTGGCTCGGCCTCGTCGCGGATGTGGCGCGCGGCCGCTTCGCGCTCGTCCGGCTCCTCGTCGTGGCGACGGTCCCGGCCGTGGTCGCGGCCCTCCTCTTCGACGACCTCATCGCCGGTCCCTTGCGCGAGCCGCTCAGCATCGCCGCAGCGCTCGTCGTCGGGTCCGGGGTCTTCATCCTCGCGGAGCGGATCGCGACCGATCGGCGGCCGGCCGCAACGACGGCCGACGCGGCGGCGATCGGCGTCGCGCAGGCGCTCGCGCTCATCCCCGGGATGTCCCGCTCGGGCCTCACGATCTCGATGGGGCTCGCGCGCGGGCTGCGGCGGGACGAGGCGACGCGCCTGTCCTTCCTGCTGTCGACGCCGGCGGTCTTCGGCGCGGGCCTGCGGACCGCGCTCGACCTGCGCCGGTCGTCCGTGGTATTCGACCACCCGGAGGCGCTCCTCGTCGGGTTCGCCGTGTCGTTCCTCACGGGGATCGCCGCGATCGCCTTCCTCGTGCGCTTCCTGCGCGGTCACTCGCTCGCGTGGTTCGTGCCCTACCGCCTCGCGCTCGCGGGCGTCATCGTGGCGGCCGTCGCCGCCG
>DASUCM010000160.1:0-5087 GCA_036276035.1 Candidatus Limnocylindria bacterium | reverse complement strand
GACCCGCGACGCCATCCCGGCCATGCGGCCGAGCAGATCGCCGTCCGCGCCACCGACCGCGCGAGCGAGCTCGGCCATGAATCCGCGGTCGGTCGGCTCGATGTTCGCGCAGTCGATCCGGATCACTGTGGCTCCGTGCTCGCGGGCTCGGACGACGAACGCCGCGAGGAGACTCGACTTCCCGATCCCGGCGATCCCATGCACGAACGTGACGAGCGGGCCGTCCTCCTCGAGCATCCTCAGGAGGACGGCCAGCTCCTCTTCGCGGCCGACGAACGAGGCGGACGCCCGTCGCTCTCCGAGCTCGCGGAGCGTCGGCACGCGTGCGCGCGGACGCTCTATGCGGCGACCGCGCGGGCGGACGCGGTCACCGCGCTCGGCGCCTCCATGACGGCGAAGTCCCGGGACACGATCTCCGCCAGATTAGGGTGCGTCGCGACGGTCCGGAAGAGGTCCGTCTTGAGGAACGCCTCCATCGCCGAGCGGTCCCGCCACGTGTACACGCCGCCGTACGTGTTCCCCTGGTCATCAGCGAGCCAGACCTTCGAGATGAGCCCGGGCAGCGCCGCGAACGCCGGCGCCACCTGCTCGCAGAGCGCGTCGTAGTCCCGCCGTGTGATGCCCTTCAGCCGGAAGTTGATGATCTGGATGTGCATCGTGGGTCCCTCCTGCTCTCTTTGCGGCCGAGATTCGGGCCGTCGAGGTCACGCAGGATGAGCAGAACCTGAGAAGGGTCTGAGGCTCGGCCCCCCGCGCCCGAGCGTCGAGCGCGCGGCCGTCTCAACGTGTGGATCTAGGTCCTTCCGCGCTGAGGGGCGCGCGCTCGCCGCCGAGTTCATCGCTTCGCAGCCCTGAGCGCGCGCTCGCGGCGTTCGGGATCGCACTGCTCGCGGTACGGTCAGATCGACGCCAACGACTGCTGCGGCTGTAGCCCGTACCGGATTCGAACCGGTGGTCTCTGCCTTGAGAGGGCAGTGTCCTAGGCCGCTAGACGAACGGGCCGAGGACACAATTGTAGCGATGCACGTCGCGCCCGGCCCCTACGCGGCCCCGGGCGTGCGGCGCATCGCGATCCCCCTCCCCATCGCGGCCCTGAAGGCCGTGAACGTGTACCTCGTCGAGGGAACGGACCGCTCCCTCGTCGACACCGGCATCCACACCGCCGAGGCCGAGGCCGCGCTGCACGCGGGGCTCGCGGACGCCGGTATCCGGACGGACGGGATCGCGCGGACCTTCGTCACGCACCTGCACCCCGACCACTTCGGGCTCGCCGGGACGCTCGAGCAGGCCGGCTCGTCCATCGTCATGCACCGCCCCGAGGCGGAGCGCGCGCGAGCGGTCTGGGCGAAGGATCACCACCTCATCGACGCGACGCACGCCTGGTTCGACCTCCACGGCATGGCCCCGGACGTCAACGCGGGGATGCGGAAGGCCTGGATCGAGATGGCGACCCGCGTCGACGACGTCGAGCGTATCGCCGTCGTCGACGACGGCGGGACGTTCGACCTCGGCGGGAGGAACGCCCGCGTGATCTGGACCCCGGGGCACACGGACCACCACGCGGTCCTCTTCGACGAGGACACGGGCACGCTCTTCGCCGGTGACCACGTGCTCCCGCGGATCTCGTCGAACGTCGGGCTCTACTCGTTCTCGCGCGACGATCCGCTCGGGGACTTCCTCGGATCCCTCCAGCGGGTCCGCGCGCTGCCGGTGCGGCGCGTGCTTCCCGCGCATGGCGAGCCGTTCGACGACCTCGGTGCGCGCGTCGACGAGCTGCTCGAGCACCACCGCCTCCGGCTCGAGGCCGTGCTCGAGCTCTGCACGGGCGTGGACGCCTACGCGATCGCGCTCCGGCTCTTCCCGCGCCTGCGCTCGGCGCACGAGGCGCGGTTCGCGCTCGCAGAGACGCTCGCGCACCTGCGCCACCTCGAGCGCGCGGATCGCGTGGTGCCGTCGGAGGGGCGGCCGGTGCGCTGGCGCGCGGTGTGAGGACACGCGGATCAGCGGAAGCGAGTGTGAACGGGCGCGTGCGAACGTGGAACGGATCCGTGTACGCGGTCGTGCGGATGATCCCGAAGGGCAAGGTCGCCACGTATGGCCAGATCGCGACCCTGCTCGGGCGGCCGCGCGGCGGGCGCGAAGTGGGCTGGGCGCTCAGCGCGTGCGACGACCCGCGCGTGCCGTGCCATCGCGTCGTGGATCGCAACGGACGGCTCGCGCCGCACTTCCGCGAGCAGCGCGCGCGGCTGCGCAGCGAGAACGTCACGGTGAGCGGCTCGCACGTTGACCTGCAGAGCTCGACGTGGCGGCCATCACCGCGTGCGTCGTTCGCGATCGATCGTGAGACCGGATCGCGCTGATATCCTTGACGTCGCACGCGGGTGTGGCGTAGTGGTAGCGCGCGATCCTTCCAAGATTGAAGTGCGGGTTCGATTCCCGCCACCCGCTCAGCACTCACGATGAGCACAACGACGCCGGGACCTTTCGGCCCCGGCGTCGCTGCATCAGCGGGAGGGAGGAGGGGCTGGTCTAGGGGCGCCGCGGGCCGCGCGGCCCGGCCGTGTGCGCGGTGTCCACCATGCGGGTCGCGTGCTCGGTGAGCGTCGCCTTCAGGCGCGTCGCCTGGTCCGCGGTGATCGTGCCCGCGGCCACAGCGGCGTCGATCTTCGCGGTGCCGTCCGCGACGATGGCGGCAATGAGACCGTCGCGCGACTTGCCCGGCGTCGCGTTCGCGATCGCGGCGAGCGTCTCGCCGGCGCGGACGCGGGTCATGAGGTCCTGGCGCGGGATGCCGAGGTAGGTCGACGCGACCTCGAACGGCTCGCTCTTCATGAGCATGACGTGACCCGGCCGACCGGGACCACCCGGGTTCCCGGGGCCACCCGGCTTCGTGCCGAGGTCCTTGCGGTCGACGAGCGTGCCGATCGCCTCCGTGGCGGCGGCCGACAGCGCGGCGATCAGGCCGTCACGCGTCTTGCCGTTCGCGACGGCGACCTCGGCGAGGCTCTTCCCCGCCTGGAGCTCGGTGCGGAGCGCGGCCTCGGTGATCCCGATGTACGTCGCGGCGGTCGCGAGCACGTTCCCGCCGAGGCCACGGTGCTGGAGCGACATCGCCGCATCCGCGGCGATGCGCGCGTCCGCGCGGGACGGCATGCCGATCCCGGCCGCGGTGGCCGCCTGGGTCGCGGAGACGGCGACGGCGAACGCGAACACGCTTCCACCTGCGAGCGCGGCGATGTGTTTCCCGTTGAGCTTCATCTCGTACTTCCTTTCAATCGCGTGATCGAGGCGGGATAGGGATCCAGTCCTTCGATCGCTCGTGATGGAGGTAGGACACCACCCGGGCGGGCGTCACGCATGAGATGGCGCTAAGAGTTGGCTGCGTCGCGCAGCACTGCACGGCGTTCTCTTAGTCATCTCTCAGAAAGCCGCTCCTACACTTCGATCGAGATGCGCGTCTTGGTGGTGGAGGACGATCCGAGCGTCCGCGGCGCGCTCGAGCGGGCGCTGCGGGGCGCCGGGCACACGCCCGAGACCGCGAGCGACGGGGTGCGCGGCCTCGAGCTCGCCTCCAGCGGCGGGTTCGACGCGGTGATCCTGGACCTCGGCCTGCCCGCGCTCGACGGTCTCGAGGTCTGCCGCCGCCTGCGGAAGGCCGGCAACCGCATCCCGATCCTCATGCTCACCGCGCGCGCCGCGGTGTCCGACCGCGTCGGCGGCCTGGATGCGGGCGCCGACGACTACCTGGTGAAGCCCTTCGCCCTGGACGAGCTCCTCGCGCGGCTGCGCGCGTTCGAGCGGCGCGCGGCGGTGACCGGGCAGGCGAGCGGCACGCTCGCCTTCGCCGACGTCGCGCTCGACCGCGACGCGATGGAGTGCCGGCGAGGCTCGCGCGAGATCCAGCTCACGCGCACGGAGTTCCAGCTCCTCGCGCTCTTCCTCGCGAACCCGAAGCGCGTGCTCGGCCGCGACGCGATCCTCGACGCGGTCTGGGGCTACGACTTCGGGCCGGACTCGAACTCCCTCGACGTGTACATCGGGTACCTCCGGCGCAAGCTCGAGGCGGACGGCGAGCCGCGGCTCATCCACACCGTGCGCGGCGTCGGATACGTGCTGAAGGAGGCGGCGTGAGCTTCCGCCTTCGGGTCACCGCGCTCGCCGCGGCCGCGGTGGCGCTCGCGGTCATCGGCTCGGCGACGCTCATGTACGCGGAGGTCGAGCGCCGGCTCGTGGGAGAGGTCGACGAGTCGCTCGTCGCGTCGGCCGACTTCGCGCGCTCGGTGCCGCGCGCCGTCGGTCCGCGGATCTTCGAGCGCCTCACCGCGCTCTCGGGCCGCGCGGACGTGCACGGGCAGGTCATCGACCCGGCCGGGAACATCCTCCGCGCGGACGCGGTCCCGATCCCGGCGCTCATCACCGCCGACGCCCGGGCGGTCGCGGCGGGTCAGAAGGGCCCCACGTTCTCGTACGTCGACTTCCAGGGGACGCGGATCCGGACCTACGCCGCGCCCTTCGGGAACCGGCAGGCGATCGTCGTGGCGCGTCCGCTCGACGAGGTGGACAACGTGCTCGCCACCTCGCGGACCACGCTCCTGATCGTCGGGCTCGGGGGCATCGTCCTCGCCGCGGGCCTCGGGGCGCTCGTCGCGCGCGCGGCCCTCGGTCCGATCAAGCGGCTGAACCTCACGGTGGAGGAGGTCGCGCGCACGCGCGACCTCTCGCGACGCGTCGCAGCCACGTCGAACGACGAGCTCGGCCGCCTTGCCGGGAAGTTCGACACGATGCTTGCGGCGCTCGAGTCCTCGGTCCGCTCGCAGCGCCAGCTCGTCGCGGACGCGTCGCACGAGCTGCGCACCCCGCTCACGAGCCTGCGCACCAACCTCGAGCTCCTCGCGCGCGGCCAGCCGACGGACGAGGGCGAGCGCCGCGCGCTCCTCGGCGACCTGGTCAGCCAGATCGAGCGCCTCACCACCCTCGTCTCCGACCTCATCGACCTCGCCCGGGACGAGGACGCGCCGCTGCCGGTCGAGGCCGTGCAGCTCGACGCCGTCACGGCGAGCGCGATCAAGGACGTCGGCAGCCGGTAC
>DASUCM010000159.1:0-4038 GCA_036276035.1 Candidatus Limnocylindria bacterium | reverse complement strand
TGTACGCGCGGACCTCCACGCCGATGTCGCGCCAGCGTGCGCGCTGCGTGAGCGCGACGACGTTCCCGCGGTCGCCGTAGATGCTCATGAGGTCCGGGTAGAGATGCGCGATCCGCAGGTCCATCAGTCCTCCCAGAACGGCGCCACGTGGCCGCGCCGTGCGAGCTCGCGTCGCAGTGCCAGCATGGCGGTGTAGGTCGCGACGACGACGAGCTCACCAGCCTGCGGGGTGGCGCCCACGGCGCGATCGATCGCCCCGGACCAGTCGTCGACGACCTCGAGGCGCTCGCGCGGCACGCCCGCGTACTTCAAGCGGTTGGCGAGATCGCGCGAGCGGATGCCGGTGACGACCGCATGCTCCACGGCCGGCGCGAGCGACTCGAAGTCGGCATCCCAGATCCACGACACGTCGCGTCCGTCGGCGTCGCGATCGTTCAGGGCGGCGAGCAGGCGCGGATGTCGGCCGGTCTCGAGGAGCGCCCCGATGGCGGCATTGAATCCCGCCGGGTTCTTCACCAGCACAAGCCGGAGGGTGCGGCCCTCGACCGCGATCTCCTCGAGCCGGCCGAACGCGGCGCGGAAATGGTCGATGGCGCGACTCGCGGTGGGCAGGGCGATGTCGAGCGCCCGCGCCGCCGTGAGCGCGGCGAGCGCGTTGTAGGCGTTGTACAGCCCCGGCAGTGGGACGCGGACGGGATCGAAGGCGGTCGTCGCCGGGAGGCGGAGGGTGATGGTGCTCGATGTCGCATCGAGGCGCACGGTGGCGGCGCTCACATCGCGCGGCGGACGCGCGAGACCGCACGCGGCGCAGGACCAGTCCCCCTCATGGGCGAGGATGACGCGCTCGTAGCGCAGTGGCGCGCGGCAGCGTGGGCAGCGGGTCGCGTCACTGATGTCCTGGGGAACGCGGCCGCCGGCGGCGGGGTCGTCGATGCCGAAGTACATCACCCGCCCGCGGTGCCGCGCGCCGAGCGTCGCGACGATGGGATCGTCGGCGTTCAGGATGACCGTGGCGGACGGGTCGAGCTCGGCGATGGCGTCGCCGATGCGCCGCGCGAGCTGGTCGATCTCGAAGAAGCGGTCGAGCTGGTCACGGAAGAGGTTCGTGACCACGACGACGCGCGGCGTGAGACGACGCAGGACCCGCGGGAGCGACGCTTCGTCCACCTCGAAGAGGCCGACGTCGCCGCGCGGCTCGCCGCGCCAGGTGCTGTCGGCGAGGAGCGCACCGGCGATCCCGCGCTCGAGATTGGAGCCGGAGCGGTTGTGGATGGGCGCCCAGCCCGCCGCACGCGCGATGTCGGAGAGCATCCGCGATGTGGTCGTCTTGCCGTTCGTGCCGGACACCAGCACGACGCCATGCGGCAGCGCACGCGTGAGCGCGTTGATGTAGTCGGGATCGAGCTGGAGCGTGACCAGGCCCGGCAGCGCGGTCGCGCCGCGGCCAGCCGCCTGGAGACCGATGCGCGTGAGCTTGCCGGCGGCATTGGCGAGGGCGGCGAGGGTGTCGGGCATACCGAGAGCCTATCCGCGCGCGGCGGGGCTAGACCGCGCTCGACCCCACCTCGCGCAGCAGCATCTCGAGCTCATCGACCGCACGACCCAGGCGCAGCACCAGCGCCTTCGCGCCTTCGCCCGTCGCGCCCGCGGCGTGCAGCGCGCCCTCCTCCTCGAGGCGCGCGAGCTCCGCTGTGGCGCGCCGGAGTCGCGCGAGCGAGAGCGCGACCGGCAGGCTGCGCCGGAGCTGGCCGACCCGCTCTTCAAGGCGCTCCAGGCGGCGGCGAAGCTCGTCCTCCAGGTCCTCGGGCTGCATGTCATCGAGACGCTTCACGTCACTCTGGAGTGAAGAGATCTCCCGCTGCACCAGCTGGGCGGCCTTCTCGAGCGAGTACCCCTTCGCGAGCGCCTGACGGATACGGATCACCTTCTCCATCGCGTACACGTCATACGACCCGGGCTCCGCCCGGCCGGCGCCTGACGGTGCGCTACCGCGCGCCTTCTGGGAGTCGTGATCACCGTCGGCGGACGCCTTCACCAGGCCCTTCTTGGTCCAGTAGATGAGCTGGCGCGGCGTGACATTGCACACCCGGGCCGCCTCGGCCGCCGAGAGACGCAGGCGCGACAGCACCTCGCCGTCGTTGGCGATGAGGATGCGGGCGAGGACATCACGCGGTTCGGCTGACACTCGCTCCCCTTCGTCCGGCCGGCGTTGGAGCCGGTGCGAGAGGATGTTCGTCCGGCGACCGGGCGATGTCAAGAACAGCGACAGATGGCGGTCCACGCCCCACAAGTGCTCAGCGCGTGGGAGCTTTGAGCGCCTCACGGTAGGCGACCTTCACCGTCGCGTGATAGCGGCTGAGGCGGCGGCCGTCCCACTCAGCCCACATGCGTGCGACCTCGACGCCGATGGGATCGGTCACGTCGCTCCCCTTCACGGCCGCGGCGACGGCCGCCTCCCAACCGCGGGCGGAGGTGCCCGTCGCCTCGGTGAGACGGATGACCGAGGCCGGTGCTGGCCTAGGACGACGACGTGTGGGCATCGGGGTTCTGTGTGGCGTGTGATGTCCGCCTGCGCGCGGTCGGCCGCTCGCTGTGGCCGTTGCGCTGCACGCGCTCGGGCTGGATGGGCGGCAGCGCCGCGATCTCGAGCAGCTGGTTCAGGCCGGAGGCGAAGCGCTCGTTCAGCAGGCGGCGCGTCTCCGCCCCCGCGCGCGGCGCGAACAGCACGCCCACAGCCACACCGATGGCGAAGGATCGAAGAGCCACGCGCAGCACGCCGAACATCATGACCTCCTAGCGACCCTTGGGAGGATAGCCCTCGAGCGCGTACTCCTTGATCTTCGCGTAGAGAAGACGGCGATAGATGCCGAGCATCTCGGCCGCCTTGGATCGATTGCCTCCCGCGTCCCGCAGCGCCTTCATGATGAGGTCCTTCTCGAACTGGGCAACGGACTTCTTGAAGAACGACTTCTCGGTAGAGAGGTCTTCCCCCTCGTGCTCACCGTCGTGCTCGCCCTCGTGGTCGCCGAACGGAAGCTCGCGGCTGGTGATGATCTGTCCACGCGAGAGCACGACCGCACGCTCGACGACGTTCTCCAGCTCACGCACGTTGCCCGGCCAGTCGTACTCGCCGAGGCGCTTCAGCGCCTCCTCGCTGATCGACGCTGGTTGGGCGCTCGCGCTGTACCGGTGCTTCGCGAGGAAGTGCTCGACGAGCGCGGACACGTCTTCCTTGCGCTCCCGCAGCGGCGGCATGTGGATGTTGATGACGTTGAGCCGGTAGAAGAGGTCGTCGCGGAACTTCTGCTGCTCGACGAGCTTCTGCAGGTCCTTGTTCGTCGCGCAGATGACGCGGATGTCGACCTTGATGGGAATTGCCGAGCCGACCCGCTCGATCTTGCGCTCCTGGAGGACGCGCAGCAGCTTCGTCTGGGTCGCGAGGCTCATCTCGCCGATCTCGTCGAGGAAGATGGTGCCCTTGTCGGCGAGCTCGAAGCGGCCTTTGCGCATTGCCATCGCGCCCGTGAACGAGCCCTTCTCGTGCCCAAAGAGCTCCGCTTCGAGGAGCGTCTCCGGCAGCGCCGCGCACGAGACCTTCACCAGCGGACCGCTCCGCCGGGACGAGTTGTAGTGCAGCGCCTCGGCGACGAGCTCCTTACCGGTGCCGCTCTCTCCGGTGATCAGCACGGTCGCGTCAGATTTCGCGACCTTGCCGACGGTCTTGTAGACCTCCTGCATCGCCGGCGAGTTGCCGACGATCCGCTCGGTCTGGACCAGTGACGAGATCTCGTCGCGGAGCACCTCGACCTCTTGCGTCAGGTCCTGGTACTGGAAGGCCCGCTTCACCGTATGGGAGATCTTGTCGAGCTCGAACGGCTTGGTGATGTAGTCGAACGCGCCGAGCTCCATCGCCTTGATGGCGTGATTTGACGTCCCGAACGCGGTCATGATGAGGACGTTCGTTCGTGGCGCCATCGCCTTGACTTTCTGCAGCGCCTCGATGCCGTCCAACTCCGGCATGCGCACGTCCATGATCAC
>DASUCM010000158.1:0-14948 GCA_036276035.1 Candidatus Limnocylindria bacterium | reverse complement strand
GTGATCCGGATCGACTGCGCGAACATCGAGCCGACCGACCGCGGATTCATGGCCGAGCTCGCTCGCGCGGTCGGTGGCGCGGACCGTGATCTGCTCGGCCGCATGGCCGGGATGGCGTCGCGGGTCATCCTGGCGCTCGATACCTACGAAGCCTTCCGGATCTCGGACCCGTGGATCCGACAGAGCCTTCTGCCGGGTCTTCCGGCCAACGTGCGTGCCGTCATCGTCGGCCGCGAGCCTCCGTCCATCGCCTGGTTCGGATCGCTCGGCTGGTCGGGTGCCCTCTCGGTCCTCGATCTCGGTCCGCTCGATGAGCAGAACGCGATCCAGCTGCTCAGGGCGTCGGGCCTCTCCGCCGCCGCCGCCGCGGGCGTGAACCGTGTCGCGCGAGGCTACCCGCTCGCCCTCCGCGTCGCGGCCGCCGGGCGCGTGGATCCGACGCTCCATGAGGCGGGCGCCCCGCGCGCCCTCGAAGAGCTGGCGGCGCGCTACCTGGAGCAGGCTGATGACACCACACGGCTCGTTCTGGAAGCGGCCTCGGTCGTCAGGCGCGTGACGCCGTCCCTGCTGGCCGCGATGCTGCCTGAGGCGGCACCACGGGACGCGCTGGAGCGTCTGCAGGCCCTGCCCTTCGTTCGCAGCGCGCCCGATGGCCTCGTCATCCACCCGACGCTCAGGGAAGCGATCGCGACGCGGCTCAACACGAAGGATCGGGCGCTTCACCTCCGCTACCGCCAGGCGGCCTGGCGGCTGCTGCGCGAGGAGGTCCGCGGCGCACCGGTGTCCGACCTCTGGCGGTACACAGCGGACATGCTCTATCTCATCGAGAACCCCATCGTGCGCGAGGCGTTCTTCCCCGCGGCCGGCCAGCTGTACGCGGTCGAGCCAGCGCTGAGCACCGACCGGGCGGCCGTGCTCGAGACGATCGCGCGGCACGAAGCGTCCGAGTCCGCGGCCATCGCGCACGCCTGGCTCGAGCGGGCGCCGGCGACCTTCCGCGTCGTTCGTGATCGGGAAGGCGTGGTGGCCGGCTTCTATCAGGTGTTCGAGGTCAAGGCGTTCGCCGGACGGGCGTGGCCGGACGATCCGGTCACGACGCGCTGGCGCGGGCATCTCCGTGACGATCCGGTGCGTCCGGGAGATCTCGTCCTGTGCTCACGACGGATGCTCGACCGCGAGCGCGGAGAAGCCCCGGGCCCCCTCCAGGCCGCTGTCTTCCTCGACGTGAAGCGTCTGTACATGGAGCTTCGCCCGAGGCTGCGGCGGATCTACTGGGGCGCGTACAACGCGCTCGATTTCCTGCCGGCGCTGGGACCGCTCGGGTTCGTGGCCGTGCCGGCGGCGGATGGGCTGGTGGATGGACGTCCATTCCGCACGCTGATGCTGGACTTCGGACCGGGCTCGGTCGACGAGTGGCTGGCGCGCGTAGCCGCCGCCGAGCTGGGACTGAACCAGGAAGACCTCCTCGATGTGAGCGCGCGTGAGCTCGTGATCGGCGACGACCGCGTGCCGTTGACGCGTCTCGAGTTCGACCTGCTGCGATATCTCATCCTGCGCGAAGGCAAGGCAGTGCCCCGGACAGACCTGCTTGCGGACGTCTGGGGCTACTCGTACGCAGGCGACAGCAATGTCATCGAGGTCGCGGTGCGTTCGCTGCGACGCAAGCTCGGCGAGCGTTCAGGGAGCCTCGAGACGGTCCGGGGCATCGGCTACCGGTATCGCCGCGGCTGAGCCGACGTTGCGCCGCGTTCCGCGCCCGCCACGGCCCACGCGACGCTAACAGGCGACCGTGACTGAGCGCTCGCTGAGCGCGATCCGACCCGGCGCAGATCACCAACCGCTGACGGACCGCCGGTCGCTCAGGAGCCCTGGGACGAGCGCCGGAGCGGCGTCACACTTCGCCTGTCGTGGCGAAGCCCGCGGTCGAGTGGAAGGGCGATGGGCTGTACGCGCGCCGGCGCGAGCTCTACGCGCGCGCGGCGCCGGTCTTCCGGCGCCATGGCTACCGCGGCACGACGCTGAAGGCGCTCGCACGTGCCTGCGGCCTCTCCATACCCGCGCTCTACCGGTACTTCCCGTCGAAGAAGGCGTTCGCGCTCTTCCCGCTCGTCGCCCTCTATCCGGAGCTGCACGAGCCACCGCCCGACGCCGGAGGGGATCCGCTGGCGCTGCTCGCGGGCTGGGTCACCGCGGCCGCGGCCGAGATGCCGAACTACACGCTGGCGCTCCGCCTCGCCCGCGACGCGGGGCTGACCGCGGAAGAGGAGCGGCGCGTCGAGGCGAACCTCGCCTCACACGTCACGGTGCTCGCGGCGATCGCGCGACGCGCGGTGCCACGCCTCGACGCCGGGGCGGCGGAAGAGCTCGCTTCGTCGATGATCAGCGTTGCCGTCGGCCCCGCCAGCTCGGGTCTCGCGACCGACCCCGACACGCTGCGCCGGCAGCTGACGCGGCTGCTCCGCGGCTACGGCGTCGCGCTTCCGAAGCAGCCACCGGGCACGCGCTGACTTTCATGCGGGGGGCCGAGATTTCGCGTTCGCTTGACGTCCGGGAGCGCTCTCGGCGACCGTCGCCCGCGTGAATGCGACACCGCGTGCGCCGCGGATCCTCGCGCTGGCGGGAGCGCTCGAGCCGGTCTGGCTGCTCGTGGGATCGGCCGCCGCCGGCGCCCTCCGTCCCGGCTACGACGCGACCCATGCGATCAGCGAGCTCGGGCAGCAGGGCTCGACGTACGCCGCCGCGTGGAACGTCGGCGGCTTCGGCGTCGCCGCCCTCCTGACCGCCCTGTTCGCGCTCGCGATCCGCGACGGGCTCGGCAGAGGGTGGCTGTTCCGCGTCACCGTCCTGCAGGCGATCTTCCTCGCGGCGGGCGGCACCTTCGGATGCGACCCCGGATGCCCGCCGCTCATGAGCACGTGGCAGGGCTGGGCGCATACGGTCGTCGGCCTCGTCTACTTCGCGCTCACGTGCGTCTCGCCGCTCGTCGGCTGGCGCACGTTCCGGACGCGGCCCGAGTGGCGGTCGCTCGCGCCGGTCTCGCTCGCGGCGGGGATCGCGCTCGTCGGCCTGTTCCTGGCGGGCCCGTTCGTCTTCCCCCCGGCTGCCGTCGGCGTGTGGCAGCGGATCACGCTCGCGACCGCCGGGGTGTGGACCACCATCGTCGCCGTTCGTCTCCTCCGCCTCGCGTCGGCAGTGGACCAGCCGTCCCCGACCGGGCGTGCGCTGCCGGAGCTCTCGCGCCGGTAGGGCCCAGCGACCCCGGCTACTTCGGCGGCGGGACGGTCTCCACGACGATGTCCTGCGCGAACAGGGCCGAGCGCGACCTCTGCGCGAGGAAGCGCGAAATCCCGTCCGCGATCCCCTTCGCGACGTCGCTCTGCCGCTCGACGAGGACCTCGCGATCCTCGGCGTGCGAGAGGTATCCCATCTCGACGATCGCCGCCGGGGTGAATGGCGAGAGCGCGTGCTCGTACCGGTACCACGCGAAGGCGTAGTAGTCGGTCATGTCGCCCGAGACGTTGTCGTTCCACGGCAGACCGGTCGCGTCCGCGTAGGCATCGGTGAGAGACCTCACCAGCTCGGCCTCGTGCGGGCCGCGGTAGAACCCGTGCGCGATCTTGAAGCCGCGCGCCTCGCGGTAGTCGTCGCCGTCGGCGTGGAGGGATACGAACGCGTCGGCGAGATACCCGGGCGGGATCGTCGCGGGCAGCAGCTCCACGGCGATGCCCCGCGCGCGCAGGAGCGTCGCGACACGCTGCGCGATGTCGAGGTTCACCTCGACCTCGTCGATGCCGTCGAACGAGCCACCGCCCTGGAACTTGAGATTCGGGAACTCCGCGGGCGCCTCGTCGACCTTCCAGTGCCCGACCTGGATGCCGACGCGCCGGGTCGGCGGAAGCCGTGCCGGCCGGAGGAGCCGCGCCTTTCCCGGCTCCACGACCGCGCCGGTCGGCGGGACGACCGCGCGCAGCGGCGAGGGGTCTCCGGGGATCGGGGCCTCGAGCCAGAAGACCGTGGCCTGGGCCGCCGTCGCGCCGGACGCCGGAGCGCGGTCGGCGCCTGCCGCCGGCCGCGCCGTCGGCGGGGTGATGGGTCCGAACGACGGGACGCGCGATGCGCTCCCCGGCGAGCCCGAACACGCGGTGCTGACGGCGATGGCCAGGGCGAGGGCCGGCCCGCGCATGCGATCAGTGGTCAGCAAGCATCACGCCGAGGTGCCCGGGCGGAGCGCACGAAGCGCTCACGCCCGGACCGCGGATCAACCCTTGACGGTGCCTTTCGCGCCCTTCGGACGCACGGCGAAGGGCGGCGTGAGCCGCGTCGCCTCCGGCGGACGGACGTGGCGGTAGTCGTGCGCGCTCACCTCGTGCTCGGTGCGCTTCTCGCTCGCGGCGAGGAGCGCGGGCATCGAGCCCTCCTCGAGGACCGCGAAGCGCACGTCACAGCCGCCGAACCGGCAGGGGAATCCCCCCGACCGCATTAGTAGCGACCCCGCTGCGGACGCGCCTGCTCGAAGCACGCGCTGCAGTAGACCGGCTTGTCGCCGCGTGGCTGGAAGGGGACCCGCGCCTCGTTCCCGCAGTTGCTGCACGTCGCGGTGAACATCTCGCGCGGCCCGCTGCCGGCGAAGCCCCCGCGCCCGCCGCCGCCGCCACCACCACCGCCACCGGCGCGGCGAGCCGCGCGGCACGACGGGCAACGGCCCGGCGCGTTCTGGAGGCCGCGGGATGCGTAGAACTCCTGCTCCCCGGACGTCCACACGAACTCCGTGCGGCAGTCGTTGCAGGTCAGGGTCTTGTCCTGAAAGCTCACGGTCTGGATCCCCTCTCGGACGGGCCATAGCGGCCTCGCACCATCAAGGGTACCGCAGAGCGCACGGTCGGTCGCTAGGTCCCGGCGAGCTCCCGGATGACCGGACCGAGGCGCTCGATGTCCGGGCCGCGCAGGCAGAAGTATGTGATCCCGAGCTCCCTGCGCACGCGCTGCAGGTGCGCCTGGATCTCGTCGAGCGTCCCGATGCCGCGGTAGATCGACTGCCGCGTGACCTCGGGGTCGGTCTTCGACCTCTCGGCCAGCTCTTTGATCGTCGCTTCGCGGTCGTCCGTCACCGCGCAGTCCACGAACATCGAGAGCTCGATGTCGGCGAAGCGGCCGCCCGCGATCCCGCGCACGTGCTGCAGCTGCGCGCGCGCGCCGTCGAAGCTCACATCGTCGACGCTCGGCGGCCGCGCGCCCGCGCCGAACGGGATGATCGCGAGGATGTCCGCTTCGACCGCCGCGAGCTCGAGGATCTGCGGTCCACCGCCGGCGATCAGGAACGGCGGGTGCGGCTGCTGCACCGTCTTCGGCGCGCACTTCGCCGCTTCCATCCGGTAGTGCTTCCCCTCGTGCGTGACCTCCTCCTCCGTGAAGAGCCGCTTCATGAGGCGCACCGCCTCCGCGAGCCGCTCGACGCGCACGCGGCCCCGGTCCATCGGCATGCCGAGGGAGAGGTAATCGCGGTCGTGCCACCCCGCGCCGAGCCCGAGCTCGTAGCGGCCGTTCGAGAGGACGTCGATCGTCGCGGCCTCGCGGGCCGTGATGAGGGGGTTGCGGAAGTCGTTGTCGAGGACGAGCGCGCCGACGCGCATGCCGGTCGTCGCCGCGACCGCCGCGAGCGCCGGATGCGGCGACCACGCCTGGCCGACGACGTGGTCCGGCATCGCGAGGGTCCCGTAGCCGAGCGCCTCGAGCCGGCGTACGCGTGCGACCCAGTCGTCTCCCGGGCTCGCCGCGATCGAGCCGAGCTGCGTCGCGAAGCGGATGCGGCGTTCGGTCATCCGGGCATCGTATGGCGCGGGCAGGGCCTGGCCGCCCCGGTCGCCGAGCACGCCCCTTGCTGCGATCGATCGACCGAAGACACGCGAGAACATCGACGATCAGGAGGTGGAGCGATGCCCCCACGTGGCGTGACGAGCGAGAAGCGCAAGCGCCAGTACGAGCACATCAAGACGAGCCTGAAGCGCAAGGGACGCAGCGAGGGGACCGCCAGCCGGATCGCGGCGGCGACGACGAACCAGACCCGTACCGCCAAGGGCGAGACCAAGGAGAAGAAGAGCACCGCGCGGAAGTCGACGCGGCGGAGCCGCTAGCGTCCACCGGGTGAAGCCCTGCGTCTTCTGCGCGATCGCGCGCGGTGAGGTCGCGGCGCACGTGGTCGCGGACGAGGGCGCCGCGCTCGCGTTCCTCGACCACGCCCCGCTGCTGCCCGGCCACACCCTCGTCGTCCCCCGGGAGCACGCCGACACGCTCGACGAGCTCCGTGACGAGGTCGTGGGCCCGCTCTTCCGCCTTGTCCGCCGGATCTCCCGCGCGCAGCAGAGCGCGCTCGGCGCCGACGGCACGTTCACGGGGATCAACACGCGTGTGAGCCAGAGCGTGCCGCACTTCCACGCGCACGTGGTGCCGCGACGCGAGGGCGACGGGCTCTTCCGCGCGGGGATGATCTGGGCGCGGAAGCGCTACCGGGACGGCGAGGCCGAGGCCATGGCCGCGAAGCTCCGCGACGCGCTCGCGAGAGAGCCCTAGCCGGAAAAAGGCGAGGCCCTCCGGGAGGGAGGGCCTCGCTAGATCTCGCGTCGGCTGATGAGTGCTGGCGCTACTTCTTCTTCGCGGTCGACTTCGACGGCAGCGTCGCGTCCTTCGCCTGCTTCGCGATACGGAACTTCAGCACGCGCTTCGCCGGGATCTGGATCTGCTCGCCGGTGGCCGGGTTGCGGCCGAGGCGGGCCTTGCGATCCACGACGACGAGCTTGCCGACGCCCGGGATCGTGAAGCCGTTCTTCGCTTCCTTGTACGCGAGGCTCGCGAGCTCGTCGAAGACTTCCCGTACCTGCTGACGCTTGAGACCGGTCTTCTCCGCGATGCGGTTGAACGTCTCTGATTTCGAAAGTGCTGGCACCCTGTTCGTTCCTCCACGTGTGACCCACCGTCGCGGGCCCGTATCCGCTGGGCATTCTCCACGAACGCCCGTACACGCGCATCATGACGGCATGCCCCTCGTCGTCGTCGACGAACCGCCGGACCGTCCCGACTTCATCCAGGAGACCGTCCGGCTCCTCGTCGCCCGCCTCGAGGAGGAGCGCGGCCGGCTCCTTGAGCGCGTCGGCCGGGCGACCGACGGCGAGCTCTCGGCGGGCACGGACCAGGAGTGGGGGGTCGGCCAGGTGGCGGCGCACCTGCTGATCGTCGAGCGGGGCGTGCTGGGGATCGCGCTCCGCCTGGCGAAAGGCGAGCCTCCGGGCCCGACCGGTCAGCCCCGTCCGGCGGCAGACGAGGTGAGCCGGGGCGGTATCCAGACCCTGGCTGAGCGGAGCCGGCAGGCGGCAGAGGCCTTCGCTGCCCGGTTCCCGGCCCAGCCCGACGCCCGGGCGACTGCCCGGCACCCCTTCTATGGCGACCTGAACTGCTTCGGCTGGCTCCTGACCCTCCCGAACCACTACCACGCCCACCTGACCGCCCACGACCGCGGGGTGCCGAGCGCCCTGTGACGAGAGCCACCCCGTCCGCGTAGCATCGCGCCTCATCGCGGGCCGGACGGGATGAGCGGGAGGACGGAGGTCGTCATGGCCACGGAGACTGCGGCGCTCGAGGCCCTGTCGTTCGAGGAGCGGCGCTTCCCGCCGCCCGCCGAGTTCGTCGCGAAGGCGAACTGGAAGGACCCGGGCGTCTACGCCGAGGCCGAGCGCGACCTCGAGGCCTTCTGGGCGAAGCACGCGGAGTCGTTCCAGTGGTCGAAGAAGTGGACGAAGGTCCTCGAGTGGGATGTCCCGTACGCGAAGTGGTTCTCGGGCGGGACGCTGAACATCTCCGAGAACTGCCTCGACCGGCACGTGAAGGCCGGCAGGGGATCGAAGGTCGCGTACCACTGGGAGGGTGAACCCGGCGACACGCGGACGGTGACGTACGCCGACCTCCTCGCGATGACCCAGCGGTGCGCGAACGCCCTCCGCGAGCTCGGCGTCACGAAGGGCGACCGCGTCGCGATCTACATGCCGATGATCCCCGAGCTCCCAGCGGCGATGCTCGCCTGCGCCCGGATCGGCGCGCCCTTCACCGTCGTCTTCGGCGGCTTCTCCGCCGAGGCCCTCGCCGGCCGGATCAACGACTCGCAGGCCAAGCTCGTCATCACCGCCGACGGCGGCTACCGCAAGGGCAACGTCGTCCCGCTGAAGAAGAACGCCGACGACGCCATCGCCCAGACGAAGACCGTCGAGCGCACGCTCGTCGTCCGCCGCACGAAGAGCGACGTGCCGTGGGACGACAAGCGCGATGTGTGGTGGCACGAGATCGTGGACCGGCAGAAGGCCGACTGCCCGGCGGAGCAGCTCGACAGCGAGCACATGCTCTACCTCCTCTACACCTCCGGCACGACCGCGAAGCCGAAGGGCATCGTGCACACGACCGCCGGGTACCTCATCGGGACCGCGACGACGCACAAGTACATCTTCGACGTGAAGGACGACGACGTGTACTGGTGCGCGGCGGACATCGGGTGGGTGACCGGGCACTCCTACATCGTGTTCGGGCCGCTCGCGAACGGGACGACGGGCGTCATGTACGAGGGGACGCCGGACTTCCCCGACAAGGACCGCTGGTGGTCGATCATCGAGAAGTACAAGGTCTCGATCCTCTACTGCGCGCCGACCGCCATCCGCACGTTCATGAAGTGGGGCGCCGAGTACCCGCAGAAGCACGACATGCGGACCCTCCGGCTGCTCGGCTCCGTCGGCGAGCCGATCAACCCTGAGGCCTGGCTCTGGTACCACGAGAACATCGGCGGGAAGCGCTGCCCGATCGTCGACACCTGGTGGATGACCGAGACCGGCATGATCCTCATCTCGCCGCTCCCCGGGATCACGACGACGAAGCCGGGCTCCGCGACGTTCCCGTTCCCCGGCGTCAAGGCGGACGTCGTCGACGAGAACGGCACGAGCGTGCCGCTCGGCGGTGCGGGCTACCTCGTCCTCGAGCGTCCGTGGCCCGCGATGCTCCGCGGGATCTACAACGACGACAAGCGCTACCGCGAGACGTACTGGAGCCGGTTCCCCGGCCGCTACTTCGCCGGTGACGGAGCGAAGCGCGACAAGGAGGGGTACCTCTGGCTCCTCGGCCGCGTCGACGACGTCATGAAGATCTCGGGCCATCGCATCTCGACCACCGAGGTCGAGTCCGCGCTCGTGTCGCACCCCCGTGTCGCCGAGGCCGCGGTCATCGGCCGCGAGGACCCGGTGACGACCCAGGCGATCTTCGCCTTCGTCACGCTGCGCTCCGGCAACGAGCCGAGCGACGAGCTGTCCAAGGAGCTGCGCGAGCATGTCGTCGCGAAGATCGGCTCCATCGCGCGACCGAAGACGATCATGTTCACGCCCGAGCTGCCGAAGACCCGCTCGGGCAAGATCATGCGCCGGCTGCTGCGCGACATCGCGAACGGGCAGCCGCTCGGCGACACCACCACGCTCGCAGACTCCACGGTCGTCGAGACGATCAAGGCGTCGACGGGGAAGGAGGAGGACTGAGCACGACCGACCAGCGCGCTTGAACGATCGAACGGGAAGGAGGGCATCAACCACCAGTGGCCAGATACGACGCATCGTCGACGAAGCCGGACAGCATCGAGCGACGCCGCGCGTACTGGGCGGAGAACATGCGGATGGTCACGATCCTCATGATCATCTGGTTCCTCGCCGCGTACGCGCATCCGCCGTTCGCGAAGGCGCTGAACGAGACGCGCATCCTCACCGGATTCCCGCTCGGGTACTGGCTGGCGAGCCAGGCATCCCTCGTGATCTTCGTGGTCATCATCTTCTTCTACGCCTGGTACATGAACAACGTCCTCGACCCGAAGTACGGGTACGACGAGGAGTACTCCAGGACGGAGGACGCTGACCCATGACCGTCTCCACGGTGACCAAGGCCGAGGTCGCGGCCTTCTCCGCGCGCCTGCGCAAGTGGTACAGCATCTTCACCCTCGGCTTCATCGGCTTCGTGCTCGTCATGCTGTTCCTCGAGACCAGCTTCAACGTGCCGCGCGTGGTGATCGGCTACGCGTTCCTGCTCCTCACGCTCTCGATGTATGCGGTCATCGGCGTCCTGAACTTCACCCGGAAGCTGGACGAGTACTACGTCGCCGGCCGGAAGGTCCCGCCGTTCTTCAACGGGATGGCCACCGGCGCCGACTGGATGAGCGCCGCGTCGTTCATCTCGATGGCCGGCACGATCTGGCTGCTCGGCTATGACGGCCTCGCCTACGTCATGGGCTGGACGGGCGGCTACGTCCTCCTCGCGCTCTTCTTCGCGCCGTACATCCGGAAGTTCGGGCAGTTCACGATCCCGGACTTCGTCGCGACGCGCTTCGCGGAGCGCGCGCAGGCGGCTCGCATCACGAGCGCGGTCTGCGCGATCGTCATCTCGTTCACGTACGTCACGGCGCAGGTCACGGGTGTCGGGATCATCATGTCCCGGCTCGTCGGCGTGTCGTATGAGATCGGCGTGTTCGTCGGTCTCTCCGGCGTCCTGCTCTGTTCGCTGCTGGGCGGCATGAAGTCCATCACCTGGACCCAGGTCGCGCAGTACATCATCCTGATCGTCGCGTACCTCGTTCCCGTGACGTTCCTCTCGCAGAAGTTCACCGGCTTCCCGATCTCGGAGCTCATGTACGGTCAGGCGCTCGGCGCCGTCACGGACATCGAGCGGCAGCTCCAGCTCTCGAACTACGTCGAGCCGTTCAAGCAGGCACTGTCGAACGCATCGTGGATCGCGAGCTCGACGCAGCTTGGCCTCGGCACGCCCGCGGCCATCACGAACACGTCGTGGGTCGGCCACCCGTGGGAGTTCCTCGCGCTCACGTTCTGCCTCATGGCGGGCACCGCGGGCCTGCCGCACATCCTCATCCGCTACTACACGGTCCCGGACCCGAAGGCCGCACGCGTGTCGGTCGGCTGGTCCCTCTTCTTCATCTTCCTGCTGTACTTCACGGCACCCGCATACGCCGCCTTCTCGCGGCTCGAGGTGCTCACGAACCTCGTCGGCAAGCGGATCAGCGAGCTGCCGTCCTGGGTCCAGAACTGGACCGCGACAGGCCTGCTCACCATCCGCGACGCCGCGCCGTTCGGCAACGCCGACGGCGTCCTGCAGTTCCGCGAGCTCCAGATCGTCGCGGACATCATCGTCCTCGCGACGCCGGAGATCGCGGGTCTCCCGTACACCATCGCCGCGCTCGTCGCGGCCGGTGGCCTCGCGGCCGCGCTGTCGACCGCCGACGGGCTCCTGCTCGTCATCGCGACGGCCGTCTCCCACGACCTCTACGCGAAGGTCATCAACCCCGGCGCCTCCTACGGCGCGCGGTTCCTCGCGAGCCGCGTCATGATCGTCGTCGCCGCGGCCGCCGCGGCGTTCGCCGCGCTCCCGCGCCTCGCGCTCATCGTGCAGCTCGTCGCGTGGGCGTTCTCGCTCGCCGCCGCGACGTTCTTCCCGGTCATCCTGCTCGGCATCTTCTGGCGGCGCGCCAACGCGAACGGCGCCATCGCCGGCATGATCGGCGGACTGCTCACGACCCTCACGTACATGGCCCTCAACTACACGAATCCCAACTTCACGGTCCTCGGCCTGTCCCACCTCTCGGCGGGGATCTTCGGCATGATCGTGAACATCACGCTCCAGGTCGTCGTGAGCCTCGCCACGCAGCCACCGCCCAAGTACATCCAGGACATGGTCGACCAGCTCCGCGTCCCGGTCGGCGAGATGGTGCTCGCACCGACGAGCCCGTCCGCGCAGGCCACGGCGCCCACCGTCACCGCAGGTCACTGATCACGCACCGGAAGGGAGGGGGGCCCTGCGGGGCCCCCCTCCTCGCGTCCCCATGAGCGGGATCGCGCAGGCCGTCAATCTCCTGCTCGCGGTCCTGCTCTGGCTCCTCGTCATGCGCCTGCTCATCCTCAACTGGATGCGGGGCGGCGCGACCGTCGCGCTGTTCATCGCCTTCATCGTCCTGCTGCTCGCGTACGACCTCGTCATCGCGGGCATCTCGGTGGTGCTCATGCTGCTGTTCGTCCCGACGCTCGCGCGCTCGCCGCTCGGGTCGAGCCTCATGCGGCTGCTCAGGGCGACCACCGATCCCGCGATCGAGCTCGTCCGCCGCGGGACCGGGGGCCGCGTCGACGGCGGACCCGCCATGCTCATCGCCGCGCTGCTGGTGCTCGCTCTGCGGGTCGCGTCGTACCTGGTGCTCAGCTGATCGAGTCTGTGGCGCCGGTGGTCGCAGTCTCCGCGCTCATCGCGGCCGGCTGGGCGGCGGTCGGGCTCCGCCTCGCGCGCTCACCGCTGTGGGTCACGGGCGGCATCGTCGCGGCGGGCCTCGCGGGAGCGCTCGTCATGGTCGCGGCGTTCCTGCCGCTCGTCGTTCCGGTCGGCGCGCTCGCCGTGCCGCTCCTTGCCGCCGGTGGCGGGATCCTGCTCATGGCGGTGTTCGCGCGGCCGCACGGCGTCGCGGCCGCGCTGACCGTGCCTCTCGCCCTGTTCGTCCTCCTGCAGCCGCAGTGGTTCCCGCTCGCGCTCCCGCTCATCCTCGTCACGCCGATGTGGACCGTCGGCTGGCTCGAGCGCGAGGGCGATGCCGGCCGCTACGTGCTCGTGCTGCTCGCGACGATGATCGCCGTCCCGGTCCTCGTGTTCGGCGTGTTCTTCGCGCTGCGCGGCCCGCGCTAGTCCCCGAGCAGCGTCGGCAGGAAGCCCGCGGCGAGGGCGATGAGCGCCCACCCGAGGACGCGCCATCGCCGGGCGCCGGATCGCAGCAGCGGGATGCGCGCGCGCAGGCGGACGTCCCTCGCGACCCGCGCGACCGCCACGAGCTCGAGCCCGAGCAGGAGCAGCGCCGCGCGCGACGAGGTGACCGCGTCCGTCCAGCGGGGGATCACCGCGAACGGGTCGATCCCGCGGACCGCCGCGACCCAGGCGACGTCGACGACGAGGCGAAGGGAGTCGACCGCCCAGGTCCGGAACGGGTCGCCGGTGACGGCAGCGGCGATGAGCACCGCCGCGAGCGCGTACGCCGCGCGCGAGAGCACCCGGCCCCACGGGAACGGACGGACCGTCTGGCTGACCGGCGCATCTGGCCTGATGCGCGCGCCGTCCACCACGAGCGTCGCGCGCACGGTCCCGGCGGCCGCGTCCGGCTGCAGTGCGAGCGTCGCGGCGGCCGTGCCGACCGGGAAGCGGAACGGTGCGGACCGGAAGGACCACGCAGGCGAGCGGCCGACGGTCTCGCCGTCCACCACGACGCGCGTGCCCGACACGAACTGCTCGAGCTCGACGAGGTGGACGCCGTGCGGCAGGCGCACGGTCCACTTCGTGCGCTCGCCCGGGACCGCGCGGTCGAGGTCGAGCAGCCGGGCGACGCGCGCGAGGATCGCGCTCACGGGCGGGCCGGGCTAGTAGCCGGGGATGCCGCCGCTGGGCTTCGGCTGGTCGCCGGACCCGCCGCAGGCGGTCGCGGTGGCCCCGATCGCGAGCACGAGGATGGCAGCGAGGAGGAGCCGGAGCATGTCCTGAGAGTACGCCGCCCCGTCCACCGCGGATCACGCGCCACGCATCCTTCACAGGTCATCGCTAGCGTTCGCTCGATGCCCAACCCGCTCGCCGCGCTGCGCGACCTCCGGGGCCCGCTCGGCGTGCTCGCTTCCATGCTCTTCGTCAGTCAGCTCGGCATCGGGGTGATGCTGCCGATCATCCCGCTCTACGCGATCTCGCTCGGGGCGTCGCCGCGCGACCTCGGCCTGCTCACGACGGCGTTCTCGCTCGCGAACGTCGCCGCGCAGCTCGGGATCGGCTTCATCCTCGACCGCGTCGATCCGCGCATCCCCGTGCGCGCCGGGATCGCGACCTACGCCGGCGCCAACTTCCTGATCTCCACGGCGGCGAGCGTGCCGTCCCTGCTCGCCTTCCGCGCGCTCGCGGGCCTCGGCGGTGGCGCGAACCTCGTCGCCGACCGCGTGTATCTCTCGCGGATCGCCGAGCCCGCGCGGCTCGCCTACCTGAACGGGCTGCTCGGGTCGGCCGCCTCCTCCGGGGCGCTCATGGGCCCGGCGATCGGCGGCCTCCTCGCGCAGGTCGCCGACCTGCGCGCGCCGTTCCTGGTGGTCGCGGCCACGAGCAGCATCGCGTTCCTCGCGTCGCTCCGCCTGCCCCCGGCGGCCCGCCCCGCGGCGGCGGCCGGCGGCATCGTCGCGTCGGCCTTCAACCGCTCCGTCATCGTGCTGCTCGTCGCGAACACCCTCCTGCTCTCCACCTTCGGCGCGTTCATCACGACCTTCGCGCCCTACTCGACGACCGCCTTTGGCTGGTCGACCGCCGAGGTCGGGATCGTGTTCTCGATCTTCGCGATCGGCAGCCTGGCCGCGGCCCCGCTCGGGGCCGTCGCCGACCGTCGCGGCCGGCGTCTCGTGGGCACCTACGCGACGCTGCCCGTGCTGTTCTTCGCCCTGGCGCTCGTCTTCGCGCTGCCGCGCCCCGTCATCTACGTCGGTGCCCTCGGCGCGGGTGCGGGCATCTCGACCTTCGGCGCGTGCTGGTTCGCCCTGCTCACCGAGGCCTCGCCCGAGGCAAGGCGCGGGCGCACCTTCGGCATCGTGAACGCGATCTCGACGCTGGGCGTCGTCATCGGGGCGAACGGCGCGGCCCTCCTCTGGGAGCTGTACGACATCCGGAGCGGCCTCGTGTTCGCCGGCATCGGTGCCGCGCTCGCCGGGCTCAGCCTGAACTTCCTGCCCCGGCGGCCGAAGCCGGTGCCTGCGGCCGACGAGGCTCGCGCCGCGTGAGCGCGGTGAACTCCCGGATGCCCCAGCGCGTATCGGGGTCGTGATGCGTCCAGCCGCGACCGCTCTCGTGGGCGCTCTCGTGCTCGCGGCGTGCGG
>DASUCM010000157.1:0-5895 GCA_036276035.1 Candidatus Limnocylindria bacterium | reverse complement strand
CTGGCATCACGCCGCGGGCGAGCCGCACGCGGAGGTGCTCGCGCTGCGCGACGCGGGCGAGCGCGCGCGCGGTGCCACGCTCGTCGTGACCCTCGAGCCCTGTTCGCATCACGGGCGCACGCCGCCGTGCACGGGCGCCGTGCGCGACGCGGGCATCGCGCGCGTGGTCGCCGCGATGCGCGATCCGTTCCCGAAGGTGGACGGGCGCGGCTTCCGCGCGCTCCGGGACGCCGGCATCGCGGTCGAGCACGGCCTGCTCGAGGCCGAGGCACTGCGCCTCAACGAGGGCTTCGTGATGCGGGTCCGCGAGGGCCGGCCCTTCGTGCTGCTGAAGCTCGCGCTCACGCTCGACGGACGCACCGCCGTGCCCGGCCGCCGCTACCTGTCGGGAAAGCGCGCGCTGAAGGAAGTGCACCGGTTGCGCGACCGCATGGACGCCGTGCTCGTCGGTGTCGGCACCGTGCTCGCCGACGATCCGCAGCTGACGGTGCGCGAGGTGCGCGGGCGCGATCCCCTGCGCGTCGTCGTCGACACTGAGGCGCGCACGCCGCCGGCCGCGCGCATCGTCCGCACGCGCGATCCGCAGCGGACGATGCTCCTCGTCGCGCGCGACGCTGACGTGCGCCGCGTGAACCGGCTCCGCGACGCCGGCGTCCTCGTGGCGACGATCCCGCGCGCCGAGGGCGGGCTCGATCTCGGCCGCGCCCTGCGCTGGCTTGGCGAGCAGGGCGTGAACTCGGTCCTGTCGGAGGCCGGGCCACGCGTCGCGGCCGCGCTCGTGCGCGCCGGTCTGGCCGATCGCGCGCTGTTCATCGTCTCGCCGCTCGTCGGCGGCGAGGGACCCCGGCTCGACGGCATCCCCGAGCCGCGCGCGCTGCGCGACCCGGCGACGCGCCGGCTCGGCGAGGACGTCGCGGTCGAGGGCTACCTTAGGTAGATGTTCACGGGGATCGTCGAAGAGCTCGGCACGCTCCGTCACGTCGGCGAGACCGCGTCCGGGCGCCGCGTCGAGATCGCCTGCGAGCGGGTCCTCGAGGGGCTCGAGGTCGACCACAGCGTGAACGTCTCCGGGGTCTGCCTCACCGTCGTCGCGCGCGACGACCGCTCGTTCACCTGCGACGTGGTCCCCGAGACGCTCGCACGCACGACGCTCGCGCGACTGGTGCGCGGCTCCCACGTGAACCTCGAGCGCGCCGCGACCCCGACGTCCGCGCTCGGCGGCCATCTCGTCCAGGGCCACGTCGACGCGACGACGGCCCTCGCGGCACGCACGGCGCAGGGCGAGGGCGCACGGCTGCGGTTCGCCGTCCCGAAGGGCCTCGGCCGCTACATCGTCGAGAAGGGCTTCATCACGCTCGACGGCGTGAGCCTGACGGTCGCCGCGCTCGCGCGGACGGCCTTCGAGGTCGCCATCGTGCCGCACACCGCGAGGCGCACGACCCTCTCGGCGCTCCGCGAGGGCGATGCGGTGAACGTCGAGGTCGATATCATCGCCAAGTACGTCGAGCGCATGCTCGGCGCGAGGTGAGCACGATCCCCACACCGAAGGCGAAGCCGAAGAAGGTGCGCGACCTCCGGGTCGTGTCCCCCGCCCCGCCGTTCAGCACTGTCGAGGAGGCCGTCGCCGAGATCCGGCGGGGGCGGATGGTCATCGTCCTCGACGACGAGGACCGCGAGAACGAGGGCGACCTCGTCATGGCCGCCGAGGACTGCGGGCCCGAGCACGTCGGCTTCATCCGGAAGTACGCGAGCGGCGTGATCTGCGTGCCGATGACGCCGGAGCGCCTCGAGCAGCTCGACCTGCCGCAGATGGTCACGCGGAACGAGGCGCGGCTCGGGACCGCGTTCACCGTGAGCGTGGACGCGCGCGAGGGCATCACGACGGGGATCAGCGCGGCGGACCGCGCGCGCACGATCCGGCTGCTCGCCGATCCGGCGACGACCCCGGCGGACCTCGTGAAGCCCGGGCACGTGTTCCCGCTCCGCGCGCGCGAGGGGGGCGTCCTCGTGCGGGCCGGACAGACGGAGGCGGCGGTAGACCTCTGCCGCGCCGCGGGAAAGCAGCCGGTCGGCGTCATCTGCGAGATCACGAACCCCGACGGCTCGATGGCGCGGCTGCCCGAGCTGCGCCGCTTCGCGAAGCGGCACGGCCTGCTCATGATCACGGTGAAGCACCTCATCGCGCAGCGCATGGCGCGCGAGCGGCTCGTCGAACGGATCGCGAGCGCGAAGCTCCCGACGGAGTTCGGCGAGTTCACCGTCCACGGCTACCGCGCGCAGCTGGACCAGACCGCGGCCGAGCACGCCGCGCTCACGATGGGCGACCTCACGACGCTCGACCCGGTGCTCGTGCGCGTGCACTCCGAGTGCCTCACGGGCGATGTCTTCGGCTCGCTCCGCTGCGATTGCGGCGAGCAGATGGCCGCCGCGCTGCAGCGCATCGCGGCCGAGGGCCGCGGCGTCCTCCTCTACCTCCGCCAGGAGGGCCGCGGCATCGGGCTCATGAACAAGCTCCGCGCGTACGAGCTGCAGGACCAGGGACTCGACACGGTCGAGGCGAACGAGCGCCTCGGCTTCAAGGCCGACCAGCGCGAGTACGGGATCGGCGTGCAGATCCTCGCGGACCTCGGGGTCAAGCGCGTCCGCCTGCTCACGAACAACCCGCACAAGCTCGTGTCGCTCTACGGCCTCGAGGTCACGGAGCGCGTCCCGCTCGAAACGGCGCCCCGCGTCACGAACGCCGCGTACCTCGACACGAAGCGCCGCAAGATGGGCCACCTCCTGAAGGAGCGCGACGCGTGAAGACGCGCGCCGGACGGCCGGCCGCGATCCCGAAGGCGAACGTCGCGCTCGTCGTCTCGCGCTGGAACCGGGAGATCACCGACCTCCTCGCGGCCGGCGCCGAGCGGACCGCGCGCGACGCGGGCATGACGGTCGAACGGTTCGGCGTCGCGGGGTCCTTCGAGCTCCCCGCGGCCGTCGGCATCCTCGCGGAGACGGGACGCTTCGACGCGATCGTGCCCATCGGCTGCCTCATCCGCGGCGAGACGCCGCACTTCGACGTCCTGTCGCGCGCGGTCGCGACGGGCCTGATGGAGCTCTCGCTCACCTACCCCTGCGCGATCCCGTTCGGCGTGCTCACCTGCGACACCTTCGAGCAGGCGCGCCAGCGCGCCGGCGGGAGCGAGGGCAACAAGGGCGAGGAGGCGATGGAGGCCGCGTTCGACCTCCTCGCGCTCCGTCACGCCACCGCGCTACCTGCCCCGGCCGCGCGCAAGGCGGCGACGGCGCGCGCGGGATCGACCGGCGCGAAGCGGAGGCGCTCGCCCGGCAGGGCCTGAGCGACGATGCCCCGCGACGCCGCCGCGACCACCGCGATCACGGGATAGCCGCCGGTCGTCTGCGCGTCGGGGCCGAGCACGATCGGCGAGCCGCCGCGCGGGACCTGCACCGCGCCGGGCAGCACGCCACAGGTGAGGACGTCGGCGTGCGGCCAGCGGAGCTCCGGGCCCGCAAGGCGGACGCCCATGCGGTCGGCCTCGGATCCGACGGAGAACTCCTCCGCGAAGAACGCCCGCGCGGCGTCGCGCTCGAAGCGCTCCGCGTGCGGTCCCGCGATGGCCTCGACCGGCGCGACGTAGCGCGCGGCCGGGACGCGCTGGCCCGCGCGCTCCAGGCCTCGCGCCGGACCGAGCGGTATCGCGTCCCCGGCCGCGAGCGCGCGCGGCAGCGGACCGACGCGCGCGGGCAGGTACGTCGCGCGCGAGCCGAGCACGGGCTCGAGCGCGAGGCCGCCGCCGACGCAGACGTACGCGTAGCGCGACCCGCCGAGCACGGTCACCGTCTCCCCCGCCCGCGCGACGAAGGCCATCCAGCCCGGCAGCCGGGACGATGCGCGCACGCTCACGTCGCGCCCGGTCACGGCGAGGAGGCGCCGGTCGTCGCAGCGGAAGGTGAACGGCAGCCCGACGACCTCGATGACGGCGGCCGCTGGCTCGCCGGCGAGCGCCCGCGCGGCGGCGAACGCGAGCGGGTCGGCCGGACCCGAGCCGGGGAGGCCGATGCGCGCGCCCGCGACGCGCGGGTCGTCCTGGACCGTCGAGCGGAGACCGGGCTCGACGACGTGCAGCATCACCGCGGGACGAAGCGCAGGCGGTCGCCGGCGGCGATGAGCGCGGGCCGCTCGCGCGAGGAGTCGAACATCGCGAGCGTCGTGCGTCCGATGAGGCGCCACCCGCCGGGAGAGTCGAGCGGGTAGACCGCGGTCTGCCCGTCGGCCACGGCGACCGAGCCGGCCGGGACGCGCGCGCGCGGCGACGCGAGGCGCGGCGCCACGATGCGCGGATCGAGCGGACCGCAGTACGCGAACCCCGGCATGAAGCCGAGGAAGAACGCCGTGTGCTCGCGGCCCGCGTGCGCCGCGACGACCTCCTCGCGCGAGAGGCCGGAGAGGCGGGCGACCTCGTCGAGATCGGGGCCGTCGTACACGGTCGGGACCTCGATGAGCCGTCCGCCGCGTGCTGCGGCTGCCCCGGCGCCCGCGAGCGAGCGTGCCCGCGCGAGCGCGTCCGCGGGCGCGACGGCGAGCGGGTCGAAGCGCGCGAGCACGCTCGCGTACGCGGGCACCGCGACACCGAGCCCGGAGCGCTCCCAGGCATCCGCGAGCGCGCGCGCCTGCGCGACGATCCGCTCATCGATCCGCTGCTCGAGCTCGATGAGCACCGCGGACTCGCCGAAGGGCGACGCTCTCACGATCCGCGGACCGCGACGCCCCGCGCCACCAGCGCCGCGCGGACGGCGCGGAGGATCGCCGGCGCGCCCGGCGTGTCGCCGTGCACGCACAGGGTGTCGACCTCGAGCGGGAGGAAGCGGCCGCCGACCGCGACGACGCCGCCGTCCGCGACGAACGAGAGGGCCTGCGCGGCGGCCTCGGCCGGGTCGGTGATGAGCGCACCCGGGAGGCGCCGCGAGCGCAGCGTGCCGTCGGGCTCGTAGGCGCGGTCGATGAAGCCCTCGCGAGCGACGCGCAGGCCGTAGCGCTCCGCGGCGCGGGCCATCGCGGAGCCCGGCGTCGCGACGAGCACGAGCGCCGGATCGACCTCGGCCGCGGCCCGCGCGATCGTGCCCGCGACCGCGTCGTCGCGCTCGCCCTGGTTGTACAGCGCTCCGTGCGCCTTCACGCGCGTGACGCGCGCGCCGGCTCTCACTGCCACCGAGCGGAGCGCCTCGAGCTGCGCGCGGATGTCCTCCCGGAGCGCGTCGGGTGGCAGGTCGAGCGCCACGCGCCCGAAGCTCGCGGGATCGCGGTAGCCGGGGTGCGCGCCGATCGCGACGTGATGGCGCAGCGCGAGCGCGACCGTCGCCTCCATCGTCGCCTCGTCCCCCGCGTGCGCGCCGCACGCGATGTTCGCCGAGGTGATGAGCGGCATGATCTCGGCGTCCGCGCCGGCACCCTCGCCGAGGTCGCTGTTCAGGTCGATCTGCACGCGGACGAGCGTAGAGCGCGGGGCAGGGTCGCGACGTCCGCGTCGCGACCCTAGTTGGCGCGGCTCCCGGACGCGGCGTCGCGCCACGTGCGCGCGACGTCGAAGAACTGCTTGTCGGTGCCGCCGTGCAGGATGTGGCCGAGCGTCGTGAACGACGCGCCGTCGGCGAACCGGACGACGACCGCGACGCCTGAGGGATGCCGGTCGAGCGGGGCGGGGATCGCGCTGATCTCCGCGACCGCCTGCCACGGCCGCGCGTCGTCGAGGAAGGGCAGCTCGCGCACGACGCGGACGCCGCTGCCGTCGAAGACGACGACCGCCCGCGCGGACGGCAGCGCGAGCGCCACGCCCATGAGAAGTACCGCGGCGGAGATCGCGGGACGGTCGACGACCATCGCGAGCACGCGCC
>DASUCM010000156.1:0-4984 GCA_036276035.1 Candidatus Limnocylindria bacterium | reverse complement strand
GTAGGAGGGACCGTGGCGGTACGCGACATCGAGCCGGGCGAGCTGTCGGAGCAGGCGCTGTTGATCCTCGTCAGCCTCGCAGGCGGGCCGAAGCATGGCTACGCGATGATCCAGGACATCGCGGCCGTGAGCGGTCGCCGGCTCGGCCCGGGCACCCTGTATGGGGCGATCGCACGGCTCGAGCGCGCCGGCCTCATCGAGCCGCTCGAGGCCGACGAGCGCCGCATCCCGTACCGCCTCACGGACGCGGGCGCGCGTCATCTCGGCGCCCAGCTGAGCGGGCTGCGGCGCATCGCGGCCACGGGCCTGCGGCGGCTGGCCGCGCCGTGAGAGCACTCCTCGCGCTCTATCCCGGTCCCTGGCGCCGCCGCTACGGTCCCGAGTTCGCGGCGATGCTCGACGCTCAGTCGCCTTCGCCCGCGCTGATCCTCGACATCGTCCTCGGCGCGATCGACGCGCATCTCGATCCACAGGTCGCGGAGGGCGGCGAAGATCCCCTCCGACGACGGATGAAGGAAGTGGGCATGGACAGTCTTCGTTCGCGCAAGGTGTTGGTCGCGGTCGGCCTGCTGTTGCCCGTGGCGTTCTTCGTCGCGGCGTACCTGATGCCAGGCGTCATCAGCGATGGTGCTGTGTTCGGCGGTCTCGCGATCGTGACCGCGCTGGCGACCGGTCTGGTCGTGGGACGCTGGTGGGCGCCGCTCTCGCTCGTCATCGCTTGGCCGACCTTCATCCTGGGCAAGGGCGGCAGCCTCTCCGAGCCGGCCGAGATCGCCTGGACCGCGATGATGGCGGTGGTTCTGGCGGTCGTCTGCCTCGTCGGGGTCGGCGTCCGCGTCCTGATCGCGCGCTCTTCGGGGCAGATGAGGGACCGACCAGCCTGACCGGCCTATCCGGATAGCGCTTCGCGGCCGGCGGCGCCCAACCTTGCCTTCGGCGACAATCGCGCTGTGGGGAGCCTGTATACCGGTCGCGTAATGGATGCCGCGGGTGCGGGTGCCTGACCTCCGGGTCGCGGTCATCGGCGCGGGCTACTGGGGGCCGAACCTCGTCCGCAACCTCAGCGAAGCGCCGGGCGCCGAAGCCGTGGCGGTCGCCGACCTCTCTGCCGAGCGGCTGGCGGCGATCAAGAAGCGCTTCCCCGCCGTCCGCACGACGCAGCATCATGCAGAGCTCCTCGCCGACCCCGGCATCGACGCGGTCTGCATCGTCACGCCGATCTCGACCCACCGCCCGCTCGCGGAGGAAGCGCTCGCCGCAGGCAAGCACGTCTTCGTTGAGAAGCCGCTCGCCGGCACGGTCGCGGACGCGGAGGCGATCGTGCGTGCGGCCGAGCGTGCCGGGCGGACCCTCATGGTCGGGCACACCTTCGTGTACAACCCGGCCGTCACGACGGTGCGCGCCCTGCTCGAGCGGGGCGAGCTGGGCAAGGTCCAGTACATCGACAGCCAGCGCGTGAACCTCGGGCTGCACCAGTTCGACTTCAACGTGCTCTGGGACCTCGGCCCGCACGACGTCTCCATCTCCCTGTACTGGCTCGGAGAGGAGCCCGAGTGGGTCCAGTGCATCGGCGCGTGCTTCGTGCAGCCCGGCATCGAGGACGTCGTCTTCCTCACGATGGGCTTCCCGTCGGGGGCGATCGCGCAGGCGCACCTCTCCTGGCTCGCGCCCTCGAAGCTCCGGCGGATGGCCGTCATCGGCTCGAAGAAGATGGCGGTGTACGACGACACCGAGGCGGCCGAGCGCGTGAAGGTGTACGACCACGGCGTCGAGTCGCTCTCGAGCGAGGAGCTGCGGCGCTCGTACCGTGCCGGCGACATCCACAGCCCGCGCGTCCCGATCACCGAGGCGCTCCAGCTCGAGGTCCGCCACTTCATCGAGTGCGTGCGCGACGGCGTCACGCCGCGGAGCGACGGGGAGGCCGGGCTGCGGGTCGTTCGGGTGCTCGAGGCCGGGATGCGCAGCCTCCGCCAGGACGGCGCGCGGGTCGCGTACCGCGAGGCCGCGCGCGTATGACCTCGCTCGGCGTGAGCGTGCACCCGACCGCGGTCGTCGCGCCGAACGTGGAGCTCGGCAACGGGACCGTGGTCGGCGAGTACGTCGTGCTCGGCCGCGCGCCGCGCGGGAAGCAGGAGGGGGAGCTGCGCCTGGTCATCGGGCCTGGCTCCGTCATCCGCCCGTTCACCACGATCTACGCCGGCACGACCATCGGCGCGCGGCTGCAGACCGGGCAGGGCGCCTCGATCCGCGAGGACAACGTCATCGGGGACGACGTCTCGATCGGCACTCATGCGGCGCTCGAGTTCGGCAACCGCCTCGGCTCGCGCATCCGAGTGCATACCGGCTGCTTCCTCGAGCTCGTGACGGTCGAGGACGACGTGTTCATCGGGCCGCACGTCGTGTTCACAGATGATCCGCACCCGCAGTGCCCGGCGTACCTCGACTGCGTGCGCGGCGCGACCGTGCGGCGGCGCGCGCGGATCGGGGGGAACGCGACGATCCTGCCTGGCGTCCAGATCGGGGAGGACGCGCTCGTCGGAGCGGGCAGCGTCGTGCGCAAGGCCGTCGCCCCGCGCAGCGTGGTCGCCGGCAACCCGGCGAAGGAGCTGAAGGACGACATCGCGAAGCTCGAGTGCTTCGCCGGGATCTTCCCTCACGCGTACTCGTGGCTCGAGCCATTGCCCGCGCGTGCCATGCCCCTCGAGGAGCGTGCGAAGCAGTGAGCGAGGAGCGCAAGCGCGCCGCGATCGAGCTCATCCGCGCGTCATACCTCGAGACGGACGCGCTGTTCCGGTCGCTCACCGCCGACGAGCTCGACCGCCCGGTCTTCACGGGCGAAGGTCCCGGCTGGCGGGTCCGGGACCTTATCGCCCACTACGCGTACTGGCAGACGCTCTCGGCGCGTGCCGCCGAGAAGATGGCGACGGGTGTGATGCCGGGTCCGGACGAGCGGATCCGCCCGTTCCTCGGCATCGCCGAAGAAGTCGACGCGGTGAACGACGGCACCTTCCAGGCGTGGCGGGACCGGCCGGCAGTCGACGCGCTCGCGCACCTGCGGCGCGCGAACGACCGCCTCATCGCGGCGCTCGAAGCCCTGCCATCCGATCGCATCCTCACCGGGAATGGCTCCGAGGACTTCCACCGTCACTTCTGGCAGCCGGGTGTGAATCATCTGCGCCAGCACCGCGAGCACATCGATTCGGCGCTCAAGGAGGCGACGTCGTCATGACCATCGCAACGAAGACGCAGATCCCGCTCGTGGATCTGAAGGCGCAGTACGCCACGATCAAGGACGAGGTCCTGCCGGCCATCGAGCAGGTGCTCGAGGGGATGCAGCTGACCATCGGGCCGAACGTGAAGGCGTTCGACCAGGAGTTCGCGCAGTTCTGCGGGACGAAGCACGCCATCGGCGTCGGGAGCGGCACGGACGCGCTACAGCTGGTCATCCGCGCGCTCGGAGTCACGAACGGCGACGAGGTCATCACCGTCTCGCACACCTTCTTCGCGACCGTCGAGGCGATCCTGTACGCGAACGCGCGGCCGGTGCTCGTGGACATCGACGAGAAGACCTTCAACATCAGCGTCGAGGCCGTCGCGGCCGCGATCACCCCGCGCACGAAGGCGATCATGCCCGTCCATCTGTACGGCCGGACCGTGGACATGAAGCCGATCCTGGAGCTCGCGCGTGAGCGGAACATCCAGGTCATCGAGGACGCCTGCCAGGCGCACGGCGCGATGCTCGACACGGGCGGACGCGCGGGCAGCACCGGCGCGGCCGGCTGCTTCTCGTTCTACTGCTCGAAGAACCTCGGCGCGTACGGCGAGGCCGGCGCGATCACGACGAACGACGACCGCCTCGCGGCAGAGCTCCGGTCGCTCCGCGAGCACGGGCAGTCGACCCGCTACTACCACCCGATCGTCGGCTACAACGCGCGCCTCGACGAGATCCAGGCCGCGATCCTGCGGATCAAGCTCCGGCGCCTCGAGCAGTGGAACGCGCGGCGGCAGGAGATCGCGAAGCACTACGACTCCGTGCTGTCCGGGCTCGACCTCATCCGGCCGCAGCTGCCGGCCGCCGGGCGGCACGTCTTCCACCTCTACGTCGTCCGCGTCGCCGCCGAGCGCCGCGACGCGTTCCGCGACGCGCTCGCGGCGGAGGGTGTCGGGACGGGCATCCATTACCCGGTGCCGATCCACGAGCAGGAGGCCGCGCAGTTCCTCGGCTACCGCAAGGGCGACCTGCCGGTCACGGAGAAGGTCGCGCGCGAGGTCGTCAGCCTGCCGATGTACGCCGAGATGACCGACGCCCAGGTCGAGGCCGTCGCGGCCGCCGCGAAGAACGCGCTGCGCGCGTGACCGAACGCGTCGTGCGGGCCGTCCACGGCCTGCAGTCGGTCCAGCCGGACGCCGAGGACGAGGTCCGCGAGGCCGCGGCGCTCCGCGAGGGGGAAAGCCGCGAGTCGCTCGTCGAGCGCTACCACGCCGCGGCCTGGATCGACAGCCCGACCGGCGCCCGTCTGCGGCGCGTTCTGCTCCGCGCGCTCTGCCGCTCCTTCGGCAACGGCGTCCGGATCGGCCTCGGTGTCCTCGTCCTGCACCCGCACACGTTCGAGATCGGCGATGCCGTGTTCCTCGGCAACCAGACCTTCCTGCAGGGCCGCCACGACGGCCGCTGCGTCATCGGGGCGCACACCTGGATCGGCCCGCAGTCGTACTTCGACTGTCGCGACCTCGAGCTCGGCGAGTACGTCGGCTGGGGTCCCGGCGCGAAGGTGCTTGGCAGCGAGCACACCGGCGAGCCTGTCGACGTGCCGGTCATCAAGACCGACCTCGTCATCAAGCCCGTGCGCGTCGGGAGCGGCGCCGACATCGGCGTGAACGCCGTGCTCCTGCCCGGCGTCACCGTCGGCGAAGGCGCGATCGTCGGTGCGGGCGCCGTGGTCACGCGCGACGTGCCCCCCTACGCGATCGCGGCGGGCGTGCC
>DASUCM010000155.1:0-18762 GCA_036276035.1 Candidatus Limnocylindria bacterium | reverse complement strand
TGGGCAAGCTCGCACGGTTGACCATGGTGGCGGTCCTGCTCGCGGTCGCGATGCTTTCGAGCGCAGGTGTCGCGTCGGCCGACAACAGGCACGGCCACGGCGGGAAGAACCCGCCGGCGCGCACGTCCGGCATCACCTGGGAGTGATCCCGGTCCTCTAGACCATCGACCCCGGACACGGGCCGCCGCTTCCTCCTTCTCGGCGGCGGCCCGTGTCCCTCCCTCAACGGTCGTCTGGGGCGCCGCACCGGCGCCCCTTACGTTCCCCGGCCCGGAACGCTCAGGCGCTCGCGAACGCGGGCAGCCCGAACAGCTCGTCGAGCGACCGGATGACGTGATCCGGCCTGGCCGGCCCGCTCGCCGCGGCGACCGCCCCCTCGCCGGTCAGGCCCGTGAGGATGAGCACGCCGGTCGCGCCGATGCGGTGGGCCGCGACGATGTCGTACTCGGGCGCGTCCCCGATCACGACGACAGGGCCCGCATCCGATCCGGCGCGCCGGACCGCCTCCTCGAAGAGGAACGGCTCCGGCTTCCCGATGCACAGCGCGGTGCGCCCCGTCGCGACCTCGAGCGCCGCGACGATGGTCCCGGCGCCGGGGAGCAGCCGCCCCTCGACCGGATAGGCCCGGTCCTTGTTCGAGGCGACGAACCGCGCGCCCGCGAGGATCGAGCGCTGCGCCTCGGCGAGCGCGGCGTAGGTGAGGTGCAGGTCGAGGCCGACGACGACCGTGTCCGCCGCCGGCGGGAGCTCCGCGCCGACGAGGTGACGGCGCATCGCACCGACGTCCCCGCCGCCGTCGAGCGCGGCTTCCGGCGGCGGGCGCAGCCCCGGCGTGCTCGAGCGCTCGCGGACCGCGATGCCGACCGCGCGGATCTCCGCGCGGAGCCCATCGGCTCCGACGACGTACACGTCGCGCGGGCGGGGCTCGAGCCGCTCGAGGTAGTGCGCGGTCGCGTACGCGCTCGTGACGACGTGGTCCACGTCGCCGCCGAGGCGCATCCGCTCCAGCCGCGCGACGTAGTCCTCCCGCGAGGCGCTCGAGTTGTTCGTCGCGAAGAACACCTGCCACCCCGCGCCGCGTAGCCGCCCGAGGGTCTCGCGCGCGTGAGGCATGACGGTGTCGCCGCGATAGAGCACGCCATCCATGTCGAAGATCGCTACGGGCATCTACAGCGCGGCGCGGTAGAGCGCCTCGATGTCCCTCTGTTCCGTCGCGCGGGGGTTCACCAGGATGTTGCCGGAGAGCATCGCGTCCTTCGCCATGTTCGGGATCGCATCCTCGGTCACGCCGACCTTCCGGAGGCCCTGCGGGATGCCGATCTCCTCGTTCAGCTTCGCGACGTGGGCGACGGCGGCCTTCGCGTCCTTGCGCGCGCCGAGCGCCTCGCCGACCGCCGCGAGCTTCTCCGGCGCGGCCTGCCGATTGAAATCCATGACGTGCGGCAGCAGCACCGCGACGGCGGTGCCGTGCGCGACATGGCACCAGCCGCCGAGCGGCAGCGCCATCGCGTGCACGTTCCCGAGGCGGGTGTTGCTGAAGGCGAGGCTCGCGCTCACGACGGCCCTCATCATCGCCTCGCGCGCCTCCATGTCAGAGCCGTCCTTCACCGCCCGCGGCAGCGCCCGGCCCGCGTCGCGGATGGCCTCGAGCGCGAGGAGCTCCGTGGTCCGGTACGCGTTCTTCGAGCAGAAGGACTCGATGGCGTGGACGAGCGTGTCCATGCCGGTGATCGCGGTGATGAACGGCGGGAGCGACGCCGTCATGTCCGGGTCCTCGAGCGCGAAGAGCGCGGTCGCGTTCGGGCTGATGATGACGAGCTTCTTGTGCTGCTCCGGGTCCGCGATGACGCTGTTGATCGTGATCTCGGCGCCGGTGCCCGCCGTCGTCGGGATCGCGACGACCGGAGCGGCCATCTTCGGCACTTTGTCGATCCCGATGTAGTCGAGGACCGTGCCGCCGTTCGCGAGGAGGACGGCGGCCATCTTCGCCGTGTCGATCGATGAGCCGCCGCCGACCGCGACGAAGGCGTCCGCGCCGCACTCTCTCGCGCGCTCGTAGCAGCGCTGGACCTCCGCGACGCCCGGGTCGGGCACGACCTCGTCGTAGACCTCGTACGGGATCCTCGCGTCGCGCAGACGCTCCTCGATCGGCGCCGTGAGGCCGACCTTGCGCACGCCCGGGTCCGTGACGAGGAGGACCTTCGTCGCGCCGACCTGACGCAGCGGATCGGCGACCGTCAGCGCGACGCCGCGTCCGAACGAGATCCGCGTGGGCACGCGAAAGACGTCGATCCGTCCTGGCACGGGCGCGAGTCTAGGGACTGAGGGGTCTAGAGGCTGGGACGGTCCGGCCGGTCGGTCCTCGCCTGGGTGTCGATCGCCGAACCCGCGTTCGGCGGCGTGCCGCGCCGCACCTTCTTGCCGCTGCGCGAGCGGTACACGCGCCAGGCCTTGCCAGCGAGGCTGTCGGCCTTCCCGGAGCGCTCGAGGTAGTTGTCGATCTGCGTGAGGAAGATCGCGAGCAGCGCGGCGAAGACCGCCTTCCAGAGCGTGAAGGCGATGAGGCGCACGCAGCCCGCGAGACAACAGCCCACGCGCTACTCCCTTGCGCGAGTCATGCCAGCGCCGGCTCGCCGACGATCGGCAGGGTGTGCAGGGCCCTCCGCACCAACAGCACGCTTGCGCGCTTCGGCCTCCCGATGTGCTCGTACGCGATGTCGAGCGCCTCCTCGACGTCGACCGCGGCCCGCAGCTTCGCGAGACGGACGACCTCCGGCGCCTCCGAGGCGGCGACGACGATCTGGCAGTGCTGGAGCGTCAGTGCGACCATCACGGCGCGCTGCTCGCCGCCCGAGAAGTGACGGCGCGCGGCCTCGACGACGGCGGCCGGCGACTCGGCGTTCTCGAGGGCCGCGAGGAAGCGCTGCTCCCCCGCCCCCTCGCCGGCGCCCTCCGGCAGCTGGGCCGGCACGATGATCGAGCCGCCCTCGCGGACGACCGGCGTCGGCGCGAAGCGCAGGTACGTCGCCGCGCGCGACGCCTGATAGAGGTTGACGTCCTTCGGCGCGCCGACCCCCGCGATCGCGATGTCGTATTGCTTCGCGATCGGTCGCGTGTAGATGGCCGACGCGCGCTCGACGAGCGCACGCAGGACCGCATCGGGCTCTCCGGCGGCGACCGCGACGACTCGCTCGCGGTCGTCGACGACGACGTTCAGGCAGAAGCGCAGGCCGGCGCGCCGCGCGATCTCGGTCACCGTCTCGTGGAACGGGTTGCCGTCGATGCGCCCGAGGCGCACGCCGGGGTCCTCGAGGAAGCGCATCCCGTGCGTCGCCGTGATGACCGGCTCGCCGCAGCAGCCGATCGCGACCGTCTTGCGCCCGCCCGAGTAGCCCGCGTACTGGTGCGGCTCGACGATGCCCGTCGCGACGACGAGGTCGGCGTCCTTCACGACGCGCTGGGTGAAGCCGGGTACGTCATACGGCGGGATGCTCCCGAGGTCCGCCCATTTCGCGGGATCGCGCCCGTCGGAGTCGATGACGCGCACGCGGTCGACGACGGCCCCGAGCTTCTCGCGCTTCTCGGCGTCGGTCGTCGCGCGGTGCAGGCCGACGGCGACGATGACGAGGATGCGGTCGTCGGGGATGCCGCCGGCGTTCAGCTCGTCGAGCAGCGGCGGGACGAGGGCCTCGTCGGGACAGGCCCGGGTGAGGTCGGTGACGGCGATGACCGCGGTCGCGCCGGCGCGCCGCGCGGCCGCGTCGCGGGCGAGGTCTCGGAGCGACGCGCCGCCGAGCGGCTCGCGCAGCGACCGCGCGACGGCCGGGCCGAGCTCGACCGGGTCGGCCGCGGCCGACTCCAGCACGTCGAGGTCGAACCACGGCTGCAGGACGAACTCGAGCTCGCCGTGCCCGTACGGCACGCGAGCCATCGGCCCGGCGTCGCGCGGCGCGTTCATCATCAGATGACTCTCAGCACCCTCAGGATGATGAGGATGACGGCGATGACGAGCAGGGTGTGCAGCCAGGTCCCGCCCCACGGCGGCGCGCTCGGCAGGTCCGGGCCGGAGCGGCGCGAGAGCCGGCCGCGCCCGAAGTAGCCGAAGAGCCACAGGAGCACGAGGACGACGATCAGCAGCTCGATGAGTCCCACGAGTACCTCCTTCGCGGATTGGGTCGCGACGGCCGACGCGGTGCGGGCGACGACGCGCAAGCTCCAGAAGCTCGACGCGCTCGCAGCGTACTTCCGGTCGCTGCCGGACGCCGACCTGCCGCTCGCGGTGCGGCTCTTCGCGGGCACGCCGTTCCCGAGGACGGACGAGCGCGTCCTCGCCGTCGGCTGGAGCGCGCTCTCGGCCGCGATCCTCGAGCGTGCCGGCCGGTCCGGCGATGACCTTGGCCGCGCGTACCAGCGGCACGCCGACCTCGGCGACGCCGCGGCCGAGCTCATCACCGATCCCCCGCAGGGCGAGCCGCTCACGATCGCGGACATCGCGGCGGCGTTCGACGCGATCGCGGAGGCGCGCGGCGTGGCCCCGAAGCGCGAGCTGCTGCTGGGCGTCCTCCGCCGCGCGGACGCGGCGGCGGCGCGCTACATCGTGAAGATCATCTCGGGCGAGCCGCGGATCGGGCTGCGGGAGGGCCTGCTCGAGGACGCCGTCGCCCGCGCGTTCGGCCGCGAGCGCGAAGCGGTCGGCCGCGCGCACATGCTCGAGGGCGACATCGGCGCGGCCGCGATCCGCGCGCGCGCAGGGACGCTCGCCGACGCCGCGTTCGCGCACTTCGCGCCGATCGGGATGATGCTCGCGACGCCCGTGCTCGACCTCGCCGAGGTCGGGAAGCGCTTCCCCCCGCCGTACGTCGTCGAGGACAAGTACGACGGGGTACGCGCGCAGGTGCACAAGCACGGCGATCGGGTCGAGCTCTACTCGCGCACGTTCGATCGCGTGACGGACCGTTTCCCCGAGCTCCTCGGTCCGCTGCGCGCGATCCCCGGCAGCTACGTCCTCGACGCGGAGGTGATGGCCTTCGAGGAGGGGCGCGCGATCCCCTTCACGCGCTTCCAGCGGCGCCTCGGCCGCAAGCAGGTGAGCGACGACCTCCTAGCGGAGCTTCCCGCGACGCTCGTGATCTTCGACGTCCTCGAGCGCGACGGGGCGCCGCTCCTCGACCTGCCGCTCGCGGAGCGGCAGCCGTTCCTCGACGCGCTCCGCCTCGACCCGCCCCTCGCCCGCGCCCGGCGGGAGGCGCTCACGGAGACCGCGGACGCGCTCGTCGCGCGGCTCGACGCCGCGTTCGACGCGGCCCGGGCGCGCGGCAACGAGGGGCTCATGGTCAAGGACCCGCGCTCGCCGTACCGCCCCGGCCGGCGCGGGATGGAGTGGCTGAAGGTGAAGCGCGCACTGCGCACGCTCGACGTCGTCGTGACCGCGGTCGAGTGGGGCCACGGGAAGCGCAGGGACGTGCTCTCCGACTACACGTTCGCGGTACGGGACGGCGCGCGGCTGCGGAACATCGGGAAGGCGTACTCCGGTCTCACCGACAGGGAGATCGCGGAGCTCACCGAGTTCTTCAAGTCGCACACCGTCCGCGACCTCGGCCGCGCGCGGCTCGTCGAGCCGAACACCGTCATCGAGGTCGCCTTCGACCAGATCCAGGCGAGCGGGCGGCACGACTCCGGCTTCGCGCTCCGCTTCCCGCGCATCGTGCGCCTGCGGCCCGACAAGCCGGTCTCCGAGATCGACACGCTCGACACGGTGCGCGAGATCGCGGCGGGTGGGGCCTAGCGGGTCTCGCCGTCGGCGCCGGCACTGCGCGGCCCGGGCCACCGAGGCCCAGGAGCCGAGGAGCACGCGAGGAGTGCATCCGCAGATGCATGACCGAGCGCGCGGACGAAGGCGACACCGGCCCCGGCGGTGCCGGGCCGATGCAGTGACGGCGGCGGCGGCGAGGCCCGCTAGTGCGGGTCGCATACTCGCGTGCGGTGGCGGCACCCGGACAGGCGGAGCAGCTCGCGACACTGCTCGATCTCCAGCGCGAGCTCGCACTGGAGACCGACGTGGACATCGTCCTCCGCCGCATCGCCGAGACCGCCTCGGTCATCCTCGATGCCGAGCGCGCGACGCTGTACGTCATCGACGAGGCGCGCCAGGAGCTGTGGTCCCGCGTCCTCACGGACGCCGAGGTGGAGGAGATCCGGCTGCCCCTCGACGGCCGCGGTCTCGCGACCGAGGTCGCGCGCGGGGGCGGGGCGCTGCGCGTCGACCACCCGTACGACGACCCGCGATTCGACCCGAGCGTCGACGCCCGGACCGGCTACCGCACGCGCTCGGTCCTCGTCCTCCCCATCGACGCGCGCGACCGCAGGCGTCTCGGCGTGCTGCAGGTCGTGAACCGGCGGTCGGGCGAGTTCAGCGCCGAGGACGAGCGCCTCGGCACCGCCCTCGCGGGGGCGGCGAGCATCGCGCTCGAGTACGTCCAGCTGAACGAGGAGCTCGCGACGGAGCGACTGCGCGTCGTGAAGGTCGCGGAAGAGACGCGGCACCGGCTCGCGCGCGAGCTCCACGACGGCGTGGCGCAGGCGCTCGCGAACGCGGCGATGGGGATCGAGATCGCGCAGCGCCGGGGGCGGACCGATCCGTCGGGTGCGCTCGAGGAGCTCGGGCCGATGCGCGAGCGTCTTCTTGAGTCGCAGCGGGAGATGCGCGACATCCTCTTCGCGCTGCGTCCCGTCGCGCTCGAGCAGGGCGGTCTCGGTGCGGCGGTCCGCGCGCTCGCGGAGCGCGCCGACGGCACGAACGGGACGCGCGTCCAGCCCCGCAACGTCCAGACCACGCGCCGCCTCATGCCGGAGGTCGAGGCGGGCGCGTTCACCGTCATCCGCGAGGCCGTGAACAACGCGATCAAGACCGGGCGGGCGCCGCACGTGAACATCGACGTCATGGACGAAGCGGGCTCCGTCACCGCGCTCGTGGAAGATGACGGCAAGGGCTTCGACGTGGCGGCGACGCTCGCGAGCTACGCCGAGCGCGGCAGCCTCGGCCTCCTGCAGATGCGCGAGTCCGCGCGGCTCATCGGCGCCCGCCTCGTCATCGACTCGAGCCCCGGTCAGGGCACGCGCGTCCGCCTGCGCGTGCCGACGGAGGGCCGCACCGCTGGCTGAGCGCCGCCGCACGCCCGGACGGCGCAGGGAGGACGCCGCCGCGGGCGGTGCGTATGCCGAGGCCTTCATCGCGCTCACCGATGGCGTCGTCATCACGGACGCCGACGGCACGGTCCTCAGCGCGAACCCGGCCGCCTTTCGGCTCCTCGACGAGGACGAGCTCGTCGGCGCGCGCTTCGACGACCTCCTTTATGTGAGCGGCGCGACGACCGTCCAGGACGCGGATGGCCACATGGTCCGCCGCGCCTGGTTCCCGCGCGAGGACCGCATGGGCGTGCTCGAGCTCGTGTCCACGCCGATCGGCACGCCGCCGACCGCGCGGATCCACACCGTCCGCGACGTGACCGCGCAGGCCGAGCTGCTGCGCCTGAAGGAGGACTTCCTCCTGCAGGTCGCGCACGAGCTGCGCACGCCGATCGCGGCGATGTCCGCGTCGCTCGACCTCCTCCACCAGGACGCGCTCTCGATGCCGCGGGAGGAGCTCGAGGCGATGGTGAACACGCTCCGCAGGAGCGCGTACCGGCTCGAGCACCTGGTCGAGAACCTCCTCGACGCCGGCAGCATCGAGGCGGGCACGTTCCAGGTGCGACTCGTCGCAACGAGCCTCGAGCGCGCGCTGCACGACAGCCTGCTGTTCGTGCGGCCGCTCTGCGACGCGAAGTCCCAGCGCATCGTCCTCGACCTCGGGGAAGACACCGACCGCATCGTCGCCGACCCCCGGCGGACCGCGCAGGTGCTCTCGAACCTCATCGTGAACGCGAGCAAGTACGCGCCGGAGGGCACCGCCGTCCACGTGTCCGCCCGCGCGGAGGACGGGTACGTGCGCGTGACCGTCCGCGACGAAGGTCCGGGCATCCCGCTCGAGGAGCAGTCGCGGCTCTTCCAGCGCTTCTTCCGCTCGCGGGAGGTCCGCGATGCGGCGGGCGGGCTCGGCCTCGGCCTCACGATCTGCCGGGCGATCGTCCGGGCGCAGGGCGGGGACATCAGCCTCGAGAGCACGCCCGGGGCCGGTACCTCCGTACACTTCACGCTGCCCAAGGGGCGTGAGCTCGTTGAGGAGGCTGCGGATCAGTGAAGCTCCTCGTCGTCGATGACGACCGTGATCTCGTCGAGCTGCTCGACTACGCGCTGCGACGCGAAGGCTATGAGGTGACGCGGGCCTACGACGGCGAGGCCGCGCTCGAGGCCGTGCGCAAGGACCGCCCGGATCTCGTCGTGCTGGACATCAACCTGCCGAAGCTCGCCGGGTTCGTCGTGCTCGAGCGCATCCGCCACCTCGACGAGCACGTCGCGGTGATCATGCTGTCCGCCCGCGGCGACGAGAACGACATCCTGCGCGGCCTCCAGCTCGGGGCCGACGACTACCTCACGAAGCCGTTCCGGCCGAAGGAGCTCGTCGCGCGGGTGAAGGCCATCCTGCGCCGCGCGGTGAAGACGCGCGGGCGCCCGGCGCCAGCGGTGTACCGGACCGGCGACATCCTCCTCGACGAGGCGACCCACCAGGTCTCCGCGGCCGACGTCCCGGTCCACCTCTCGCCGACCGAGTTCAAGCTGCTGCGTCACTTCATGGCGAACGCGGGGCGCGTCCTCACGCAGGAGGAGATCCTCGAGGGCGTGTGGGGCTACGACGCCGAAGTGGGCGGAGACCTCGTGAAGCTGAACGTGAGCCGCCTGCGCCGCAAGCTCGCGTCCGACGGCCAGCCGCGCGACGTCATCCAGACGGTGCCGGGGGTCGGCTACCTCTTCCGCGGTGCCGAGGGCGGCGTCGTACGCGAGGAGGCCCGCCGGGCCTAGGCGCCCGAGGCGCTCCGCCGCTCGCCCGAAGCCGGTCGGGCGGGTACGCCGTCGCCCGGGTGAGCCGGCAGCTGATGCATGGCCCGGAACGTGGAGACGACGATCGGGTGCACCCGTTCGATGTCCCTCAGCAGGTCCGCGCTGAAGCGCCGGCTGTCGTACGTGCACAGCCCTGAGACGTGCGGAGACCGGAACACGGTGCCGTTGAGCGTCCACTCGTACTCGACAAGTCGCTCCGCACCCGGGAACCCCTCGAGCGCCCACGTCATCTCGCCGGCCGCGGACAGGCCGCGATACCCCGCCGTCCGGGCTTCATGCAGCTTCGAGGAGAAGAGGTCGACGATCGCGACCGGATCGAACCGGCCGCCCTGGAGGTAGGTCGCGCGTGCGCTCGCGACCTGGAGTGCGCCGTGGGCGGTCTGCTGCGCCACGTCGACGCCCTCCTCGTCCAGCGCGTGCGCCAGCTCATCCGGCGCGACCGCGTCGATGAGCGCGACCGCGCGGCGCCCGACGCGCAGGCCCCCGGCGAGATGCTGCGCGATCACGCGCAGGTGCTCGTCAGGCCGGTCGAAGACGACGCAGCCGTGCGGCGGCCGGTCGGTCGGCTGGAGCTCGGTCACGGGACCAGGTCCTAGGCAAGGCACGGACCACCGGCTGGCCGCGACATCGCGCCGTGCGATCCGTTGCACGATCGACGCATGGCCCCGCCCGGGCGGGTCCCGTTAGGTGGCGGGGACGAGCCTCCGGCGCGTTGCCTCGAGGTCCGCCGGGTTGCTGTACACGGGGTAGATCGCGTAGCCGGAGAGCTTCGAGATCGCGTCCACGGCCGTGCTGTTCGGGTTCGGCATCGCCACCGTGAGGACGTGGCCCTCCTTCCCGACGACCACCGCGTTCCACTCGGACGCGAGCCCGGTCGGGATGAGCCGCTGCAGCTCGAGGGTCGCGAGGCGCGCCGGGTCGGCAAGGTACGGCGCCGGCGGCATCGCCGGCTCGCGCGTCGTCCGCAGCTGGCCGCGTGGGCCTTCCGCGAACGCGTGCTCCCAGACGCGGAGCCCGCCGCCCGCCTGCTTCGCGCGGTACATCGCGGTGTCGGCGGCCTCGACGAGCGCCGCGGCCTCGCTGGAAGGACGTGGGAACGTCGCGACGCCGATCGACAGCGAGATCTGCTCGCCCGCGGCGGCGAGCGCCGGCGGGAGCGGCAGCGCGAGCGTCTTCTCGAGGATGCGCTTCGCGACGCGCGACGCCGACTCGGTGTCTGCTTCCGGGAGAAGGATGGCGAACTCGTCGCCGCCGTAGCGCGTCGGCACGTCGTACACGCGGACCGCCTGCTTGATGGCGCTCGCGACGCCCTTCAGCACCTGGTCGCCGACGCGGTGGCCGAAGCGGTCGTTGATGTGCTTGAAGTGGTCGACGTCGATGATGAGGAGCGCGAGCAGGTGCTCGGCGCGCATCGCGCGGTTCGTCTCCGCCTCGAGGCGGCGGTCGAAGTGCCGGCGGTTGAAGAGCCACGTGAGCGGGTCGGTCTCCGCGAGCCGCTGCAGCGCCTCGTCCTGCTCCTGCTGCACGAGGCAGGCGCCGATGTGCTTCGCGAGGAGCTCGAGCGTCTCGAGGTCGTTCTCCTCGAACCCTGCGGAGTCGATCGGGTCGGCGACGTTCAGCACTCCGCGCAGCTGGTCGTCGACGACGATCGGCACGGAGACGAAGGACTGCGTCCGGTAGTCGCCGCGGCTCTCGCCGTTCGGTGCCTCGCCGTGCGTCCCGCGGACGAGCACGGGCCGCTTCGACTGGGCGACCTTGCCGGCGATCCCTTCGCCCTCGCGGATGCGGACCTGGCGGCGGACATCCTCGGCGAGCCCGATCGCGCGCGCGATCACGAAGTCGGTCGAGTTCTCCTCGCGAAGCATGAGCGACGCGCGCTCGCCGCGAACGAGCTCTGTCGCGACGCGGAAGATCGAATCAAGAAGATCCTGAGCACGCGCACGCGAGACCTCGGCTGCGTCCACCAGACCCCCAAAACTCCCCAGGCGCTGCGGTCTGGCGATTCTTGGACCGGCGGGCGAGCGCGCCAAGCGCAATGCGGTATCGGTCCGGTGACAGGGCGCGAACAGGCGCAGCCAGCCGCGCTCGCGTACAGCCTGGCTTTTCCGCCCGTCGCGCGCCGTCGCTGGCGCGATGCGGGATGACGACATTCCCGGCCTGTTGTCCGACGGGCCGACGTCCCGGGGGCGCGGCGACGCGCGGCGCGAGCACACCCATTCGGACGGGAGTCCGGCGGCGGGCATCCCCATCCGGGGCGCTCAGTGCCACTCCCGCGCGCGGATGGGGACGAACAGCTCGAGCGCATCGAGCCGCCGGGCGAGCACCGAGACGACGCCGTCGACGTGCTGGAGCGTGCCCTCGACGACGATGGCCGCACGCTCGTCGAGGATCCGCTTGTACGCCCGGTACGTCGCGGGCCGGATGATGATGTTCGAGATCCCGACCTCGTCCTCGAGCGAGAGGAACACGTGTCCCTTCGCCGTTTCGGGATGCTGCTTCACCACGATCGCGCCCGCGACGGTGACGTTGCGTCCGTGCGCGAGCGACGCGAGCCCGAGCGAGGTCGTCACGCCCCGCGCCGCGAGATCCTCGCGGTAGAAGCGCATCACCTGCGGGCCGGTCGGGACACCGGTGATGCGGTAGTCGAGCGCGGTGCGCTCGGCCTCCGAGAGCGCCGCGAGCGGAGGCGGATCCGCGCTCGGGAGCGCGAGCGCCGGCCGGGTGAACGCGGGCGAGGTCCGGTGCGCGTCGCGCGCGCGCCAGAGCAGCGAGCGGCGCGGCTCGCCGAGCGCGTCGAAGCCGCCGACGAGCGCGAGGTTCCGCAGCGCCTCCTCCTTCATCGCGACCCGGCGCGCCAGGTCGTCGAACGAGCGGAACGGCCCGCCCCGCGCGCGCTCGCTCACGATCGCGTCCGCCTCGGCATCGCCGAGGGCCTTCACCGACGCGAGGCCGAGCCGCACGTGATGCGACCGGCACGAGCGGTGGCGCGCGATCGACCGCGAGAGGTCCTCGAACTCGGGCACGCTCTCCGCGACCTCCACCGCCGCCTTCGTGCCCGAGCGGTTCACGTCCACGGGCAGGACGCGGATGCCGTGGCGCTTCGCGTCGCCCGCGATGACCGCCGGCGAGTAGAAGCCCATCGGCTGGTTGTTCAGGAGCGCGACGGTGAACTCCGCCGGGTAGTACAGCTTCAGGTGGCAGGTGTGGTACGCGGTGAGCGCGAACGCGGCCGCGTGGCTCTTGCAGAAGCCGAACTCCGCGAACGCCGCGATCTGCCGGAAGATCTCGTTCGCGACCGGCTCGCTCACGCCGCTGTGCCGCGCGCCCTCGACGAACGGCGCGCGCAGCTGCTCCATGTCCGAGGCGCTGCGGGCGCGGCTCATCGCGCGGCGCAGCCTGTCCGCCGCCGCGGGGCTGAAGCCGGCGACGGCCATCGCGACCTTGAGGATCTGCTCCTGGAAGAGGATGACGCCGAGCGTCTCCTTGAGGATCGGCTCGAGCGACGGGTGCGGATATGTCACCGGCTCGCGGCCCTGCCGGCGCCGGATGTACGGGTTCACCATGTTCCCCTGCAGCGGGCCGGGCCGGATGATCGCGACCTCGACGACGATGTCCGCGAAGGTGCGGGGCTGCACCCGCGGCAGCGCCTGGGCCTGCGCGCGGCTCTCGACCTGGAACACACCGATCGTGTCGACCTCGCAGATGAGGTCGTACACCGCGGGATCGTCGAGCCGGAGCGTCCCGAGGTCGAGCCGCTCGCCATGCTCCGTCTCGATCATCCCGATGCAGTCCTTGATGAGCGAGAGCGTGCGTAGCCCGAGCAGGTCCATCTTCACGAGACCGAGGTCCTCGACGTCGCGCTTGTCGAACTGCACGACGTTGCGGTCGGGCATCGTCGCGCGCTCGATCGGCACGGTGTCGACGAGCGGCAGCGCGGTGATGAGCATCCCGCCGTTGTGGATGGAGAGGTGGCGCGGCAGGTCGGCGATCGCCTCGGTGATCTCGCGGAAGAGCGGGAAGCGCTCGCGCTCCTTGTCGTCGAAGAGGTCTTCCAGCGTGTGCGGCCCGGCGACGTTGCCTCGGGTCGGGGTCCTCTGACCCTCGACCTCGCCGGGCCGCACACTCCCTCGGCCGCGAGGATCGACCGCGACATGATCGATCGAGCTGGCCATGCGGTCGATCGTCTGCGGACGGAAGCCAAGCGCTTTCGCGACCTCACGTGACGCCGACCGCGCGCGGTACGTGACGACGTTGCAGACCATCGCCGCGTAGCGCTCGCCGTACTTGCGGTAGACGTACTGGATGACCTCCTCGCGGTCGTTCGTCGCGATGTCGAGGTCGATGTCCGGCAGCGTGTGGCTGTCCTCGGTGAGGAAGCGCTCGAAGAGGAGGTCGTGCTCGATCGGGTCGACCTTCGTGATGTCGAGCACGTAGGCGACGATCGAGTCCGCGGCCGAGCCGCGCCCCTGCGCGGGGATCCGCCGCTCGCCGCAGAAGCGGACGATGTCCCAGTTGATGAGGAAGAACTCGGCGAGGCCGCACTTGTCGATGACCTCGAGCTCGTGCGCGAGCTGCTTCGAGACGGCAGGCGTGATCCGCCCGTACTTCGCGCGGGCGCCGTCCTGGCAGAGCGAGTAGAGGAACGAGAACGCGGTGTGACCCTCGGGCGCGGGGAAGCCGGGGAGGCGCTGGTGCCCGAAGTCGAGGTCGACGTCGCACGCGTCGGCGATGCGCCGCGCGTTCGCGAACGCGTCCGGGAAGCGCCCGAGCCGCGCGCGCAGCTCGCCCTCCGACTTCAGCCAGCGCTCGCCGTTGCGCGAGAGGAGATCCCCCGCCTCGTCGAGCGTCGTCCCCACGTCGATGCAGCGCATGACGTCGTGCAGGCGGCGGCCGTCGGGACGCGCATAGCGCACGTCGTTCGTGATGACGGTGGCGATACCGTGCTCGGCCGCGAGCGTGTGGAGCCGGTCGCAGCGCGCCTCATCGTCCGGGCCCCAGCGGTCGACGAGCTCGAGGTAGAGCGAGTCGCCGAAGATCGCGGCCAGCTGCGCGAGCGTGACCGGGTCGTCGGTCTCGACGAGCACGAAGAGCCCGGCCGGGTCGCGCTCGACGAGCTCGAGCGTCGCGCGCGGCTTCGTCTTCTCGCCGGCGAGCTGCGCGGCGCTGACGATGCGGCAGAGGCTCGTCCACCCCTGCCGGTCCTTCGCGAGGAGCACGACGCGCTCGCCGGCGCCGACGTCCAGGAGCGTGAGCTCGACACCGAAGATCGGCTTGATCCCGCGCTCCTTCGCGGCGCCCCAGAAGCGCACGGCTCCGTAGAGCCCGTTCGTGTCGGTGATCGCGAGCGCGTCCATGCCGTGCTCGACGGCAGCGTCCACGAGCTCCTCCGGCGTCGACGCGCCGTCGAGGAAGGAGTACGCGCTATGCGCGTGGAGGTGGACGAAGTCGGTCATCGTTGACGGACAATGCGTCTGATAATGTGTCGGACATGACGCTCACGACCCGACGGCGCACGAAGATCGGCGCGACCATCGATCCCCTGCTCGCCGCAGCGGTGGACGCCTATGTCGCCGCGCACCCCGGTGCCGATAGGAGTGGGGTGATCGACGAGGCGCTGCGGCTCTGGTACGCGCGCCAGCAGCAGGCCGCGATGACGACCCAGTTCCGCACGCCTGCTTCCGCATCCGAAGCCGCCGAGCGGCGTGCGTGGAAGGCGATCCGTGCCGCCTCGGCGACCCGTCGCTCCGGACGACGCTGAACCGCACATGGCGGCGCCGCGACGTGGCGAGATCTGGAGCGTGCTGGTCCCGGGGCAGCCCGACGACCCGCACCAGCCTCGGCCGGCGCTCGTGATCTCCGAGGACATCCGGAACGAGCTGACCGACGACGTCATCGTCGTGCCGATCTTCTCGCGAGGTGCTGCCGGACCGACGCGCGTCCCTCTGCCCGCGGGCTCCGGCGGGATCACCCGCGACGGCGTCCTGTTCTGCGAAGAGATCACGACGATCGACCGCGACTTCCTGCGTCGCGGTCCGCTCGGCCCGCCAGTCGAGGACGGGATCCTCGACCAGGCCTGCCGCGCGATCCGGCGTGCCATCGGTGAGCTCGTCCCGGAGGCCTGATCCCACCGGGACGGCTCAATCCATGAGCCGCTGGAGGAACCACTGCCCTGAGCGGCGGTCCCCGTACACGTCCATGAGCTGGCCGTCGACGGTGCGCAGCGTCATGTAGTCGCGGTCCGGCCCATTCGCCCACCACTCCCCGTCGACGCGCCAGCGGCGGACGATCTCGGCGACCGCGAGGCGCATCGCGCCGATGCGCAGCGCCTCGATCTCGCCCTCGCACCACACGAGCTGCACCGCTATCGGCTCCGCGAGCAGGCGGCTCATGCGACCACCTCCGTCCATTCGGCCTCTCGTTCGGGAAGACGCGCGTCCGGCGCCCGCACGCGCGCGCGGAGCACCGCGCCGGCGCCGAGCCGGCCGCGCAGGTGCTGGGCGACCGCGATGGCCTCCTCCGCGTGCGCGCCGTCGGGCGCGAACAGCCCGAGCTGGCGGCCACGGAGTGGCTCGACCTCGAGCGCCTCGATCGCGACGGCGTCGACGGGGCCGAGCTCCGCGCGCTCGTCGAGCGCCCAGCGGAGCGAGCGCACGAGCGCGGCGGGATCCGCGGTCGGGGGCAGGAGCACGCGCTCGAGCCGGAGTGGCGGCGCGCCCTCGCGCTCGGCGTGCAGGAGGAGCCGCAGTGCCGCGAGCCCGTCGGCCGCGAGGTCCTGCGCGATCCGGTCCGCGAGCATGCGCAGCGCGAACACGAGCTGCTCCGTCGAGACGATGCAGTCATCGAAGCGGCGGCCCGCGCGGATCCGCCGCACTGGCGGCACGCCGCGCACCGCCACGTCGTCCGCGCCGCACGCGAGCGCGTGTGCCGCGGCCGCGGCGCGGCCCAAGCGGTCGAGCACCGCGCCCGCATCGAGCGCCGCGAACGCGCCCACGTCGCGGATGCCCATGAGCGCGAGCTCCTCGAGGAGCCGGGGCTCGAGCGGCAGCGTCGCGACCGGCAGCGGGGCGAGGTACTCGCGCGGTCCGGTCGCGAGCGCGCGCGCGTCGCCAAGCGGCGTGCGCTCCGCGAGCACGCGCGCGACGAACGCGCCTGGACCGAGGCCGACCGCGCAGGGGGCCCCGGCGCGTGCGCAGACCGAGACGATGCGCGCGCCGACGCGGAGCGGCGCGCCGAGGAGCCGCGCGGTCCCGCGCAGGTCGCAGGCGTACACGCCCTGCCCGAGCACGCCGACGCGCGGCAGCGCCGCGCGCAGGGAGAGGAGCGCGCGATCCCGCGCGACATCGGAAGCGCCGGGCCCGATCCGCGCGACGGCGATCGCGGTCATGACGCGGCAGGGAGGGCCGTGTCCGGCCGAACGGCCTGGAGCTCCTCGCGGAGGCCGAGATCGAGGACGGTCCGCGCGAACGAGCGCGCGTGGAACAGCGCCTGCGCCCCGCGCGTCGCGGAGACCGCGAAGGTCCAGCCGGTCGTGCGGCCGTGTTCGTGCTCCCACGCGACGCGCTCGAAGCGGAACGTCGGGAGGACGAGACGGCGGGCCGGCTCGTCGCTCACGACGACGAGCGCGGCACCCGATCCGCGGACGATGGGGATGAGCGGCGCGACGTCGTCCGCACGCACGAACGGCGCGAGGAGCGCGGGCCCGGTGTCGAGCGCGACGATACGGAAGCCGCCGCTGCGCAGGCCCGCCGCGGCCGCGAAGAGCGCGTCCTCGCGCGTGCGCGCCCGCACGACGAGCAGGCGATCGAGGTCGACCCCCGCGCGCGACGCGGCGAGCGGGTCGAGCGTCGCGCTCGGGTCGACCCACATGGCGGAGGCGCCCTCGCGCTGCGCGGCCGCGACCGCGCGGAGCGCGAGCACGAGCTTGCCGCAGGCGCCGCTGCCGACGAACGCGGACGGTGAGCCGGTCGGGACGCCGCCGGCGAGACGGTCGAACGCCGTCCCCGTCCGGAGCGAGCGCTCTTCCGAGCGGCGCTCGAACGACGCGCCACGCGTGAGCGCGCGCGAGCCGAACCGCTGCCCGATCCGCGCGACGGCGCCATCCAGCGCCGCGACCGTTGCCACGCTCCCCATCTCACGCCCGTCCCGTCTACTCGGCCCAGCCTCCGGTAGAACGGATGTTCGAGAGCCTAGGCGGGTCTCAGGGCGCTGTCAACGCCGGGAAACGTCACACAACTCGGCGATGGCTGGCGCCGTTCGTGCTGCTTCGCGGTCAGGAGCTGGACGACATGAATGCACCCGGCGTTTGCACCGATTGCGGCAACGAGGCGTACATCCGGCTCGCCGGCGAGGGCGAGACGATGATCTGCGCCCACTGCTTCGCGGTGCGCCACCCCGCTGAGCGCGACAAGGCCGCGAGCGCGAAGGCGCCGGCGCCGATCGGCGCACGACGGTCCGGAGCTACGCGGGAGGCGGTACCCGCGAAGCGCCCCGCCGCGGAGTAGCGACCGCATCGCGCAGCGGCGCCACGCGCGCCGCCGCGTAGAGCACGAGCGCGAGCACGGCGAGCGCGCCGGCGACAATAGCGTTGTCCACCCCGACGACCGTGCCGAGCGCTCCGAGGAGCAGCGTGCCGATCGGCATCACGCCGAGGAACACCATCGTGTGCACGCTCATCACGCGTCCGCGCAGGTGGTCCGGCGTGCGCGTCTGCACGAGGGTGTTCGACATCCCCATGAACAGCATCGTCGCGAAGCCGACGAGCGCGAGCAGCGGCAGCGCGATCACGAGGGAGCGCTGCAGCGCGAACACGGCGACGAGGAGCGCCATCGCGGATGCGCTCACGAGAAGGAGGATGCCGCGGCGGCGCAGGTTCCCGAGCGACGCAGTGACGAGCGCGCCGCCCAGCGCACCCGCGCCCGAGGCGCCCATCAGCCACGAGAGCTCCACCGCGCCGACCCGCAGGATCTGCTCCGTGAAGGCCGGCAGCAGCTGGATCCACGGCCGGGTGAGGAGCGCCGCCGTAGCGGTGAGGAGCATGAGCCAGCGCACGACGACGTCGCGCCGAACGTAGCCGAGCCCCTCGCGGATCGACTGCACCATCGTGACGTCGCGCCGCCGTGCCGCGATCGGCACCGGCCTCATGAGGACGAGCGCGGCGATCACCGCGAGGAACGAGAGCGCGTTGATCATGAACAGCCCGCCGAGGCCGAACGGGATGTAGAGGATGCCCCCGAGGACCGGCCCCGCGAGCTGCGCTCCGTTGAAGGCGACGGAGTTGAGGCCGATGGCGCTCACGAGGTCGCGCTCGCCCACGAGCCGCGGGACCATCGCCTGCCGCGTCGGCGCGTCGAACGAGAAGATCGTCGACCCGATCGCGCCGATGAGCACGACCGCGACGATGTTCACCTGGCCAGTGATCGTGAGGAGCGCGAGCGCGAGCGCGTTCAGCGTCGCCGCCGACTGCGTGACGAGGAGGAGGCGCCGCCGGTCCGTACGGTCCGCGACGGCGCCTGCGAAGAGCCCGAAGAGGAGGCTCGGCAGCGCGCGCGCGAGCCCCAGCACGCCGATGTAGAAGGGCGCGAGGTGCGGGACGCCGTCCTTGATCGCGAGCTGCACGACGAGGTAGCCGAGCCCATAGAGCTGCATCCAGCTGCCGACGTTCGAGACGACCATGCCGAGCCAGAAGAGGCGGAAGTCGCGGTAGCGGAGCGCCGCGGTCGTGGACGTGCGGCCGGTATCGGCCGGTACGGCTTCCGCGGTCGGGACGCG
>DASUCM010000154.1:0-8735 GCA_036276035.1 Candidatus Limnocylindria bacterium | reverse complement strand
TTCGTGAGCGAGTGCACGACGACGTCGGCGCCGAGCGTCGCCGGGCGCACGAGCACCGGCGTCGCGAACGTCGCGTCGACGGCGACCATCGCGCCGGCCGCGTGCGCGACCCGCACGATCTCGGCGATGTCGACGACGCGCAGGAACGGGTTCGACACCGCCTCCACGAGGACGAGCGAGCCCGGCGGCGCGCCACCGAACGCGGCGGGATCGGTGGCGTCGAGGAACGCGACGTCGCGGTCCTCCTCGGTGCGCATGCGCTCGAGCAGCGCGCGCGTGCCGCCGTAGCAGTCCTCCTGCACGACGAGCGAGCCGCGGAACGTCGTGAGGAGCGCGTGGAGCGCGGACATGCCGCTCGCGAAGCACGTCGCGCGCGGCAGCTCGTCGAGCTCCGCGAGCAGCTGCTCGAGCGCGGCGGTCGTCGGCGTGCCGTAGCGGCCGTACACGTACCCGGGCCGCTCGTTGCCGAAGACCGCGTCCTGCTCGGCCATCGAGGCGTGATCGAAGGCGACGCTCTGCACGAGCGGCGGGACGACGGGAGCGCCCGCGCCCGCAGGCAGGGTGCGCGCGCCGCGGACGACCTTGGTCCCGACGCGGCGTGCCACGCTCGTAGGGTAGTGCGGCAAAGAAAAGGCGGGCCGCATCCTCTCTGCGGCCCGCCTTGTACGGAGCGTGTGGGACCGTGTGCGCTACACGGCCTTGTCGGACTCCTCGAGCGACTTCGCGCGCTCGATGAGGTCGGCCACCTTCTGGCCACCCTTGCGCCCGATGCGCTCGAAGTGGCCTGAGCCGTACTTCTCGGTCACGGCCTTGCCGCCCTTGCGGCCGATCTTGCCGAAGAACTCAGGGCCGTACTTCTCGGCGGTGCTCGAGCCGCCCTTCTTGCCGATCTTCTCGTAGAACTCGGAGCCGTACCGCTCGCTGACGAGGCGCCCGCCCATGCGGCCGGCCTCTGCGACGGTCATCGCGCCGCCTTCCTTCTTCGCCATCTCTCGCTCCTTTTCGACCCGCGGCCTCGTGGCCGGCGGGCCATGCCTCGCCTGTCCAGGTCCCGGGCCAGCACGTCGCAGATGTGGTGCCGCCCGACACATGCGGGCGACCGCGACAGGCAACGACTCGGTAACGCGGGGACAACGATCTGGCGCACGCTCGGCCGCTCCGGACGGAAGGGCGCTACACCACCTGTCCCTCGAGATCCATCGGCTCCTCGCGCACGAAGAGGAGGACGATCGCGGCCGAAACGAGTCCGACGACGGCGCAGACGACGCCGAGCGCGGGGAACCCGGGACCGTCGATGAGCACGCCGCCGATGTAGGCACCGAGGACGACGCCGACGCTGATGACGGAGGACGCCACCGCCAGCATCGTCCCCCGCGCCTCCGGGACCTGCTCGCCGAGGAGGGCCGTGTTCGTCGCGAAGCGCGCGCCGATGACGCAGGAGGTCACGAAGTTCAGGACGCCCGCGGCCGCGAGCGGCAGCGGCAGGTTCGTCAGCGCGAGGAGGAGCACAGAGGAGATCGCGATGGTCGACCAGACGATCCGCCGGTGCCCGAGACGATCCCCGAGCCGCCCGCCGATCTGGCTGCCGACGAGCACGCCGAGGCCGAGCGTGAGCGCCACCGTCGCCGCGGTGCTCGGCGTGAGCGAGTGCACCTCCTCGAAGTACACGACGGAATAGGTGACCCAGGTGAACCAGAAGAGCGCACCCATGAGGCTCGACACGATCGCCGCGATCGCCGAGCGGCTGGCCAGGACGCTCCCGAAGAGGGCGCGGGTCCGGCGCGGGTCGCCCTCGGGGCGCGAGCGCGGGATGAAGAGGAACACGGCGAGGGTCGCCGCGAGGGCGAGCGCGCCGACGAGGAGGAGCGACAGGCGCCAGGAGGTGAGCTCGGCGATGATGCCGGCGAGCGGGATGCCGACGATGGAGGCCATCGTGTTCAGTCCCATGACCGTCGAGATCGCCTTCCCCCGCTCGCCGTACGGGAAGCTGTCCGCGATCGTGGCGTTCACGTTCGGGAAGATGAGCGACGCGCCGATGCCCGCGATCACGCGGGTGACGAGCAGCACCTCGAAGCTCGGCGCGACGGCCGACATCGCGGTGAACAGCGCCATCACCAGCGACCCGCCGACGAGAAAGGGCTTGCGGCCCATGCGATCGGAGAACGGACCCGCGACGAGACCGGTGACGATCCCGGGCAGGCCGTAGGCGGCGACGACGATGCCCGCGGTCCCGGTGGTCGTGCCGAACTCGCGCGCCAGCTGTGTGAGGACCGGGGTCATCACGACGTGGGCGTAGACCGCGCCGAAGGAGAGGAAGCCGAGCGCGCCGAGCAGGATCCGCCGCTCTGCCGGGGTCACTCCCCTCCTCGCGGGTCGCTCAGGACAGCTCCGCGAACGCGCGCAGGAAGCGCCCGAAGGCGCGGATGTGGTCGACGTAGTCGGCGATCGCGATGTTCTCGTTCGGGGCGTGGTTCGCGGACCGCGCGTTCCCGGAGCCGAAGCCGACCACCGGGATGCCGAGCGCGTCGCAGACCTGGGCCATCGGGCCGGAGCCGGCCATGAGCGGGTACACGACGGGCTCGGTCCCGTACGCGTCCGCGCACGCGGCGACGGCCGCGCGGGCGACCAGGCTGTCGGCCGGCCAGCGGGAGGGCCGCTCGCCATGGTGGGGCGTGAGCTCGATGTCGGTGAAGCCGCGGCGGTCGAGGTGCTCGCGCACGAGGCGGCGGACGAGCTCCGGCGTGAGGTCGGGCACGAGCCGGAAGTCGACCTTCGCGCTCGCCACGGCGGGCAGCACGGTCTTCGAGCCCTCGCCCTGGTACCCGGAGGTGAGGCCGCAGATCGTGCAGGTCGGCTCGAAGAAGTGCTTCCGTTTGAGCTCGAGCCCGGTGAGGCCGCGCACGAACGAGGGGATGCCGTGGATCCGGCGCATCTCCTCCTCGTCGTACGGCACCGCCTCCAGCACGCGCAGGTCCGCCTCGTCCGGCGCGCGCACGTGATCCATCAGCCCGTCGACCGTGATGCGGTCGTCGGCGTCCTTCAGCGACGCGAGCGCCCAGACCAGCCGCCAGGCGGCGTTCGGCACGATCGTCCCGATGGAGGAGTGCGCGTCCTTCGCGGCGCCGCGGACCCTGAGGTCGAGGTAGCAGATCCCCTTGAGGCCGAGCGAGATCGTCGGCCGCCCCGCGGCGTCCTTGTAGCCCGCCTCCCAGATGCAGCCGTCGGCGCGGAGCTCGTCCGCGTGCGCCGCGACGAAGCGCGCGAGGTGCTCGGAGCCGATCTCCTCCTCCCCCTCGAAGAGCACGCGCACGCGGAGGGGAAGCTCGCCGATGGTCGCTCGATACGACTCGATCGCCTGGAGGCGTGCCAGGAGGTTCCCCTTGTTGTCGGAGACCCCGCGGCCGTAGAGCATGCCGTCGCGCTCGACAGGCTCGAAGGGCGGCGTCTCCCACTCCTCGAACGGCTCGGGCGGCTGGACGTCGAAGTGGTCGTACACGAGGAGCGTCCGCGGTCCGGACCCGATCTCGCCGATGACGGTGGGCGGGCCGCCCGGGACGCGGTCGATCCGCGCGGCGACGCCCGCTCGCTTCGCGCGTGCGAGGACGAGCTGCGCGGTCTCCTCGATCCCGGTCTTCTGTGCGGAGACGCTCGGCTGGCGGATGAGCGCCTTCAGCTCGTCGACGTACTCCCGGGTCCGCGCGCGCACGTGCTCGTCGAAGGCCGCGAAGTCAGGGGTCACGAACGCGGATGTTAGTGGCGCGCGCGGGACGGGCTGCTAGGCGGGCTGCGTCGTCGTGCGCGTCTTGCTGCGTCCGAGCGCGCAACGGGGCGAGACCGGGGTGACCTCGATCCAGCGCTGCTGACACAGATAGTGGATGAGGCCGTCCTCGTCCTCGATCGTCTCGCGCCGGTACACCTTCGCGCGAGGCAGCATGAAGACGCAGTCGCCGCAGTTCAGCGGCAGCGCCGGGCGCGGCCGTCCGGCGTTGCGGATGACGACGAGCGCGAACGCGACGCCGAGGAGGGCCAGGACCACCACGAGCGTGACCACCAGGAACATGCCCATCCGCCGGCCTCCTTCGTCCGTATGGACGGTATCAGGAGGTGAGCGCCATGCGGACGCTCCTCATCGCGGCGATCGGGTGCGCGCTGGCGCTCGCGGCCTGCGGCGGGGCCGCGTCTCCCGGCCAGCCCGGGCCGGCACAGCTCCAGCAGACGCAGGTGACCCCGGCCCCGCAGGCGACGCCGGCCTCGTCCTCGACGCCGCGCGGCTACGACGACGGCTACTAGCGGGCGGGCCGTGTGAGATTCGAACTCACGAACCTTCGCTTTAGAAGAGCGCTGCTCTATCCACTGAGCTAACGGCCCGTAGGGAGAAGTCTAGAGAACGGCCTTCGTCCTACCGCGTCCCGCCCGCGCGTCCGGACGGACCAGGATCAAACGTTCGCGACCGGGAGCCGGCGCGTCACGCGCACGCGGTCGATGCGCCGGCCATCCAGGGCGAGGACCTCGAATGACACGCCGTCCGCCTCGATGACGTCGCCGACCTGCGCGACGCGGCCGAGCCGGTTGAATACGAACCCCGCAACTGTCTCGGCACTCTGGTCTTCGAGCTCCGCACCGAGATGCTCGCGCAGCGCGTCGAGACGCGTCATCCCGTCCGCCGTGAGCGACCCGTCGGGCTGCTGCACGAAACCGGGCGCGGCCGGCTCGAACTCCTCGCCGATCCCGAGCAGCTGCTCGACGATGGCGCCGAGCGACACGATCCCCGCGCTGTCTCCGTACTCATCCACGACGACGCCAAGGTGCACCTTGTCGCGCCGGAACACCTCGAGCGCGTCGATGAGGTCGGAGGTCTCCGGGAAGATCGCGACCGGTCGCATCAGCGCCGCGGCGGTCGTCGTGCGTGACTGCGCATGGACCAGGTCGCGGACATGGACGACGCCAACGATCTCGCGCCCGTCGCCGCGGTGCACGGGCAGGCGCGTGAAGGGCCGCGCCGCGCTGACCGCGAGGATGTCCGCGATCGTCGCGCTGTCGGGAATGCTCACGACCTCGGTCCGCGGGATCATCACGCTGCGAATGCTGCGGTCCCCGAACGAGAGCGCCCTCCGCGCCACGTCGCGCTCCGCGGGCTCGATGATCCCGGCCTGGCCGGCCTCGTCCACCAGCAGTGCCAGCTCCTCGGGAGAATGCGCGCGCTCGCTCTCGGTCGCGGGACGAAGCCCCATGAGGCCCACGACGGCATTGCCGACCGCGTTCAGGCCGTGGATGAACGGATACATGACGCGGTAGAAGACGTGGAGCGGGTACGCGGTCCAGAGCGCGGTGGGGAGCGCGCGCTGGATCGCGACCGACTTCGGCGCGAGCTCTCCGAGCACGATGTGCAGCCCCGAAATGAGAGCGAATGCGATCGCGATCGCGACCGCGTGGGAGGCCGCGGGAGCGAAGGTACCGACGACGAGATGAAGTGGAGGCTCGAGGAGCGCGGCGATCGCCGGCTCGCCGAGCCAGCCCAGCGCGAGCGACGAGAGCGTGATGCCGACCTGGCACGCAGCGAGATAGGCGTCGAGATGATGCGTGATGTACGAGGCCATCCGCGCACGTCCGCTCCGCGCGACGAGCGGGCTGAGCTGGGTCTCGCGGACCTTGACCATCGCGAACTCGGCCGCCACAAAGAATCCGTTCGCGACGACGAGCAGCAGCGCGATGACGAGCCCGAGGCCGGTATCCGTGACGCCTACTCTACCTCGGCGCGGGACTCATCTCGCCGAGTGGATCGGCGTGCCCGCTGCCGAGAGGGCGGCCTCCCGGAACGCCTCCGCGAGGGTCGGGTGCGCCGTGATCGTGTGCACGATGTCGTAGACCGTCGCCTCGAGGCGCATCGCGAGCGCCGCGGTCGCGATCACCTCGGAGGCCTGCGGGCCGAGGATCCCGACGCCGACGATCCGCTGCTCCGGACCCGCGGTGACGATCTTCACGAGCCCGTCCGCGTCGCCGAGCGCGAGCGCGCGGCCGGAGCCGCGGTAATTGAACCGCGCGACCTTCGCGTCCTTGTGCCGCTCCTTCGCCTGCGCTTCGGTAAGGCCGACCTGCGAGAGCTCCGGGTGGGTGTAGACGACGTTCGGCACCACCTCGTAATCCATCGCCGCGTCCTTCTCGCCGAGGATCGCGTCGACCGCGACCTCGCCCTGCATCGACGCGACGTGCGCGAGCTTCGGCGAGCGCTCGTCCCCGATGCAGTCGCCGATGGCGTAGACGCCCTTCACGCTCGTGCGCATCTGCGCGTCCACCGTGATCCCGAGCCGCGTCGTCGCGAAGCCCGCCTGCTCGACGCCCGAGAGGTTCGCGACGCGTCCCGCGCCGAGCAGGACCTCGTCGGCCTCGAACGACTCGCTCTTGCCCTCGATCTCGGCGACGACGGTCACGGCCTTCCCGGAGCGCTTCACCTCGGTCACCTTCGCGCCGGTGCGCACCGTCACGCCCTTCGTCTCGAGCGACCTCACGAGCGCGCGGACGAGCTCGGGATCCGCGAACGCGAGCGCCTGCGGCAGCATCTCGAGGACCGTCACCTTCGAGCCGACCTCCGCGAAGAACGTGCCGAGCTCGAGGCCGATGACGCCGCCGCCGATGACGACGAGGCGCTTCGGCACATCTTTCAGCGCGAGCGCACCGACGTTGTCGAGCGGCTTCGACTCGGCGAGCCCCTTCACCGGAGGCATGCCGACCTTCGATCCGGTCGCGACGATGACGCTCTTCGCCGAGATCGCGCGCTCGCCGTCCTTGCCCTTCAGCTTCAGCTCTGTCGGGGAGACGAGCGTGCCCTCCGCGGTGATGAGCTCGACCTTGCGGCCCTTCAGGAGCGCCTCGACGCCGCCCACGAGCTGCGCAACGACCTTGTCCTTGCGTGCGACCGCCTTCGACATGTCGAACCGCGCGTTCTCGACGGTGATCCCGTGATCCGTGCTGTGCGTCGCCGACCAGAAGGCGTGGCTGGAGTCGAGGAGCGCCTTCGACGGGATGCAGCCGACGGTGACGCAGGTCCCGCCCACCCGGTCGCGCTCGACGAGCGCGACCTTCGCGCCCTTCAGCCCGGCGTAGAGGGCCGCCACGTAGCCGCCCGGGCCGCCGCCGAGGATCGCGATGTCGTACTGGTCGGCCACGGTGCGAGCGTACCGAGTCGGCCGCTCCCCTGCTCAGTCGAAGAGGCGCGCGACCTCAGCGGCGTCCTGCTCGAGCGGGTGCTTCGCGTAGCCGTGACGCCGGTAGAGCCGGAGGTACAGCGGCAGGAAGGCGAGGCCGATGCGCTCGTACTGCCCGACGTGGCGCCGCTCGTGACGGAGGAGCGCGGGGTCGAGCTCGTGGGATGACACGATCACGTGGCCGAAGGTGATCGCCGCGTAGCCGCGCCTCGAGAGCACCCGCCGGGAGAGGCCGCGGTCGGACACGTAGACGAAGACGCCGTCGCGGAATCGCGGCCGCGCTCCGGAGAGCAGGCCGACGAGATGGCCGAGCGGATCCGCGTGGTGCCGGACGAGCCGGCGGCGCACGCTACTCCAGTCGATCGAGGATCTGCTGGACGGCGGCCGCGACGGCGTGCTCGTCGGTCTGCGCGGGATCGAAGCGGAGGGTGAGCGTGGCGGTGGACTGATCGACGTCAACCGCGGTCACGCCCCTGATGCGCCGGGCATTCGTCACGACCTGTGACGCGCAGGTGCTTCATATGAGCTCCTGGACCTCCAACGTGAGCTGCGCCGAGCCCTGTGACACGACGCGGGCAGGGCTCGGCTCACCGAGGTGGCCGGGATGCGACGCAGCGCATCCGCCACCGAGCACGAGTGCCGCCGCAAGCACGAGCTTCATCGCACAAAGATAAGAGGGGTGCCTCACGGCACCCCTCTCGTCAGACCGCTACGCGGTGCTAGCGGCCGTCGTTCTTCCCGTCGAGGGAGTCCTTGATCTCGCCGACGCCCTCCTGGGCCTTGCCGTGCTGCTCCTTGGTCCAACCGCCGGCCTCACGGCCGGGGTCGCCACCGAGCTTGCCGACCTCCTGCTGGACCTTGCCCTCGACCTGCTTCTTCTTGCCCTCGACGATGTCCTTCTCTGCGTCCTTGTCCATGTGACCTCCCATTTCGCGGGTCTGCGGGGTCTCCCGCAATGCCCGTGCCACGCGTGTTGTTCCCGAACGAAAGGCGAAGAGGTCGCTCTCGTGAAGCGACCTCTTCCGCTGTGCTCTCCCGCCAGTCCGGATGGACCATCACGGTCCCGTGCCGATCGCGTGAGCCGCGATGTGTCGGCCTCTGTGGCTGGTCTCGGAGCCCGCGTATTCAATTGCGGTGCCGTAGGCGCATTCCGTGTGCCACCACATGCGGTGTCGCTCAGGCGCCACCCAGCCGACACGAAGTCGTTGCGCTAGGCCTGCCGGAGACGGGTGAGCACACGCTCCTGGCGCTCGAGCACGTGCGAGGTCACCTCGCGGAGCCAGTGGTCGAGGTCCGCGGTGAGCTCGAGCGCTTCGTTCAGCAGGGCGACCCGGTCCGCGTCGTTCGCGCTGCTGCGCTGCAGCAGCTCGTCCGTCTTCGCCTCGTAGTCCGTCACCTTCACGCCGAACACCTTCAGCAGCTTCCGCGTCGGGTCGGCGGGGCCGTGCTCAGTACGTCGCTGATCGTCCATCGAGATGACCTCCGATCAAATGCCGAGGTAGAGCCGCAGGAAGGGCAGGTTCGCGGCGAGGT
>DASUCM010000153.1:0-2274 GCA_036276035.1 Candidatus Limnocylindria bacterium | reverse complement strand
GGGAGCACCGTCACCTTCACCGGCATCTCGGACGCCGTCTCGGCGACCGACTGGATCTGCCCGATGAGCATCGGGCCGTAGGGGCAGAACGGGGTCGTGAGGACCATCTTCACCTCGGCCTCTTCCTCACCGTCGTTCGTGCTGAAGGTCACCTCGCGGATGAGGTCGAGGTCGATGACCGACAGCCCGATCTCGGGGTCGAGGACCGCCTGCAGCGCGTTCAGGATCTTCTCCTGCTTCTCCGCCTCGGAGACGATGGGGGTCTCGTTCTCGGCCATGGTCACCTCCCGCCGCGGATCCTTGCCACGAGGGCGAGGATCAGGGTCAGCCCGACGCTGAGGACGATCGACGTGGCGATCGGCGCGTAGATCGACCAGCCCTCTCCTTCCAGCCTAACGTCCCCCGGCAGCCGCCCCATTCCCGGGATGAACGCCCAGGCGAGGCCGAGGGCGATGAGCACGAGGCCCGCGGCGACCAGCGCACCGCCGTTCATCGAGGTCCGTTCACCGCGGCGCCGCGCAGAAGGCGAGGTTCAGCACGACCGTCAGGATGACGCTGAGCAGGAGCGAGGTCCCGAGCGGCGCGTAGACGGTGACCGGCCCCCGCCGGGTGCTCAGGTCGCCCGGCAGGCGCCTCGGCGCGGCAAGCCGCGACAGGAGCCCCATGGCCACGAGCGCGACGCCACCGAGCACCAGCGCGAGCGGGATGAACGAGTCCACATCCGAGCGAAGCGCACGTCGCATGCCGGTCTCGTCGCCGCGGCGCGCGCGACAGGGGAACGAAGCCGGCCGGGATCAGCTGCCTTCGTCGCTCCAGAGCGTCTCGCGGCCGCCCGGCACCGGCAGGTCGAGGTGGCGGTACGCACGCTCGGTCGCCACGCGGCCCTGCCGCGTGCGCTTCAGGAAGCCCTCCTGCAAGAGGAACGGCTCGTACACGTCCTCGATGGTCTCGGCGTCCTCGCTTGTCGATGCGGCGAGCGTCTCGAGCCCGACCGGCCCGCCGGAGAACTTCTCCGCGATCGCGCGCAGGAGCGTGCGGTCCACCGCGTCGAGGCCCGCATCGTCGACCTCGAGCAGCGCGAGCGCCTCGCGAGCGACCGGCAGCGTGACGCGCCCGTCGTGCTTCACCTGCGCGAAGTCGCGCACGCGCTTCAGCCAGCGGTTCGCGATGCGCGGCGTCCCGCGCGAGCGCCGTGCGATCTCGCGCCCGGCCTCGGCCGCCACCTCGACGCCCAGGATGCGCGCCGAGCGCCGCACGACCTGCTCGAGCGCCTCCGGGGTGAAGAGGTCGAGGTGGTAGATCGCGCCGAAGCGGTCCCGCAGGGGTGAGGAGAGCCGCCCGATCCGCGTCGTCGCGCCGATGAGCGTGAAGCGCGGGAGCGGCAGCCGGAGCGTCCGCGCCCCGGGGCCCTTCCCGATGACGATGTCGAGCCGATAGTCCTCCATCGCCGGGTAGAGCACCTCCTCGACGATGCGCGGGAGGCGGTGGATCTCGTCGACGAAGAGCACGCTGCCGGGCTCGAGGTCGGTGAGGATCGCGGCGAGGTCGCCCGCGCGCTCGAGCGCCGGGCCGCTCGTGACGCGCATCTGCACCCCGAGCTCGTTCGCGATGACGTGTGCGAGCGAGGTCTTCCCCACGCCCGGCGGGCCGTAGAGCGCGACGTGCTCCATCGCCTCCCCGCGACCCTTCGCCGCCTCGATGAGGATCCGGAGGTTCCCCTTCACCTTCTCCTGGTTGATGTACTCGTCGTCGTCGAGGCGCTGCGGCCGGAGCGAGGTGTCGAGCGGGCGGTCCTCCTCCCGCGCCTGCGGCGCCCCGGCGCGCGCGCTCGCGGGCTGCGTCCCGCCGGGACGAGCGCTAGCGGGCTTCACGCATCCGCCGCACGGTGTCGCCGAGCTCGCGCGCCGCGCCGTCGCGCGGGATGTGGCGGGCCTCGCTCTCGCTCCGCAGCTTCCACTCGATCGTGCCTGCCGCGAGGCCGCGCTTGCTCACGGTCACGCGAACGGGGATGCCGATGAGGTCCGCGTCCGCGAACTTCACGCCCGCCGACTCCTCCCGGTCGTCGAAGAGCACCTGCACGCCCTCGTGCTCGAGCGTCGCGACGAGCGACTCCGCCGTCTCACGCACCGCCGCGTCGCTCATCGGGAGGGCGACGACGTGGACCTCGAACGGCGCGACCGCGAACGGCCACACGATCCCGCGCTCGTCGCGGCAGGTCTCGATGATCGTCTGCACCGCGCGGCCGACGCCGATGCCGTACGAGCCCATGACGAA
>DASUCM010000152.1:0-14489 GCA_036276035.1 Candidatus Limnocylindria bacterium | reverse complement strand
CTCGGTACCGAGCTCGAGCAGCACGCGGGCGATCGTCTCGCCGAGCGCGGATGACGGCACGCCGAGCAGCTGTCGCCGGACACCCGCGGGGTTCGCGAGCGGCCCGAGGATGTTGAAGATCGTGCGGAAGCCGAGCTCGCGCCGCACGGGCGCGGCGTGCCGCATCGCGGGGTGGTAGCGGGGCGCGAACATGAATCCGAGGCCGACCTCGTCGAGACAGGTCTGCACGCCGGCGGGCGCGAGGTCGATCGCGACCCCGAGCTCCTCGAGCACGTCCGCGCTCCCGCACGCGCTCGACGCCGCGCGGTTCCCGTGCTTCGCGACCCGGGCGCCCGCCGCGACGGCGACGAACGCCGACACGGTCGAGACGTTGAAGGAGTTCGAGCGGTCGCCGCCGGTCCCGCAGGTGTCGATGGCGTCCGGCGGCGCGTGGACCTTCACCGCGGCGTCGCGGAGCGCCGAGGCGAAGCCCGCGATCTCCTCGACCGTCTCGCCGCGCAGGTGCATGACCGCGAGGAGCGCCCCGAGCTGCGCCGGCGTCGCCTCGCCGCTCATGACGAAGGTCATCGCGGAGCGCGCGTCCTCGCGGGAGAGCGTCTCCGCGCCGGAGACGGCGATGAGCGCTTCCTTCAGATCCAACGCCCGCACCTCCAGAAATACAAAAGCCCACGCCCGGATCGGGACGAGGGCTCGTGGTGCCACCCGACGCTCGGCCGCGCATCGCTGCGCGGCCCTCTGCCTCCGCCAACACGGAGCGCCCCGAGATAACGGAGGGCTGCCGGCCGCCCCTGGCCCCGGAGCGGGGTTCGGAGCGGCGTCTCGCGGGGCCCATTTCGCGCCGGCCCGCCGTCCCCGCTCCCACCCTCCGGGGTCGCTCTTTTCGGCGTTTTCCGGCCTATTCGTCCCGCTCGAACGACTCTTGCATGGATGGTATGTGCGCGCAGCGCTCCGGGGCAAGCGACCGCCGATATTGCTGCCGGAAACGGGCGCGAGCGGGCGTTCCTACGATCGGAGAGATGGCAATGCGGATGCTGCAAGCGCCTGGTCGCCCGCTCGGCCCGATGGCCGTGCGCTCGTCGCTGCCCACCCACCCGCCGCTGAAGGTGCGGGAGGTGCTGCGCGGGCTGCCCACAGCGACCGGGTACACGGTCACGGTGAAGCCGCTCCGCTACCGGACCCGGCCCCACCTCCAGGCGTTCACGTTCTGGGACCACCCCGAGATGCTCATCCAGGTGCCGGAGCCGTTCCGGCCGTTCCGCGAGCTCGTGGACCTCGGCATCCAGGGCGCCCCGATCGTGCCCTTCCGCACGCGGCGGGAGGTCATCCGGTTCCTCTACCTCCATGAGTTCTGCCACTACTGGCTGTACCTGCTCCACGGCTGGGGCACCGCCGCGGAGGTCGCCTGCGACCGCTACGCGTTCGCCAATTACCGCCGCACCGGCATCGTCCTTCCGCCCGAGGTCCGCTGGCGGGGAGAACGCGCCGCCTAGCCCGACCTCGCCTGTCAGATGAACGTGTCTACGCGGAACGGGGCGAGCTGCAGCGACTCGACGGGCACCAGCGAGTTGAACTTCTCGACCTTCACGTTGAGGGCGCGGACGGCGGCCTCGAGGTCCGTCCGCACGCGGGCATCCCGATCCCGCGTCGCGCGGGCGCTCTCGAGGATCCGCTCCGCCGGCAGCGCGGCGAGCTGCTCCCGGCGCCGTCGCGACCACTCCCGGTGTGCCCTGCCCGCGCGCTGCAGGCGCTCCCGCTCTGCCTCGATCTCGCGGCGCAGCTGCGCCCACGTGGGCAGGACCTTGTTGTTCGCCATGATCCGGTAGGCCCCCCAGCGGTCGCCGGCCGCATCGGGCCCCCGAGCCGGGAAGGGCCGGCCCTCGCCCGGAAGGCCGGAGAGCTCGCCGGCCTCGGCCATGCGCGCGAGCCGCTCCTCCACCCCGCGCTCGATCCGCCGGAGCTTCGCCGAGCGCGGGTCGTCGTCCGCGGGCCCGGGCCTCACCGGAGCATTCTCTCGCGCTGTTGGCGCGGGCACGGCGGGCGAGCGACCAAGCGGGTACCCTCCCGCCTGTGCCGACGGTCCTCGACTTCGGTCCCTTCGCGCGACTGAGCGAGGACGAGCGCCGGCGGCTCATCAGCAGCGCGCGCACGGTCACGTTCGCGCCCGGGGCGACGCTCATCCGGGAGGGCGACCCGCCGGAGGACGCCTTCGTCGTGCTCGCCGGGCGGGTCCGCGTGCACGCAGGTCCCGAGCGCAAGACGCTCGCGACGCTCGTCGCACCCGCGCTCGTCGGCGAGATGGCCGCGATCGAGGGCAAGCCGCGTCTCGCGAGCGTCCTCGCGACCGCGCCCGTACGGGCGCTCCGCCTCCCGGCAGGCGCGCTCCGCGAGGCGGTCGCCGGGGATCCGGCGTTCGCGGGCGAGCTCCACGCCTTCTCCGAGGCGCGGGCGATCCGCACCTTCCTCCAGCGCGACAGCCCGTTCAACGAGCTCCCGGCTGCCGCGGCCGCGGAGCTCGCCGCGAGGCTCGAGCTCGTCCACTTCGACGCGGGCAGCGTCCTGCTCCGCGAGGGCGAGCACGGCGACGACGCCTACCTCCTGCGCGCCGGAGAGGTGGAGATCGAGCGCGGCGACCCGCCGCGGCGCATCGGCTCGGCGTCGGCGGGGTCGATCGTCGGCGAGGTCTCCGCGTTGACGGGCGAGCCGCGCACGGCGACGGTCCGGGCGCGCACGGCGGTCGAGGCGTTCCGCATCTCCGGGGAGCACGTCCGGCCGATCGTGAAGCGCTACAAGGCGACGGTCGACCGGCTCGAGGCCGCGATGCGCTCCCGTCACGCGCCGCGGCGCGTCGGGCGGCCGCGCGTCGAGCCCTCGCCGGACGACCCGGCGTCCGTGATCGTGCACGACGACGCGTCCGGCGCGTACCTGCGGCTCAGCCGCGAGGCGCTCGCGATCTACGAGGACCTCGACGGCGAGCGCTCGATGCGCGACCTCGCGATGCTCCACTTCCAGCGCACCGGCGCGCTCGATCCGCAGGGCGTCTTCGAGACGGTGGCGACCTTCCAGGCCGCGGGCCTGGTGAGCGCGCCGCGCATCGCCTCCGACGAGCCGAACGCGCGCCTGCTCCGCGTCGCGGACGCGATCCTCGCGCCACGGCTCGAGCTCGCATCTGCGGACGCGGCGGCGTCGGCGCTGCACCGCCTGTTGCGGCCCGTCTTCACGGAACGGGGCGCGATCGCGTCGGTCGTGGTGGGCACCATCGGGACGATCCTCTTCGCGCGCCTCTTCCGGCTCGCTTCGCCGACCGACTTCGGTCTCGCGGGGATCGCCGTCGCGTTCTTCGGCCTCCTGTTCGCCGGGCTCGGGCACGAGGTCGCGCACGCGATCGCGACGAAGGCGGAGGGCCGGCGCGTCGGGCGCGCCGGGATCGGCATCCTGTGGTTCACCCCGGTCATCTACGTCGATACCTCGGACGCCTGGCTCATCGACCGCCGGCGACGTGCCGTCGTCAGCCTCGCCGGCCCGCTCTTCAACTACGCGGCGGCCGGCGTGTTCGGCATCGCGGCCGCGTTCACCGGCGGGCTGACGCAGGACCTCATGCTCTGGCTCGCCGCGGTGAATCTCGTGAGCGTCGTCTTCAACCTCTCGCCGCTCCTCGAGTTCGACGGCTACTACGCGCTGTCAGACCTCACGAACGTGAACGCGCTGCGCCGGAAGGCGCTGCGCTTCGTGTTCCGCGACCTGGTCTCGCGCCCGCGGCGGCCGCGGACACGCGCCGAGACGGGCTTCGTGACGTACGCGGTCGCCGCGCTCGCGTACGTGCTCGTCGTGAGCGCGGTCGTCCTGCTCGGCGTGCCAGGTCTCGTCGAGGGCGTGCTCGCCGGCCGGGTCGACGGGGCGCTCCGCGCGCTGTTCGGCAGCGTGGTCGCCCTCGTGCTCACCGCGCTCCTCGTCGGACCCTTCGTCGGCGAGGTGCTCGCGGCGCGCGCCGAGCCCGCCTAGCGGCGGTTCTGGCTCGGCGGCCGCATGAGGGGCGAGGACGTCTTCGCCGCGACCGCGGCGGACAGGTCCGTCTTCGAGATCCGCTCTTCGAGACGCTCGGCGCCGACGGTCCCGGTGTGGAACGCGGCGCGCTCCTCAGCGGTCAGGTCGTACGCCGCGAGAGCCTGGTCGGGCGCGCTTGCGAGGAGCTTGCGGAACGCGGGGTCCGACATCGCGCGGTCCATCACGTCCTGCACGGCCTGCATCGTCATCGCTTCCCTCACCCATCGCGCGGGCCCCGAGCGGCACCGCCTGGAGCGAAGAGTAGCGCGGCCCCCTCGGTGAGAGCTTGCTCTCGACGACGTGGACCGCGTCCGCGCGGAAACGCAGGGACGGCCGGCTGATCCTCGCGAGGGCGCCGGCCAGGTCTCGCTCGCCGTCCGCGTCGATCGCGCGCGGGACGCGCGCCAGGGTCACGTGCGGGCGGAACGGCTTGTCGTCGAAGGGCACGCCGCGCTCGCGGAGGCCCTGGCGGACGCGCGAGCCGAGCCGGCCGAGCTCCCCCGCCCCGTCGCCGGCGCCGAGCCAGATGACGTTCGGACGGCCGCGCTCGGGGAAGCGGCCCACGCGGTCGAGGACGACGTCGAACGCCGGGGTGCCACGCGCGGCGTCGCGGACCGCCTCGGAGGTCGGGGCGAGGAGCTCCTCGGCGACGTGGCCGATGAAAGCGAGGGTCAGGTGGAGGAGCGGCGGCGGGACGTGCCGGAGCGCGGGAAGGACGTCCCCGGGAAGGAGTGTCGACGCGCGCTCGGCGGTGTCTGCGGGGAGCTGGATCGCGACGAAGAGGCGGATCGGCGGAGGTTAGACCCCCGCGCTGACGGCTGCCGCCTGGACCTGATCGGAGACCAGCAGTGCGAGGAACGCGACCGCGAGGACCACGGTGAACATGGTCAGCACGGCCATCCGCACCGTCTCGTTCAGCTCGAGGCTCTGCCTGGTCGTCTGGATCAGCTCGCTCACGGGCTCTGGCTGAAGCAATCCGCGTGCCGGATGTCCAGTACCCATCGGAGCGGTAACGGGCCCTGTCGCGCGATGTGACGCGCGGCGTGTCGCCGGACGTCCGCGCTCGGGTCGGGCCTACCCTTCTTGGTCGGCCCGGTGACCGGGCCTCGCGCTCAGGCGGGCGTCGGAGCCGGTGCGGGACCCTTGCCGGGATCGCGGCGCTTGTCGTCGCCGGCCGGCACGCCGCCGCTCGGAGGCGTCGTCGTCGGAGCCGGTGTCGCCGCCGGGTGACCGCCGTCACCGCCGTCGGTGAAGAGCTTCTCGAACTCGTCGCTCGAGATCGTCTCCTCCTCGAGGAGGCGCTGGACGAGGATGTCGAGCTTGTCGCGGTTCTGCGTGAGCACCTGGTAGGCGCGCTGGCGCGCGCGATCGATGATCTCGTGGACCTCGGAGTCGATGATCTTCGAGGTCTCCTCCGAGTAGTTCCGCTCCTCCTGGATCTGGCGGCCGAGGAAGATGAGCTCGTCCGAGCGGCCGTACTGGAGCGGGCCGAGCTTCTCGCTCATGCCGTACTTCGTGACCATCTGGCGGGCCATCTCCGTCGCCTTCTCGATGTCGTTCGAGGCGCCCGTCGTGACGTCCCCGCCGAGGTGGAGCTGCTCCGCGGTCCAGCCGCCGAGGGCGGCCGCGATGTCGTCCTCGAACTCCTTCTTCGTCCGGAAGTAGCGGTCCTCCTGCGGGAGCGACCAGGTGACGCCCATGGCCATGCCGCGGGCGACGATCGAGATCTTGTGGACCGGGTTCGTGTTCGTGAGGAGCTTGAAGCAGAGGGCGTGGCCGGCCTCGTGGTAGGCCACGATGACCTTCTCCTTCTCGCTGATCACGCGCGAGCGGCGCTCGGGGCCGAGCGAGACCTTCTCGAGGGCCTCCTCGAACTCCGGCTGGCCGATGAGCTTCTTGTTCCGCCGCGCCGCGAGGATCGCGGCCTCGTTCACGACGTTCGCGAGGTCCGCACCGGAGAAGCCGGGCGAGATCTTCGCGATGCGCAGGAGGTCGACCGTCTTCTCGAGCGGCTTGCCGCGGACGTGGACGTCGAGGACGGCGCGCCGCCCCTTGATGTCGGGGCGGTCGAGGACGACCTGCCGGTCGAAGCGGCCCGGACGCAGGAGCGCCGGGTCGAGGACGTCGGGACGGTTCGTCGACGCGAGGACGATGACGTTCGTCCCGGTGTCGAAGCCGTCCATCTCGACGAGGATCTGGTTCAGGGTCTGCTCGCGCTCGTCGTGCGAGCCGCCGAGGCCGGCGCCGCGCTGGCGGCCGACCGCGTCGATCTCGTCGATGAACACGATGCAGGGCGCGTTGCGCTTCGCCTGGTCGAAGAGATCGCGCACGCGCGACGCGCCGACGCCGACGAACATCTCGACGAACTCGGAGCCCGAGATCGAGAAGAACGGGACGCCCGCCTCGCCGGCGACGGCGCGCGCGAGCATCGTCTTTCCGGTGCCGGGCGGCCCGACGAGCAGCACGCCGCGCGGGATCCGCGCGCCGAGGCTCGAGAACTTCTCCGGGTACTTCAGGAACTCGACGACCTCCGAGAGCTCCTGCTTCGCCTCGTCGACACCGGCGACGTCCTCGAAGGTCGTCGTCGGCTTGTTGCCGATGAACATGCGCGCGCGGCTCTTGCCGAACGAGAGCGCCTGGTTATTCGTGCCCTGCGCCTGACGCATCATGTAGATGAAGAAGCCACCGATGAGCAGCACCGGCAGGAGGCTCAGCAGGAGCGAGCCGACGAAGCCGAGGGTCTGGCTCTCCGGCTGGTACTTGAGGTCGACGACGCGGCCCGGGTTCGCCTTGTTGTACTCGAGGATCGTCTGCTCGAAGCCTTCGTTGCGGTCGTTGATCGTCGCGACCTGCTTCTTGCCGTCGGCGATGAGCTCGACCGTCGCCTTGTTGCCACTGATGGTGATGCTCTTGACCTTGCCGGCCTGCACGGCCTGGACGGCGTCCGTGACATTGATCTCCTCGGCCGCCGGGGACTGCGAGCGGTACGCGAGGAGCAGGGCGATGCCCATCACGACCAGGAGGGCCGTGAGGATGCCGTTCTTCACGATGCGGTTGTCGAGATTCAGAGCGTTGCCCCGTTCACCCGCTTGATGCTAACCCGAACGCTTCGCGAAGATGCGCCATTCCCCGGCGGGTGTGCGCGAAGTGACTTCCGGGACCCACCAGACCTCCCCCGATGTAGTGACCACGAGCGGCCGCGCGTCGCGATCGCGCGCCGGCACCTTCGCGTCCGTGAGGACGTCCTGCAGCTTCGCGCGCGTCTCGCCCGCCATCCGGTCGCCGGGACGTCGCGCGCGGACACGCAGGCCGGTGTGCGGGTCAGGCGCCGCGGCCACCGCGGTCCAGCCGTCGGGGCCGCCGCCGGCATGCCCGCGCGAGAGGAGCAGCGTCCAGCCGCCCCACTGCACCGCGCGGTCCGGCTCGAGCACGATCTCGTCCTGCGGGGCCTCACCCCTCCCGCGCGCGCCGTCAGCGACCGAGCGCTGACTGGACGGCGACGGAACGATGCGGAGCCGTCCGTACTCGCGGAGCGCCCGGCCGCCGGGCAGGTCGAGCGATGCCGAGCCGTCCGTGCGCGAGGCCTCCTGCGCGAGCGCCGCCCGCGCGCGTGCCGCGAGCGCGCGGCCGGTCGCGCGCTCCCAGGCGAGCGCGAGCGCCTCCTCGCGGACCGTGGGATCGTCGGCGAGGCGGGCGAGGTCGATCGCGTCGCCGTCGCGCGCGGACGCGAGCGAACGCTCCGCCATCGCGCGCAGCGCGTCGAGCGCGTCGCCGGCCGAGGTCGCGAGCCGTGCGAGCGCCTCCGCCGCGCGCGGGTTCAGCTTCGCGAGCTCGGGCATCACCTTGTGCCGGACGCGGTTGCGCGCGAACGTAAGCGACCGGTTCGTCGGGTCCTCGCGCGGCGCGATGCCGGCGCCCGCGCAGATCGCCGTCGTGTCGTCGCGCCCGAGGCAGAGCAGCGGGCGGACGATGCCGTCGCGCGACGGGCGCATCGCGGCGAGGCCCGCGAGGCCGCTCCCCCGCGCAGCGTGCAGGAGGACCGTCTCCGCCTGGTCGTCACGCGTGTGCCCCGTCGCGATCGCGGTCGCGCCGATCTCCGCGGCGACGCGACGCAGGAACGCGTAGCGCGCGGTGCGGGCGGCGTCCTCGCTCGCGGGCTTCGCCTCCGCGCGGCCGATCCGGATCGTGGCGCCACAACGCGCCGCGAGGTCGGCGACGTACTGCGCGTCGGCCGCGGAGGCGCGCGGCCGCGTGCGGTGGTCGAGGTGGGCGACGTGGAGGACGAGCCCTGCGTCGGCCGCGAGCTCGGCGAGCACGAGGAGGAGCGCGGTCGAGTCGGTCCCGCCGGAGACGGCGAGGAGGAGCGGGCCGGGGCGGAAGAGCGCGTGGTCGCGCGCGAACTGCCTGACGGTCTGGATGGGCTTACGAGGGATCGCCACTGGTGGCTGGGGTGGGATTTGAACCCACGGTCGGGCGGTTATGAGTCGCCTGCTCTAGGCCACTGAGCTACCCAGCCTCGCTCGCGCTGAGCCGATGCGGTCAGCTCACTGATTGTATTTCGCCAGCTGCCCACCAGTCGACGATCGTGAACTCCGTGGATCGAAGGCGCTCGTTCAGTAGCCGCACGCGGAACTCGCGCTCGGTGCTGCGGGCCTTCCGGCAATTGCAGCGTCGACACGCCGGGAGGATGTTCGAGATGAAGTTGGTCCCACCACGAGATAGCGGGATCCGGTGGTCGACCGTCAGAGGCTTGTGCTCGCCGCAGTAGGCGCAGCACTCGTCGTGAGAACGGACGAGCGCGGCCCACTCCTTTCCGGTGAACGAGCCTGGAGCAGCCGCTTTTCGCGCGCGATAGGCCATGCCCTTGACCCGCACGACCTCTGGGTGGGCCTTGTGATACGCCGCGATCTTCGCGTTGTACTTGGCGGGATCGCGCTCGCGCTGGCGACGCTGTTGCTCGCGTCGTTTCTCGGGGTTCGCGTGGTTCCATCGCTTCGCTGCGGCGCGCGCCTTCTCCGGGTAGCGCTTCAGCCACTCGAGCGCGTAGGCTTTCTGACGTTCCGGATCCTTGTACGCCATTCCCAGTCTTTACCTGACTGCGGAAGCGGTGGCAATAGGACCCCGACCGCAGTGGGTTCCATCGGACCCGCCGAAATGAAGAACGCGGCCCCTACGGGCCGCGTCGCTGTTGCGGGAGGCCGATTCGAACGACCGATCTGTGGGTTATGAGCCCACCGTGGTGCCACTCCACTATCCCGCGTCACCATTCTACCAAGGACGAAGGACCTCGCGGGCGCGTGATCCGCGACAGATCGACGCTCTATCGGAAGAAGAGCGACCACCACTTCGCGAGCCGCCCGGGCCCCGCAGCGACCGCATCCTCGGCCGCTCGCGCACCGTCGCGCTGGACCGCGACAAGCGCCTCGCCCGGCTTCACGAAGCCGAGGTCGCGGGCCTTGTCGACGAGGTACTGGTCGGTCTGGCGCTCCGCGATGAGCGCCTGCTTGCGCGCGAGGTCCTTTTCGAGGGCCGCGATCTCCGTCTGCATCGCGGACGCGTCACGCGCGACGGCGTTCCCCTGGACCGCCACCGCGACGAAGGCCGCCCCGACGAGCAGGCACGCCGCGAGCACGGCGACGGCGATCGTCTGCCGCGCGAACCGGCGCAGCGACGCGAGCGGACCCTTCCTCGTGCGCGAGCGCGACATCCGCGGGAATCATGAGGGACGGGATAGCTCCAAGGGAAGGGGCGGCACCTCAGCACCACCAGCCCGGTACGCGCACCACCCGAGCAGACCGAGAAGGATCGACGCCGCCGCGGGGTCCGTCTCGCGGACGAACGCGGCGACGACGACCGGCCGCGCGGCCCAGATGATCGCGGCGTCGTTGCGCACCCCTTCGATCCAGCCGCTCTTGTGGGCGACGACGGCGCCGTACGGGAGGTAGCGCCGCAGCTTCGTCTCGTCCTGGCAGCTGCGCAGCACGGCGAGGACGGCGTCGCTCGTCCCGCGATCGACACACTCGCCCCGCACGAGCCGCAGGAGCAGCAGAGCCGTCTCCCGGGGCGTCATGAGGTTCTCGAGGCCGCGGGCCTTCGCCTCCATGTCGAAGAGCCGCCGCTGCAGCCGCGTGCGCGCGATCCCCCACCCGCGCAAGCGCTCGGCCATGCGCTCGACGCCGAGGCGGTCGATGAGCGCGTTCGCGGCGGTGTTGTCGCTCACGGACACGGTGAGGGCGGCGAGCTCGCGCAGGGACAGCCGCTCGACGCTCGGCAGCCAGCCGAGGACGCCGGATCCGCCGGCCCGGGTCCCGACCGGGACCCGCTCGTCCAGCGAGAGCCGGCCCTCGGCCGCGTCCGCATACAGCGCCATGACCAGCGGGAGCTTGATGACCGACGCCGCCGGGAACTCCTCGTCCTCCCGCTGGCCGAAGAGGACCGCACCGGCTTCGTCGAGGACCTGGATCCCCGAGACCCCGCGGGTGCGGTCGAGCCACTCGCGCACCGGCGCGAACACGTCGTTCACCGCGCGGAGACTAGTTGCTCGCGGTCGGCTGACCGGCGGGGACCGCAGCCCGAGGGGATGCCGTCCGGCTGCGTTCGGCGTTCGCCCCGCCGCCCGCCTTCGCATACGCTCTGGCGCCACGTGATCGAGTTCCAGGACGTCCACAAGCACTTCGGTCCGCTGCACGTGCTCAACGGCATCGACCTCAAGATCGACGAGCGCGAGGTCGTCGTCATCATCGGCCCCTCGGGATCCGGCAAGAGCACCCTCATCCGCACGATCAACCGGCTCGAGCCGATCGAGAGCGGCCGGCTCATCGTCGACGGCATGGCCGTCCACGACCGCGCCCTCGACGTGAACAAGCTCCGGCGCAACGTCGGGATGGTCTTCCAGTCCTTCAACCTGTTCCCCCACCTCACCGCGCTCGAGAACGTCATGCTCGCGCCGACGAAGGTGAAGGGCATCGCGAAGGCGACGGCGCGCGAGAAGGGCATGGCGCTCCTCACGAAGGTCGGGATCCCGGACAAGGCCGACGTCCACCCGGCGCGCCTCTCGGGCGGCCAGCAGCAGCGGGTCGCGATCGCCCGGGCGCTCGCGATGGAGCCGCGGATCATGCTCTTCGACGAGCCGACCAGCGCCCTCGACGCGGAGATGATCCGGGAGGTCCTCGACGTCATGCGGGCGCTCGCCAAGGAAGGCATGACCATGGCCGTCGTTACGCATGAGGTCGGTTTCGCCCGGGAGGCATCGAATCGGGTGGTGTTCATGGACGGAGGGCGCATCATTGAGGACTCACCGACGGCTCAGTTCTTCGAGCGCCCGCGGGAGGAGCGCGCGAGGCAGTTCCTGAGCAGGGTGATCCACCACTAGCGACCGTAGAAGGAGGGCACATGCGACGCACACTCAAGACCAGCGCTATCGCGCTCGCAGCGATCTTCGTGGTCGCCGCCTGCGGCGGCGGCGCGGGGACCGGCGCACCGGCCGCCACCCAGCCGGCCGCGACCGGGGCGACGTCCACGAAGCCGAAGCTCGATCTGTCGAGCTACGCGTACGCGATCCAGACAAAGGGCAAGCTCCGCGTCGGCACCCGCGAGAGCAACGTGCCGTTCGGCCTGAAGAACCCGGCGACGAACAAGTTCGAGGGCTTCGACATCGACGTGGCTCGCGAGATCGCCAAGGCGATCTTCGGCGACGTCGCCGACATCGACCAGTTCATCGAGTACGTCCCGGTCGTCTCGGCGACGCGCATCCCGACGCTCCAGGAGAACAAGGCGGACCTCGTCATCGCCACGTTCACGATCAACGAGGACCGCAAGAAGCAGATCGACTTCTCCGACGTCTACTTCCGCACGGGCCAGAAGGTGCTCGTGAAGAAGAGCGACAACTCGATCAAGGAGCTGAAGGATCTCGCCGGCAAGACGGTGTGCACCGCTCGCGGCTCGACGAGCGAGCGCAACCTGCTCGCGCTCAGCCCGGCGCCGAAGGTCCTGACGCTCGACGACTACCCGCCGTGCCTCCTCGCGATGAAGAACGGCCAGGCGGACGCGGTCTCGACCGACGAGACCATCCTCTTCGGCCTCATCAAGCAGGACCCGGACACGAAGCTCGTCGGCCAGTACTTCTCGGATGAGCCGTACGGCATCGGCGTGAAGAAGAACACCGGCGACCGCACCGGGTTCGTCGACCTCATCAACCGCACTCTCATCTCGATGGTCCAGGACGGCCGCTGGGCCCGGATCTACAAGCAGTGGATCACGCCTGTCTCCGGTGACGAGAAGAAGTCCCCGGACCAGCGCTAGCCACAAGACCCTGAACGCATACGACGGGGGCCGGTCGCGAAGGCCGGCCCCCGTCGCGCGCACGAGCACGTAGCCGATGCCCGGCGAGATCATCTTCGAGTTCCCCCAGCAGTACCTCTATCCGGAAGGCCTGTGGCTGACGATCCAGCTCTCCGTCCTCGGCCTGATCGGCAGCATCGTCCTCGGCATCCTCATCGCGCTCCTTCGCATCTCGCCGTTCGCGCCGCTGCGCTGGATCGGCGCCGCGTACGTGGAGTTCTTCCGCAACACGCCGCTCCTCGTGCAGCTGTTCTTCCTGTTCTTCGCGCTGCCGGCGCTCGGCATCCGCTTCTCTGACGACGCGTTCGTCTTCAACTTCCGCGCCGCCGTGCTCGGCATCGCGCTCTACCACGCCGCGTATGTCGCCGAGGTCGTCCGCGGCGGCCTGCTCGGCGTCGACCGCGGGCAGATCGAGGCGGCGCGCTCGCTCGGGCTGTCGTACCGCCAGATGCTCCGGGAGGTCCAGCTGCCTCAGGCGGTGCGGAGCGTCATCCCGCCCATCGGGAACATCGCGATCGCGCTCGCGAAGAACACCGCGCTCGCGAAGACCATCGGCGTCGCGGAGCTGCTGGCCGCGGGCGACTACGTGGAGGCGGCGACCTTCCGGACGGTCGAGGCCTACCTCGCGGTCGCGCTCCTGTACCTGGTGCTCACGCTGCCGATGGCCGCGGGCGTCAACTGGCTCGAGAAGCGGCTCCTGGTGGCCCGCTGATGCGACAGGACACCTGGTGGATCTTCACCGACATCAACTTCCTGCGCTTCTTCGGCGCGGGCCTCATCCAGACGCTCCTGCTGTCACTTGCCGCGATCGCGCTCGCGTTCGTCGTCGCCCTCGTCTTCGCGCTCGGCCGCATGTCGCACCGCCGCTGGCTGCGCTGGCCGTCGATCGCCTATGTCGAGACGATCCGCGCTCTGCCCGTGCTCCTCCTCATCGTGTTCTTCTACATCAAGGGCTCGAGCCTGCTGCAGCCGGTCTTCGGTCCCGAGTTCAACCTGCAGCCCTTCTGGGCAGGGGTGCTCGGGCTCGGGCTCTACACCAGCGCGGTGCTCGCGGAGATCATCCGCGCCGGCATCCTGAGCCTGCCGCGCGGCCAGACCGAGGCGGCCCGCGCGCTCGGCCTTTCGCACGCGCGCGCGATGCGTTACGTCATCCTGCCGCAGGGACTGCGGCTGATGGTGCCGGCGATGATGTCGCAGCTCACGACCATCATCAAGGACACCTCGCTCGTCGCGACGATCGGCGTGAGCGACCTGCTCGGGCAGGGCCGCATCATCTACAACCGCTACTTCAACCCGATCGAGGTCTTCCTCTTCGTCGCGGTCATCTACTTCGTGATCTGCTTCGCGCTGTCGCAGGCCTCGCGCCGCCTCGAGCTCGGCAACACGCCGAAGGCCGCGCGCGCGAAGATCAGGGAGATCCAGCTCCGCGACCAGGCGGCCTAGCCGCCGGCGAGCCGCGCCTCCACCCGCGCCGCGTCGCCCAGGCCCTCCGTGCCGAGGCCCTCGACCGCGAAGGACGCGACGGCGTTCGCGTAGCGGGCGGCCTCGTCGAGCACCTTGCCGTCCGCGATCGCGAGCGCAAGGCCGGCGGCGAACGCGTCGCCCGCGCCGGTCGGATCGACGACGCGGTCCGCGTGGAAGCCGGGCACGTCGCGCGACGACCCGCGCTCGAAGATGCGCGCGCCGCGCTCGGCGAGCGTCACGACCACGGGGGTCGTCTCGGACCAGCGGGCCGCAAGGCCGAGGTCGCCGGCGAGGTCGTCCTCGCTCACGACCGCGACACCGACCGCAGCGAGCATGGTCTTCGACTCCGTCCACTCGCGCGGCACGACGCTGCCGTCAGCCTCCCATCCCCGCAGGTAGCCCTGCGCGACGAGGACGGACGCAGGCGCGGTCACCCCGCCGAGCAGGCCGAGCGAGAGCTCGTGCGCGATCGAGGCGTACACCACGGCGTGCGGGACCCGGAGGCGCCCGGCGACGTCCTCGCGCGAGATCCCCTTCGCGCGCGCCTTGAGCGTGAGGTGCCGGCGGCCCGCGTCGTCGTACCGGAACGCGAAGGTCGTCGTCACGCCGGACGAGAGCGCGTGCAGCTCGATGCCCTCGTCGTG
>DASUCM010000151.1:0-11062 GCA_036276035.1 Candidatus Limnocylindria bacterium | reverse complement strand
CGCCGGAGCGCTCACCGCGAGCGACGTCCTGTTCATGGCGACGCGCGGGGGCGCGCAGGCGCTGCGCCTCGACGACGTCGGCTCGATCCACCCCGGCGCGCGCGCGGACCTCGTCATCATCGACGGGGAGCGCCTCGCCCTCGGCGGCGAACCCGCGACGCGCATCGTCTTCGGCGGGGGCTCGCGCGCGGTCCGCGACGTCATCGTGAACGGCGAGGCGCTCGTGCGGGACGGCCGGCCGACGCGCTACGACCCCGCCGAGGTCCTCGCGCACGCGACCGAGCAGCGCACCGCGCTCTCCGCGCGCGCGGCGCTGACCTGACGTGCCGCGCCCGGTACTAGTGTTCGTCGCGACGTGAGCGTCAAGGTCGCGCGCGATCTCGAGGATGCGCTGGGCGCGCTCGCGGCCGACCCGGAGACGGTGCTCCTTGCCGGCGGGACGGACCTCATGGTCGAGATCAACTTCGGCCGCCACCGGCCCGCGTCCATCGTCGCCATCGACCAGGTCGACGAGCTCCGGGGGATCGAGCGCAACGGGCACGTCCGGGTCGGCGCGGGCGTGACGTACACGCGCCTGCTTGCGGAGGACACGGCCTCGCGCGCGATGCGCGAAGCGTCGCGGACCGTCGGCTCACCGCAGATCCGCAACGCGGGCACGATCGGGGGGAACATCGCGACGTCCTCGCCGGCCGGGGACGCGCTGCCGGTCCTCGCCGCGCTCGACGCGACGATCGTCGTCCGATCCGTGCGCGGCGAGCGCCGGGTGCCCTTCGCGGAGTGGATGACGGGGCCGAAGCGGAACGTCCGCGCGCCCGATGAGGTGGTCGTCGCGGCCGAGTGGGAGCCGGCGGGCGGCGCGCAGACGTTCATGAAGGTCGGCACGCGGAACGCGATGGTCATCGCGGTCGCGAGCCTCGCGCTCGTCGTCGACCGGGCGCGCGCGCGCGTCGGCGTGGCGCTCGGCTCGTGCGGGCCGACGATCCTGCGCGCGCGAGAGGCCGAGGCCTTCGCGCAGGGCATCTTCGAGGAGCTCGGCTGGGACCGCCGGACCAGGCCGGACGAGTCCGCCTGCCGTACCTTCGGCACGCTCGTCGCGGGCGCGGCGCGGCCGATCGACGACGTGCGCGGCACCGCTGCGTACCGCCGTCATGTCCTCGCGGTCATGGGGGCGCGCGCGCTCGCGCGCGTCGGCGGCCTCGAGTGAGCGGCGATGCGCTGACCGCACTGCGGCTGCGGGTGAACGGCGTCGAGCGGCAGACCGCGGTCCCCGATCACGAGTCGCTCCTCACGACGCTTCGCGAAAGGCTCGGGCTTCCGGGCAGCAAGAACGCCTGCGAGCAGGGCGAGTGCGGCTCGTGCTCCGTCCTCCTCGACGGAGAGCTCGTGTGCTCGTGCCTCGTCCTCTCCGCCGCCGCGCAGGACCGCGAGGTCGTGACCGTCGAGGCGCTCGGCGAGGGCGACACCCTGCACCCCGTCCAGCGCGCGTTCGTCGACGCCGGCGCGGTGCAGTGCGGCTTCTGCACGCCGGGCCTCATCGTCTCCGCGTACGCGCTCCTGCGCGCGAATCCGGAGCCGAGCCAGCTCGAGGTGCGCGAGGCGCTCTCGGGGAACCTCTGCCGCTGCACCGGCTACGGGAAGATCCTCGAAGCGGTGCAGCGCGCCTCGCGCGAGATGTACCGCCGGTGACGCTCACGCGGCAGCGCGTGCGGCACGGTGTCGGGGAGTCCGCGCCGCGGCCCGACGGCGTCCCGAAGGTGAAGGGCGAGTTCCTCTACGCGAGCGACCTGCACGAGGAGGGGATGCTCTTCGGGCACACGCTGCGCTCGCCGCACCCGCACGCGCGGATCCGCGCGATCGACGTGACCGCGGCGCGCGCGATGCCGGGCGTCCGCGCGGTGCTCACGGCGGTCGACCTCCCGACCCGCGAGCGCTTCGGGCTCATGAAGCGAGATCAACCCGTCCTCGCCGAGGACCGCGTGCGCTACGCCGGTGAGGCCGTCGCGCTGGTCGCGGCGGACGACGTCGATCTCGCCCGTGCGGCCGCGAAGGCGATCGGCGTCGACTACGAGGTGCTCGATCCCGTGAGCGACCCGATCGCCGCACTGCGACCGGATGCGCCGCGCCTGCACGAGGACGGGAACGTCATCGACGACGCGCTGGTCGTGCACGGCGATCCCGACGTGACCGCCGACGTCGTCGTGAGCGGCGAGTACGAGGTCGGGATGCAGGACCAGGCCGCGCTCGGGCCGGAGGCGGGCCTCGCGATCCCTGACGGCGACGGCGGCGTCAGGCTGCACATCGCGACGCAGTGGCTGCACGAGGACCTCGGCCAGATCGCACCCGCGCTCGGCCTGCCGGAGGAGAAGGTGCGGCTCGTCCTCGCCGGGGTCGGCGGCGCGTTCGGCGCCCGGGAGGACGTCACGCTGCAGATCCACGCGTGCCTCCTCGCGCTCGCGACGAAGCGTCCGGTGCGCATGAGCTACGGGCGCGAGGAGTCCTTCTACGGACACGTGCACCGTCATCCGGCCCGGCTCTTCTACGAGCACGGTGCCCGGCGCGATGGCACGCTCGTCTACGTCCGCGCGACCATCGTCCTCGATGGCGGCGCGTACGCGTCGTCCTCGTCCGCCGTCGTCGCCAACGCCGCGTGCTTCGCGGCCGGTCCGTATCGGGTGCCGAACGCGCGCGTGCGCTGTGTCGGCGCGTACACGACGAACCCGCCGACCGGCGCGATGCGCGGCTTCGGCGCGGTCCAGACCTGCTTCGCCTACGAGGCGCAGATGGACAAGCTCGCCGAGGCGCTCGGCCTCGATCCGGTCGAGCTCCGCGCGCGCAACGCGGTGCAGGACGGCGACGAGATCATCACGAGCCAGCCCGTCGAGGGCAGCGAGCCAGTCGCGAACCTCATCCGCCGGTGCGCGGCGCTCCCGCTGCCCGATGCGGCCGCCGACCCTTCGGGAACGCGAGGCGCGCCAGCGCCCCGGGATCCGCTCCTGCTCCCCGGCGGGGCCGGCAACCTCACGCACGGCGAGGGCGTGCGGCGCGCGACCGGCTTCGCGGCCGGCTTCAAGAACGTCTGCTACTCGCACGGCTTCGACGACGTGTCGCACGCGCGCGTCCGGCTCGAGCGCCACGAGGGCCGCCCGCGCGCCCGAGTCCACACCGCGGCGGCGGAGGTCGGGCAGGGGCTCGTGACGGTGTGCCAGCAGATCGTGCGCACGGAGCTCGGCGTGGAGGAGGTCATCGTCGAGACCCCCGACACGACGATCGGCTCCGCGGGCTCGAGCTCCGCGTCGCGCCAGACCTGGATGACCGGCGGCGCCGTCCTCGCGGCGTGCCGCGAGGTCCAGGCCGAGCTCGAGCGCCGCGGCGGCACGCTCGACGAGCCGATCGAGCGGACCGTCGAGTGGCGCCACCGGCCGACGAAGCCGCGGGACGGGCACACCCAGAACCACGGCCACGTCGCGTTCCTCTTCGCCGCCCATCGCGCGACGGTCGACGTGGATCTCGGCACCGGCCTCGTGAAGGTCGTGCAGGTCGCGACGTCCCAGGACGTCGGGAAGGCCATCAACCCCCAGGCCGTCGTCGGCCAGCTCGAGGGCGGCATCGCGCAGGGCCTCGGCCTCGCCGTGATGGAGGAGCTCATCCTCCGCGACGGGAAGCTCCGCAATGCCTCGTTCACCGACTACCTGCTGCCGACGATCCTCGACATGCCGCCGGTCGTCTGCGACATCGTCGAGCATCCGCACCCCGACGCGCCGTACGGCGCGAAGGGTGTCGGCGAGCCGCCGACGATCTCGAGCACGCCCGCGATCGTCGCCGCCATCCGCGCCGCGACCGGCCGCACGCTGAACCGCGTCCCGGTCCGCCCCGACGACATCGTCTTCGGCACGGTCGCGCGCTCCGGCTGGCGGATCGTCCCCGGCGAGGCGCCGTGGACCGCGGTGCGCGCGACGTGACGCCGGTCCTCCGTCATGCCGTCCTCGCCCTGCTCGCCGGCGTGCTCGTCATCCTGGGCTCGAACGAGTACTTCCTTCGCACCCGCGGCGCATCATCTCCGGAGGAGATGACCAGCCGATACGTCGCTGCCATGCGCCAGGGCGACGCGGCGGCCGTTGCCGGGCTCATGGGGGACGGACGCGTCGACCAGGCCGCCATCCGCTCGCGGATCGCGACGTACCGCAGCCTGCCGAGCGGAACGACGTTGACGATCGAGGCCACGGCTCACTCGGAGGCGTCGTACCTCAAAGGAGCGCGGATCGGCGACGGCAGCAGGGTGATCGACGAGATCGGCATGCAGCACCAGGGCGGCCGGTTCGGCTCGCGCTGGCGGCTGTTCTTCCCGCCTCCAGGAGCGCTGCGGTGACGCGGGCGCCAGTGCTTCCCCTCGAGACGCTGCGCAACGCGCCGAAGGTCCTGCTCCACGATCACCTCGACGGCGGTCTGCGACCCGCGACCATCGTCGAGCTCGCGCGCGAGCTCGGCTACGCAGGTCTGCCGACGACCGATCCGGAGGACCTCGCGCGCTGGTTCCACGCGAGCGCCGCGAGCGGCTCGCTCCCGCTCTACCTGCGCGGGTTCGCGCACACGATCGCCGTGATGCAGACGCCGGAGTCGATCGAGCGCGTCGCCTACGAATGCGGTGAGGACCTCGCGCGCGACGGCGTCGTGTACGCGGAGGTCCGCTATGCCCCCGTGTTCTCGACGGCGCGCGGGATGACGCTCGAGGCGGTCGTCGCCGCCGTCTCGCGCGGGTTCGAGCGGGCGGAGAAGGCGCATCGCATCACGCTCCGGCAGATCGTCTGCGCGATGCGCGACCGCACCGACTCGCTCGAGATGGCCGAGCTCGCGGTCGCCTGGCGCGAGCGCGGCGTCGTCGGGTTCGACATCGCGGGCGAGGAGGCCGGACATCCGCCGAAGGTGCACCTCGAGGCCTTCCAGTACTGCCGGCGCGAGAACTTCTCCATCACGATCCACGCGGGCGAGGCGTTCGGTCCGCCCTCCATCTGGCAGGCGCTCCAGTACTGCGGCGCGCACCGCATCGGCCACGGCGTCCGCCTGATCGAAGACATGGCCCTCGCGTACGAGCCCCATTCAGAAGTCGTGAAGCTCGGACCGCTCGCTTCGTACGTGCGCGACAAGCGCATCCCGCTCGAGCTCTGCCCGTCCAGCAACGTGGACACCGGCGCGGTCGCCTCGCTCGCGGAGCACCCGATCCGCCACTTCATCGCGCAGCACTTCCGCGTGACCGTGAACACCGATAACCGGCTCATGTCCGGCGTCACGCTCTCCGAGGAGTTCCGCCGCCTCTCGGCGACCCTCGGGCTCGGGCTCGCCGACGTCGAGCGCCTCACCATCAACGCGATGAAGAGCGCGTTCGTCGGTTACGACGAGCGCGTCGCGATCATCTACGGACGCATCAAGCCCGGGTTCGCAGCGCTCCGCGGCGAGCCGTCGCTCGCGTACGCGCTGCCGCCCTCGGCCTGACGCCGGGGCGGAGGGAGGCACCGATGAGCGCGGCGGACACGAGGGATCTGACACCGGATGACGTCGCGCGCCTCATCGAGGCGTCGGGCGCGTTCGTCGTCGCCGAGCTGCGCGCGCTCGGTGACGACGCGGCCTTCCATCCCGCGCCGGGCGAGTGGTGCGCGAAGGAGGTCGCGGGCCACCTCATCGAGGCGGAGCGCCGCGGCTTCGCCGGGCGGATCCGGCGGTTCCTCGAGAGCGACGGCCCGGACGAGCTCGGCTGGGACCAGGACGCGGTCGAGCGCGAGCGTCAGGACTGCCGGCGCGATCCGAAGGCGCTCGCGGACGAGCTCGAGGCCCTGCGCAGGGAGAGCGCGGCGCTCCTGCGCTCGCTCCGTCCCGAGCAGCTCGCGCGCTGGGGCACCCACTCGAAGGTCGGACGGCTCACGGTGAACGACCTCATCCACGAGTGGGTCCACCACGACCGCAACCACGCGCGGCAGCTCATGGCGGTGACGCAGGAGCGCGTGTACCCGCATATGGGCGGGAGCCAGGGGTTCGTCGGCGAGTAGAGCGAGGGACCGAGCGACCGCTCTCTATTGCGCCGTGGCTAAACTCCCGTGCAATGTCGGGCAAGGTCGGTGAGGGCGACGTCATCGTCGAGGTCTCCCAGCCGTGCGCGAAGTGCGGGAAGGCGGCGCACATCGTCATGAAGGACGGCCGCCCCCTCTGCGCGTCCTGCTACCGCGAGGAACGCACACCACCACCACCAGCACCGCCGCCGCCGCAGCCCGCGGCCTAGCCTCGGCGCTCTAGCGCAGCCAGAGCAGGTCGCCGAAGAAGAAGTCCTGGCCCTGCGCGCAGGTCTGGCTCTCCTGCGTCGCGACGGTGACCGTGAAGAAGGCGCCGGTGCCGACGTAGGCGATCCGCGTCCCGTCCGGCGACCAGGCCGGGACGACGTCGTCGCCCGTCTGCCCGATCGAGCGGAGCCCGGTCCCGTCCGCGGGCGCGAGGTACAGCTCCGATGGCACGCCGAGGTGGGCGAGGCGCCCGCCCGCGCTCGCATGCGAGGTGGAGTGGCCCGCCGCGGAGAAGACGATCTCGCTGCCCGACGGTGAGAACCGCGGCGCCTGGATGTACCAGAAGGTGTCCTTCGTCCGGAAGAACGGCCGCGCGCCCGTGCCGTCCGCGTTCGCGGTCCAGAAGTTCTCGATCTGCCCGTTCACCACGCGGACGAACACGAGGGTCCGGCCATCCGGTGAGATCGCGGGATCGGCGGCGTCCCTGAGCAGCCGGTCGCGCTTGCCGGTCTTCAGGTCGAGCCGCTCGATGGTGTCCTCGTTGCCCTGGTACTGGCCGTTCACGATGAGCGCCGCGCGGCGGTGGAAGTACAGGACCGTGCCGGTGGGGTCGTACTTCGGGTTCGCGTAAAAGACGTTCTCCGCCTCGTGCGGCACGAGCACGCGCAGCCCCGTGCCGTCGAGGCCCACCGTGAAGATGTCGGAGCCGAAGCCGGTCTTGGGGTCGGGCACCTGCGTGAGCGCGAAGACGACCGACCGCCCGTCCGGGTGGAGCGACGGCGTCGCGGGCGCGCTCTGGTCCGGCAGCTTCACGACCCTGCCGAGCGGCCGGCACTGCGCGTCGAGCCCGACGATGCCCGACGGGTTCGCGAGGAGGAACGTGGCGGTCGTGCCGACCCCGGGCGCGACCTTCACCTCCGGCGCCGTGCACGAGAGCGCGACGGCGGCGGCGAGGAGCAGGGCCGCGGGTCTCACCGGACGAGCTCCCCGGCGCGCGCGAAGCGGGCGCGCGCGGCCTCGTCCATCGACTCGGCCTTGCGCGCGTAACGCTGGACCGCGTCGACGAACGCCGCGTGCGACCAGGTGAGCGGCGATACGGAGAGGGGGTCGCCCGTGTAGGGGTCGACCTGCTCGGGGAGCACGCCCGAGGGGAGCGCCTTCGAGACGCACCAGCGCAGGAGCTCGAGCGGGCGTGCGAGATCCTTCGGGCTCCGCGCGAGCTCGACGTAGTGCTCCGCGAGCCAGAGCGTGCCGATGAACCACGGGTTGCCCGGCACGTTCGCGATGTCGTGCGAGACCTGCATGTAGTAGTCGTTCTCGTAGCGCGCGAGGCCGCCGATCGCCGTGCGCACCCACAGGCGCTCCTCGATCGCGCGCATCGTCGCGATCATCCGCGGGTCGTCGGCCTCGACGAGGCCGAAGAGCCAGAGGCCGGCGAGCGAGATGTCGAGCGTCGCGTCGCGGATGATCGTCCCGTCGTCGAGCACGCTGACCGTGCGCACGAAGCGGCCACGCTCGGGGTCGTACAGGTGCTCGAGGGCGGCCGCCTTGATCTCGGCCGCCGCGTCGCCGTAGCGCTTCGCGTGCGACTGCTGCCCGAACGCCGACGCGAAGTTCCGCGCCGCGACGAGACCCGCCCAGACCGCGGCGGTCGTGAAGGCGTGGATCCCGCGGCGCTCCTCCCAGAGGTCGAACGAGGGCGCGGGGAGCTTCGTGTGCGGCTCGCGGAACGACACCATGAAGTCCGCCGCGCTGCGCACGAGCTTGCGGTAGAGCGGCCGCACGAACTCGAGGTCGCGCAGGTGGTCGTAGTGGCGCCACAGCGCCCAGAGCGGCAGGCCGGTCTCGTCCTCCTGGATCGGCAGCTCGAGGGTGCCGGCAGGCGTCGACCAGGCGTGCCACGAGGAGCCGAGCGAACCGTCGGGGTTGTACTTGTGAAGGAGGTAGCCCTCCTTCGCGATGAGCTCGCCGCAGAGCGCGAGGAACCGCCGCGGGACCTCGATGAAGCCGGCCTGGTCCATCGCGGCGGCGACGAGCGCGCCGTCGCGCGGCCAGAGGTACGAGTACGTATCGCGGTTGAATCGCAGGACGTCGGTGTCGTTCGCCGCGATGATCGCGCCGCGGTCGTCGATCTGCGTCCGGATGATGAGCGCCGACCGCTTGTACAGCTCGCAGATCTCGCCGGGAAGGTTCTCGGCGACGTGTCGCTGGTCCTTGTTCGCCCAGAGGCGCCAGTAGTCCTCGGTCCGCGTGAGGAACGAGCGGGGCCCGCGCTCGCGCACGAGCTTGTCGATCTCCCGCACCTCTTCGTACGACTCGCCCGCGGCGAGCCAGAACGTGGCGACCGCGGGCGTACCGGCGCGCACCGCCACGTCAAGCCGCACGACGCTGTCGATCGTCCCCTGCGCGACCGGATTGCGCGAGAGCTCGCCGTCCTCCGCGTCGCGCCACGTGCCCTCGCGGCCCTGGGTGCCCTTCTGGCCGATCGCGTACGAGGCGAGGCCCGTCGGGCCGCCCTCCTTCATCCCCGAGAGGAGGAGGTACCGCTTCGCCTTGTAGTGGACGACGCCGCGGGTGCGGGGGTCGTAGTACGCCGAGTCGCCGAACTCGTTGCCGTACAGGCGCGCGTCGAAGTGGAAGAAGAGCCGGACGCTGCGATCGCGGCCGATGAGGTCCTCGACGGTGACCTCGCGGAGGTACACGTTGCGGTCGAAGTCGACGGCGTCGCGGCAGCGCAGGCGCACGCCGAGCTCGGCGTGCTCGAGGGTCGTGTCCCCGACGAGCGTCTCGGAGAGGTACCTGATCGAGCGCTGCCAGCCCGCGTCCGCGGTCCAGCTGAACCTGCCGTCGGCCCACACCCCGAAGCGGCAGGGCCCCCCGAGCGTGTGGTCCTCCTGGCCGACGAAGGGGAAGTACACGTCGCGCAGCTGGTACAGCGAGTCGAAGGTGACGAGGAGCGTGCCGTTGCCGAGCGGGAGATCGCGCGGCACGCCTAGCGTCCCGGGCCGGAAGCCGCCGGCGCCACTAGTCCGGGCGGCGCGTGGCGGCGAGGAACCGGCGCGCGCCGTCGGCGCCGCCGGCGAGGAGCGGCGCGCCGATCCCGAAGCCGACGACGCCGGCCTTGAGGTACGCCGGGATCTCCTCGTACGCGATGTTGCCGGTCGCGACGAGCGGCAGCTGCGTGAGCGCGCGCCGGACGTTCGTGACGAAGTCGGGGCCGCCGATCGTCGCGAGCGGGTAGATCTTGATGAAGTCCGCGCCGAGGTCGGCGGCCTGCAGCATCTCCGTCGGCGTCAGCGTGCCCGGCATGGACATCGCGTCGCGCGCGCGGCACGCGGCGATCATGTCCGGTACCAGGCATGGGCTCACCAGGAAGCGCGCGCCCGCGAGGAGCGCGTCCTCCGCCTGGGTGCCCGAGAGCACGGTGCCCGCGCCGATGACGACACCCCGCTCGGCGAGCGCGCCGTCCGCGGCGAGCTTCCGGATGAGCTCGAACGCGTCGGGGACCGTGAGCGTGATCTCGATGAGGCGGACCCCGCCTTCCGCCATCGCGAGCGCGGCGCGCTCGGCCTCCGCCGCGGTCGGCGTGCGGATGACGGCAACGAGGCGGTCCTCGCCGAAGATGCGCAGGAGCTCGCGGCGCGTGACCAGCGGCCGGGCGAGTGCCATGCGGTCGATGGTACTGGGGTGACGCATCATTCGGCTCGGTGAGCGCGACGGGCGACGACACCGGCTATCCCGAGATCCGCTCGGCGGTGGGCGAGATCTGCGCGCGGTTCGACGGCCCCTACTGGCGGGAGCTCGATCGCACGCGCGGGTACCCGACCGAGTTCGTCGACGCGCTCACGAAGGCAGGCTGGCTCGCCGCGCTCATTCCCGAGGAGCTCGGCGGCAGCGGGCTCGGCATCGCCGAGGCGAGCGTCATCCTCGAGGAGATCCAGCGCCACGGCGGGAACGCCGCGGCCTGCCACGCGCAGATGTACGTGATGGGCACGCTGCTGAAGCACGGCTCGGCCGAGCAGAAGGCGCGCTACCTGCCGCGCATCGCATCGGGCGAGCTGCGCCTTCAGGCGTTCGGCGTGACCGAGCCGACCGCCGGCAGCGAGACGACACGCATCCAGACCACGGCGGTGCGTCTGCGCGATCGCTACGTCGTGAACGGGCAGAAGATCTGGACGAGCCGCTACCTCCAGTCCGACCTGATGCTTCTGCTCGCGCGCACGACGCCCTACGAGCGGCTCGAGGACAAGACGCGCGGGCTCTCGGTGTTCCTCGTCGACATCAAGGCCGCGGGCAAAGCGATCGAGGCGCGGCCGATCGAGACGATGATCAACCACAACACGAACGAGCTCTTCATCAGGGATCTCGAGATCCCGGCGGAGGATCTCATCGGCGAGGAGGGGCAGGGCTTCCGCTACATCATCGACGGCTGGAACGCGGAGCGGATCCTCATCGCGGCCGAGTGCATCGGCGACGCGCGCTGGTTCATTCAGCGTGCCGCGCAGTACGCGAAGGAGCGCGTCGTCTTCGGCCGTCCGATCGGGCAGAACCAGGGTGTGGCGCTGCCGCTCGCGCGCGCGCACGCGAACACCGAGGCGGCGGATCTCATGCGCTGGAAGGCGGCGCGGCTCTTCGACGCCGGGAGGCCCTGCGGCCCCGAGGCGAACATGGCGAAGCTGCTCGCGTCGGAGGCCTCGTGGGAGGCCGCGAACGTCTGCCTCGACACGCACGGCGGCTTCGGCTTCGCGACCGAGTACGACATCGAGCGGAAGTTCCGCGAGACGCGCCTGTACAAG
>DASUCM010000150.1:0-37794 GCA_036276035.1 Candidatus Limnocylindria bacterium | reverse complement strand
CGCTAGCTGAAGCGGGCCATCACCATCGCGAACAGGATCACGGCGCCGATGCTGATCTGGATGAGCCCAAGTCTCCGGATGCGCTCGCGGAGCACCGGCACCTGCTGCGCGGCGGCCTGGTCGCCGGCGGCCGCTTGCGGCGCGACGCGTAGGAGGCGCTCGACGAGCGGCTTCGTCATCCCGCGCACGAGGCCGTACAGCACGATCGCGAGCACGATGCCGACGAGCATCACCATCGCCCAGCGCGAGCCGAACGGCTCCTCGAGCTGGCGCGCCCGCCCGGAGAGCAGCAGGTTGCCGACGCCGGTGAGGAGCGTGAGCTCGGCCACGCGGAGGATGTAGCGCACCTGCCGCGGCCCGAGCTCCATGAGTGCCGGACCGCGCGCGGGCATCGGCATCGCGGCGAGCGCAGGCAGCTGCACGAAGATCGTGTAGTACCCGCCGCCGATCCAGAGCACGCCGGAGAGCACGTGCAGCCACTGCACGACGATGCGGAGGAGATCGTCCATGAGCGGGGATAATCTATCTGTGCCCCCCAAGGATTACTACGCCGTCCTCGGCGTCCCGCGTGATGCGACCGAGGAGGTGATCCGCAGCGCGTACCGGAAGCTCGCGCGCCAGTACCACCCGGATGTGAGCACGGAGGCGGGCGCGCCCGAGCGGTTCAAAGAGGTCACCGAGGCGTACGAGATCCTCAGCGACCCCGAGCGCCGCCAGCGCTACGACATGTTCGGGACGGGCGACGGCGCCGTCGGCTTCGGGATCGACGACCTGTTCAACACGTTCTTCGGCGGCGACCTCCGGCGGCGCGACCGGGGCCCGTCGCGCGGCGCGGACCTGCGGCTCGCGCTCGAGATCGAGCTCATCGACGCGGTGCGCGGCGCCGAGAAGGAGATCCTCGTCCCGCGGCTCGAGACCTGCGAGCGCTGCGAGGGCAGCGGCGCCGAGCCGGGGTCGTCGGTCTCGACCTGCGCGACGTGCAGCGGCCGCGGCGAGGTCCGCCAGGTCCAGCAGTCCGTCTTCGGCCGGTTCGTGAACGTCTCGACCTGCCCGCGCTGCGGCGGGAGCGGCCGCTCGATCGACAAGCCGTGCTCGAAATGCCGCGGTGAGGGCCGCGAGCGCACCGAGCGCCGCGTGTCCCTCGTCGTCCCACCGGGGATCGACGATGGCCAGCAGCTGCGCGTCCAGGGGCAGGGCGAGGCCGGCACCCGCGGCGGACCGCACGGGGACCTGTACGTCCTCATCCGCGTGAAGGAGCACCCGGCGTTCCGCCGCGACGGCGACGACCTGCTGCACATCCTCCGCATCTCGCCCGCGCAGGCCGCGCTCGGCGACGAGGCGTCGGTGCCGACGATCGAGGGAGAGCAGGCGAAGGTGAAGATCCCGGCGGGGTCGCAGCACGGCCAGCTCGTCCGCGTCCGCGGCAAGGGCGTGCCGCGCCTTGGCGGCAGCGGCCGCGGTGACCAGCTCGTCTATCTCGAGGTCGTCGTGCCGCGCACGCTGTCGAAGGAGGAGCGCAAGCTCTATCAGCGCCTGCGCGAGGTCAGCGGCGTGCCGGACCAGCAGGACGACGAGGGCAGCAGCGTGTTCGATCGGATCAAAGAGGCCTTCGCGAACGACTGAGCGCACGCGCTGGCTCGAGATCGCGGTCCCCGCGCATCCCGAGGCGGTGGAGGCGGTGAGCGAGATCCTCGATCGCGTCGGCTACAACGGCATCGCCGTGGACCTGCCGCTCGACGGCGGCGAGCACCTCGTGAAGGCGTACCTCCCGTACGACCGCGTCGCGCGCGTGAAGGTCCGGCAGGTGCGCACGGCCCTCGGCCACCTGCAGGCGTTCGGCCTCGGCCCGATCGGCACCCCCCGCCTGCGGCGGCTCGACGAGGAGGACTGGCTCGAGAGCTGGAAGGCCTCCTTCACCCCGATCCGGATCGGGCGGTTCCTCATCCGGCCGACGTGGGCGGAGGCGCGCGACGCGGGCGACGCGCTCGTCGTCGAGCTCGATCCGGGGATGGCCTTCGGGACCGGGCTGCATCCGACGACGCAGCAGTGCCTTGAGGCGCTCTCGGCGCTCGAGCTCTCCGGGCGCTCGCTGCTCGACGTCGGCACCGGCTCGGGGATCCTCGCTATCGCGGCGGGGAAGCGGGGCGCGGCGCCGATCGTCGCGACGGACGTCGACGAGCTCGCCGTCCGCGCCACGCGGGAGAACTGCGAGCGCAACGGCGTCGACGCGACCGTGCTGCTCGGCTCGGCCGCGGAGGTGAGCGGCACGTTCGACGTCGTCGTCGCGAACATCGTCGCGGCGACGCTGCAGACGATCGCGCCCGACCTGCGCGCGCGGCTGCGTCCCGGCGGCACGCTCGTCCTCGCGGGGATCGTTGCGGAGAAGGAGCGCGCGACCGCCGACGCGTTCGGGCTTGGTGTCGTCTCGCGCGACCAGCGCGACGACTGGGTCTCGCTGGTGCTCGCGTGACGCACCGCTTCGTCGTCGGCAGGGACCTCGCGCTCTCGGCGGACCAGGCGCGCCAGATCGCGTCCGTGCTGCGCCTCGCGCCCGGCGACGAGGTGGTGCTCCTCAGCGACGGCGAGGAGGTCGACTACCGGCTCGAGCGCGTGAGCGCGATCGCGGTGAGCGGCACCGTCGTCCGCCGACGTCCTTCGGATGCGGAGCCGCGCGTGCGTCTCGTCCTCGCGCTCCCGCTCCTACGCGGCGAGCACAGCGAGCTCGTCCTCGAGTCGGCGACCCAGCTCGGCGTCGCGCGCTTCGTGCCCTTCACGTCCTCGCGCTCGGTCGCGCGCGAGCTCGGCGCCGAGAAGCGGCGGCGCTGGGAGCGCATCGTGCGCGAGGCGGTCGAGACCTCGCGGCGCGCGCGCGTGCCCGAGATCGGGCCGGTCATGCGCTGGGAGACGCTCTTCGAGGAGCTCGAGGGCGACACGGTGGTCGCCTGGGAGGAGGAGCGCGAGACGCGGCTCGGGGATGCCGTGCCGCGCGATCCCGAGGCCGTGTCGCTCGTGATCGGTCCCGAAGGCGGTCTCACGTCTGACGAGATCGCGATCGCGTTGCGCGCTGGCGCGGCGATCGTGTCGCTCGGACGGCGGCCGCTGCGCGCGGAGACCGCGGCGATCGCGGCGGTCGCCGAGCTGATGGCCGCGCTCGACCGCTAGACCGCTCCCCGGTCCGCGAAGAGATCGCGCGCGACCGCGCCGCGCGCGCTCGCGCGCGGCTGTGAGAAGTGCTCCTCGCTCCAGAGGCGCGCGAGCACCGGCCACGGCAGGCGGAAGAGCACGTGACCGGTCATCTGCGTGCGGTGTGCGCTGACCGCGGAGCGTTTCGTGCGCACGTGCTGCGACACGTCGATCGTCGCCGTCACCTCCTCGTCCGGGACGCCGACGTCGCGCTCCATGTCGGCGCCGGCGGCGGCCGCGCGGCCTGCGCGCAGCCCGGCCGACGCGAACGCGCTCTGGAAGTCGTCGACCACGCGCTTCGGGATCACGACGAAGGAGAGGAGCGGAGGGTGCTCCATGGCTTCCACCGCGAGGCGCGTCGCCTCGCTCACGCGGATGTGATCCGGGTGGCCGTACCCGCCGGTCGCGTCGTGCGTGATGACCGCGTCCGGCGCGTGGCGCTCGAGGACACGGCGGATCTCGTCCGCGACGGTGCCGACCGGCGCGGCGGCGAGCGACCGCGGCCGGCCGCGCGCCGGGATGCCGGAGTCCTCGTACGACAGCAGCTCCACGTGCTGCACGCCGAGCCGCCGGCAGGCCTCGCGCAGCTCCTCGCGGCGCACCTCGGCGATCCGCGCGGGGTCCACCGTCGGGTCCCAGCTGTCGCCTGCCTCGCCCCCGGTGCAGGTGAGCACCGTGCAGTCCGCGCCTCCCGCCGCGTAGCGGGCGAGCGTGCCGCCGGCGAGCAGCGATTCGTCGTCGGGGTGCGCGAACACACCGACGATCCTCCGCGCCGCCATCAGAGCGGGATGAGCCCGCGCTCCTGGAGCTCGCTCCGGTCGAACATCGCGCGGTTCCAAAGCACGCGGCCTGCCGGTGCACCGGTCGCGAGGTCGTCCCGCAGGTCGGCGGTCACGCGACGGACGAGGACGAGCGCGAACACGACGATGCCCGCGACCACGGTCGCGGTCAGGCCCTGCTGCTCCCAGATGACCCCGGGCCAGACCGCGAAGGACGCGAGCGCGGCGACGGGGACGATGCGCGACGAACGTGGTCTCGTCGCGAGGCGCATCGCTGCCGCCGCGACGACCGGGATCCCCATCGCGACCGCGGCGGCGGGGTCGGCCGCGAGCGCGAAGCCCCAGCCGGTCGCGTTCGCCCGGCCGCCGTCGAACCGGTGGAACACCGGCCACATCTGGCCGGCGACCGCCGCGACGCCGCACGCGAGCGCCGTCTCGGTGCCGAGCCCCGCGGCGGACGCGGCGAGCACGGCGACGAACCCCTTCCCGGCGTCGAGCATCCCGCCGACGACGCCGGCGATCGGCCCGACGGTGCGCCAGAGGTTGCTCCCCCCGAGCTTGCGCGAGCCGGTCACGCGCAGGTCGACGCCGGCGCGGCGCGCGATCCAGTAGGGCGCGGACACCGAGGCGACGACGTAGGCGAGGAGCACCGCGGCGGCGTTCAAGTTGTGCACATCCTTCACGGGCAGCCGCCCGCTCGTGCCCATATCATGGCGTCGTCAGGCGTCCGGGCCGCGCGGCGTCGCCGCAGCGGCCCGTGCTCCATTCAGACCGAAGGGCGGGTGATGAACAGGATGTCCGAAGTGATCATCGGCGACGGCGAGTCGTTCGAGGCCGCCCTTCGCCGCTTCAACAAGAAGATCCAGCAGGCCGGCATCCTCGCCGAGGCCCGCCGCCGCGAGTACTACGAGCGCCCAGCGGCCCGCCGCAAGCGCAAGGAAGCCAAGCGCCGCAAGCGGTAAGGAAAGAGCGGACGACAGCCTCCCTCACGGCGCGCCTGGGAGAAGACCTGAGGTCGGCCATGCGGGCGGGGGACACGCTCCGGCGTGACACCCTGCGTTTCCTGCTGGCCGCCGTCCAGAACGAGGCCGTCGCGCGCCGGCAGGCGCTCGTCGACCGTTTGAACAGCGAGGGCAAGGACGAGGCGGCGCGCGCTGAGGTCCTCGAGGCCCACGCCGATGACGAGCTCGACGACGCCGCGGTGCAGGAGGTGCTGCAGCGTCAGGCGAAGATGCGGCGCGATTCGGTGGAAGCGTTCCGCAAGGGCGGCCGCGCCGAGATGGCCGCGAAGGAAGAGAGCGAGCTCGCGGTGATCCTTGGCTACCTGCCCGCGCTCATGAGCGAAGAGGAGATCCGCGCGATCGCGCGCCGGACGATCGACGAGACCGGGGCCGCGGGCCCGCGCGATATGGGAAAGGTGATGCCGAAGGTGACCGCCGCGACGAAGGACCGCGCGGACGGACGCGCGGTGGCGCGGATCGTGAGCGAGCTGCTGAAGGAGAAGGCGGGCTGAGCACGCAGCAGATCACGATCCTCATCCCGGACCCGGACGAGATGATGTTCGTCGCGGGAAAGGACGAGTCGAACATCGACCGGATCGAGCGCGAGTTCGGCGTGAAGGTCGTCTCGCGCGGTGCCGAGCTGCGCATCAGCGGCGACGCGGGCGCCGTCGCGCGCGTGGGCGAGCTCGTCGGCGCGATGCGCACGCTCTCCGATCGGGACGACAACATCCGCAAGCCCGTCCTCGAGCGGCTCATCGGCGAGGCGAAGGACACCAGCGTCGCGGCGCCGGAGCAGCTGCGGGACCACGTCGGCACGACCGTGCGCGGGAAGCGCATCGTCCCGCAGTCCGACAACCAGCGGAAGTACATCGAGGCCATCCGGCGCAGCGACCTCGTGTTCGCGATCGGGCCGGCCGGCACCGGGAAGTCGTATCTCGCCGTCGCCATGGGCATCGCGGCGCTCCGCGACCGCAAGGTCTCGCGGCTCATCCTGACGCGTCCCGCGGTCGAGGCCGGCGAGCGGCTTGGCTTCCTCCCCGGCGACATGCAGGAGAAGATCGACCCGTACCTTCGCCCGCTGTACGACGCGATCTACGACCTCATGCCGCCGGAGCGCTCCGCGCGCGCGATCGAGCGCGGCGAGATCGAGGTCGCGCCGCTCGCCTTCATGCGCGGCCGAACTTTGAACGAGGCGTTCATCATCCTCGACGAGGCGCAGAACACGACCGCGGCGCAGATGAAGATGTTCCTCACGCGCCTCGGCTACGGCTCGCAGGCCGTCGTGACCGGCGACATCACGCAGATCGACCTCGCGTCGGACCAGCGCTCGGGGCTGCTCCTCGCGCGCGAGATCCTGAGCGGCGTCGAGGGGATCACGTTCTCCGAGTTCAGCGACAAGGACGTCGTCCGCCACGAGCTCGTCGCGCGGATCGTGCGCGCGTACGATCGGTACGAGTCGGAGCAGAAGTGATCGCCCTTCGCAGGCCGCGCGGCATCATCCACCTGCGCTCCCGGCTGCGCGACGAGCCGCGGGCGCGCCTCGCCGCGTTCGTCGCGGTCTTCGGCCTGCTCTCCGCCCTCGTGCTCCTCCTCGCGCCACCGGCGGTCGTGACCTATGAGGCCGGCGTCGTCGCCGACCGCGCCGTCCGGGCGCCGCGATCCATCTCCTACTACTCCGAGGTCCTCACGTCGGCGGAGCGCGAGAAGGCCGCCGCCTCCGTCGCGCGCCAGTTCACGCGCAACCCCGCGGTGGTCGCGAACGAGAGCAGCCAGCTCGGGAACGCCATCAACTCGATCACGCGCACGCGCACCGACACGGCGCAGACCCGCGACCAGAAGATCGTCGCGCTCACGCGCATCGCCGATACGCCCATCGGCGGCCCGGTCGCGCAGGACCTCGTGGACATGCCGCTCGCCGAGTGGGAGGCGCTCGCGCGCGACCTCGACCGGCTCCTCGTGACGCTGTACTCCGCGGGGATCCGCGACGAGCAGCTCGAGGCCGCCCGCGCCGACATCGCGAAGATCCTGCCATCGGGCTGGAACGACCGTCAGAAGCGCGCCGCGACCGAGCTCCTGCGGCCGCATGTCGAAGTGAACGAGACGCCCGATGCCGGCGCGACCGCGGCCGCGCAGGCCGCGGCCCGCGCGAACGTGCCGCCGGTCCAGGTGCAGGTCGCCGCGGGCGAGGTCGTCGTGCGCGAGGGCCAGGTCGTCACGCCGCAGGACGTCGAGAAGCTCCGCGCGCTCGGGCTCGCGAACACCGGGCTCGATGTGAAGGGCGCCGTCGGCCTGCTCGTCTGGGGCGTGCTCATCGCGGGCGTCCTCGCGCTGTTCGCGGAGCGCTACGCGCAGGAGTCCTGGGCCGACGACCGGCGCGTGCTGCTGGTCGGGCTCTCGCTCCTCTCGATCACGCTGGCGGGCCGCGTGCTCGTGCCCGGCCACAGCCTCGCGGTGTACTTCGTCCCGTTCGCGTCCGTCGCGATGATGCTGACCATCCTCGTCGGCGGGCGCACCGCGCTCGCGACGCAGATCGCGGGCGCGCTGCACGTCGGGATCATGTCGGGCCAGGTCGAGCTCGTCGCGTACGTGCTCGTTCCCGCGCTCCTCGGCATGGCGGCCGTGCGCCGCGCGACGACCGCGCGCGAGTTCGTCGCCGGCGCCCTCTACGTCGTCGGCGGCAACCTCGGCGTCATCTCCGTCTTCCTGCTCGTCGGCCGCGCCACGGACGTCATCGGCTTCCTGCAGCTCGGCGCCGCCGCGACGGTGAGCGGCATCGCGTCCGGGCTCGTCGCCTTCGGTGGCATGGTGCTCCTCGGCCACCTCTTCCGGATCACGACGGTCTTCGAGCTGCGCGAGCTGGCCGACCCGAACCACCCGCTGCTCCGCCAGCTCTTGCTCCGCACGCCCGGGACGTACCACCACTCGCTGCTCGTCGCGAACCTCGCGGAGCGTGCGGCCGAGGTCATCGGCGCCGATGCGTTGCTCGCCCGCGTCGGCGCGTACTACCACGACATCGGCAAGATGCGGAACCCCGTCGCCTTCATCGAGAACCAGACGGGGCACAACCCGCACGACGAGCTCGACCCTCAGGTGTCGGCCTCGATCGTGTCCGCGCACATCCGGGACGGCCTCGCGCTCGCCGACCGCTACCGCCTGCCCGCGCAGATCCGCGAGATCATCCCCGGGCACCACGGCACGAGCCTCATCAAGTACTTCCACCAGAAGGCGGTCGCGCTCCGCGATGACGTCGATGAGGCGCAGTTCCGCCACCCCGGCCCGAAGCCGAGGAGCAAGGAGGCCGGGATCGTGATGCTCGCCGACGGGACCGAGGCGGCGGTGCGCTCGCTCGAGGAGAAGACGCCCGAGACGATCCGCGCGATGGTCGACAAGATCGTGAGCGAGCGCGTCGCCGACGGGCAGCTCGACGAGTGCGACCTCACGCTCCGCGACGTCCACCGCATCCGCGACGCGTTCTGCGAGCTCCTGCTCGGCGTGTACCACGAGCGGATCCCGTATCCCGAGGACCGCATCGCCCGCCTGCCGAGCACGCCGCCGCCCGCCGCCTCGTTCTGACGCCCGGCGCCGCCACATGGTGAGGATCGCGGTCACCGGCGAGCCGCCCTGCGACCTCGCGCCGGTGCGGAGCGCGATCCACGCCGCGGTACGTCCGTACGGCCTGCCGGCCGGCGCGCGCGTCGGGCTCGCCTTCGTCGACGACTTCCTCATGAAGGAGCTGAACACCCGGCACCGGCGCAAGCGCAAGACGACCGACGTCCTCTCGTTCGGCCAGCAGCTCCCGCGCGGCGCGAAGGGCGCGGCGGCCGCGCGGGCGCTCGCGCGCGACGTGGACGGTGAGCTCGAGGTGGGGGACATCGTCATCAGCGGCGCGCAGGCCGCGCGGCAGGCGCGGCGGCGCCGCCACCCGCTCGCGCGCGAGGTCGCCTTCCTCGCCGCGCACGGCGCGCTGCACCTGCTCGGGTTCGAGGACGAGACCCGCGCCGGCTACGAGGAGATGGTCCGGCTCGGCACCGCCGCGATACGCGCGAGGCCGCGACCCCGCTAGGCGGCGACCCGCGTCCGGCAGCGAGCGGGCCCCGGCACCGACTCGGCTAGGCAGCAAGCCCTTGATGGGTCACCATTCGCCCGTGGGGACGAACACGACGGGCGAGCGCGGGGTCGGCCTGCTCGACGTGCTCGAAGGCGACGCCGCAGCGTCGCTCCTGCAGGGCCTCGGCGCCAATGATGCGGCCGCGATCATCACCTCGCTCAGCGACGACGCGATCCGCGAGGCCCTCCTCCTCATCCCGCGCGAGCGTGCGGCGTCGATCCTCGCCGCGCTCTCCCCCGAGGAGCGCGAGCGCGCCCTCGCGAGCCTGCCGTCGAAGGTCGCGCAGGGCATCCGCGACGTCTACGACTACCCCGAGAACACGGCGGGCGCCCTCATGGACGCGCGCATCACGCCGTTCAGCGTCGACCTCACGGTGTACGAGGCGCTCGAGCGGATGCGGACGTTCAAGGAGAAGGAGTTCGACGCGATCTACCTCATGGACGCCGGCGGACGGCTCGCCGGCGCCGTCACGCTCGCGGAGATCGTGACCGCCCCGCCGCACGCGACGCTCGGTGACCTGAAGCGGGGCTCGCGCGCCACCGTGCCCGCGCACGCGACGCGCGAGGACATCGTCGAGGTCGTTGAGCGATCCCGCGTGGCGGCGCTGCCGGTCGTCGACGCGGACGGGCGGCTCGTCGGCGTCCTGCGGCACTCCGCGCTCGCGAACGCGGCCGCCGACGTCGCCACCGCGGGCATGCAGACGATGCTCGGCGCCGGCAAGGACGAGCGGGGGCTCTCGCCCGTCTCCTTCGCCGTGAAGCGCCGCCTGCCCTGGCTCCAGATCAACCTGCTCACCGCGTTCGCGGCGGCCGCGGTGGTCGGTGCGTTCGAGAGCACCATCGCCGAGATCACGGCGCTGGCCGTGCTCCTTCCGGTGGTGGCGGGCCAGTCCGGCAACAGCGGGATGCAGGCGCTCGCCGTGACGATGCGTGCCCTCGCGCTGCGCGAGGTGAAGCTCTCGCACTGGCCGCGCATCCTCGTGAAGGAGGCGGGCGTCGGGATGCTGAACGGCCTCGCCGTGGCGGCGACGACGATGGCCGGCGTCTACCTCTGGAGCCGCTCCGGCGCGCTGAGCCTCGTCATCGGCATCGCGATGGTCATCTCGATGATCATCGCGAGCGTCTCGGGCGGCATCATCCCGGTGATCCTGAAGGCCGCCCGCCGCGACCCCGCGCAGTCATCGTCGATCGTGCTCACGACGGTCACCGACGTGCTCGGGTTCCTCACCTTCCTCGGGCTCGCGACCGCCTTCGCTCCCGCGCTCCGGTAGCGCGACCGCGGCGCCGCGACCGGCGTCAGGCGGCTAGCGCCAGCGCACGAGGATGTTCTCGCGCTGGAACGCGAGCCGCGCGAGGTAGAACACGACGACATCGAGCACGATGAGGAAGAGCGCGGTCTGCACGAACGCGGAGTCGTCGAGGACGACCCGCCCGGTGACCTGCGCGATGCCGAGCCCGACCACCGGCACGACGACGAGCCCGCCGATCTGCTGCGCGACGCGGACGTCGTTCACGCGCGTCGAGATGAAGATGCCGAGGTTCACCGACAGCAGCGTGAGCAGCGGGACGAGCACGATGATCGCGAGGATCCAGCGCGGCGCCGTGACCGCGTTGACCGCCGATTGGCTGCCGACCGCGCGCACCGACACGAGGTACACGACGTACGCGATCCAGGTGACGAGGACCGCGGGCACCGTCGAGGCGAGGCTCTTCGCGAACAGGAGCTCGCCGACCCCGGCGGGCGTGGCGAGAAGGGGCTCGAGCGTCCGCGCGCTCTTCTCGCCGATGACGGAGTAGATCGCGACGGTGAGCGGCACGACCGTCGGGATGAGCATGAAGAGGATGAGGAAGTAGGTCGCGATGATCCCCTGGACCGCCTCGGTCGGGTCGAGCCCGCGCATCGCGGGCGAGGCGGCGTACAGCGCCTGCACGTCTCGCTCGCTCGGCGGGTAGATCGCCGCGGCGCCGACCGCGCCGATGCCGGCGAGGAGGATGACGACCGGCGGCAGCAGTGTCATCGCGACGAGGAGGCGGTTGCCGGCGGCCTCGCGCCACTCGCGCGCGCAGATCGTCCGGATGATCGTCGTCCGGTCGGGCCGCAGCGCCGCGATCACTGCACACCCTCGACGATGCGCAGGTACACGTCCTCGAGCGGGACGCGCCGCTCGGTCACGTAGGCGAGGTCCGCGCCGCCCTCGACGAGAGCGCGGATGACGCGCGGGTTCGTCCGCAGCGGGTCGTCGCTCGAGACGACGATGGCGCCGTCCTCCGCCACCGCCGAGCGCACGCCGTCGATCGCCCGCACGCGCACGAGGTCCTCCTCGCGCGGCCGTGGCACGAGCCGGAACTCGGTCGCCTGGCCGTAAAGCTCGGAGCGCAGGCTCGCCGGCGTGTCGAGCCGCAGGACCTTCCGGCGGAAGAACGCGATCCGGTCGCAGAGCCGGTCCGCCTCGTCGAGGTTGTGCGTGCAGAGGAACACGGTGCGGCCCTCGCTGCGGATCTGGCCGATGAACTCGCGCACCGTCTTCGCCGCGTCCGGGTCGAGCCCGGTCGTCGGCTCGTCGAGGAACACGATCCGCGGCTCGTGGAGCGCGGCGCGGGCGATGGCGACCTTCTGCTTCATGCCGCGCGAGAACGTGGCGACCGCCTCATCGCGGCGGTCCCAGAGGCCCATGAGCCGCAGGTACCGGTCGGTCTGCTCCTGCGCTGCCCTGCGCGGGAGGCCGTACAGCGCGGCGAAGAAGCGCAGGTTCTCGCTCGCGGACTGGCGCTCGTAGAGGCCTGGCTGCTCCGTGAGGATGCCGACGGTCGCTCGGATGCGCGCATCGTCCCGCCCGAGTCGCGCGCCGGCGACGTCCGCAGTGCCCGCGGTCGGCGCGATGAGCGCGCAGAGCAGCCGGAGGGTCGTCGTCTTGCCCGCGCCGTTGGGGCCGAGGAAGCCGAATACCTCGCCTTCGCGCACCTCGAGGTCGAGCCCGTCGACCGCGGTGAGCGCGCCGAAACGCTTCGTGAGCCCCTGCGCGCGAAGGATGATCCCCACGTCTGCGAGCATACGAAGATGAGCATGGCCCAGGATGCCGAGAGGAAGATCCGCGAGCTCTCGTTCGTGCGTGAGATCGCGCAGCTCGCCGCATCGACACGGGATTGGGACGAGATGCTCCGCGTCGTCATCGACCGCACGACCGACGTCATGGGCGCGGAGGTCGCCTCCCTGTACCTCGTCGAGCGCCGCGAGGGGCTCCTGCGCCTCGTCGCGACGAACGGGCTCAACCCGCGAGGGATCGGCCGCGCGACGCTGCGCATCGGCGAGGGGATCACCGGCTGGGTCGCGAACGCGCACGTGCCGCTGACGGTCCGCGATGTCCACACCGACCCGCGCTGGAAGCACGTCCCGGCCGTCGACGTCGACCGCTTCACGTCGATGCTCTCCGTCCCGCTCGTCATGCGCGACGAGGTGATCGGCGTGCTGAACGTGCAGACGGTCGAGCCACAGGAGTTCGAGCGGACGCAGATCGACTTCCTGCAGACGATCGCGAACCAGCTGGCCGGCATCATCGACAAGGCGCGGCTGCACCGGGACGCCGAGCGGAAGCTGCGCGAGGTCTCCGCGCTGTTCGAGGTCTCGAACGTCCTCACCTCGACCCTCGACCTCGACGAGGTCCTCGCCCTCGTCGTCGATCGCCTCGTGCGCGTCTTCCCGGGCTCCTCGGGCGCGATCGTGCTCCATGGCGAAGAGGACGACGCTGTCCGCGCGCGCTCCGGCGAGCTCTCGCGCTCGGCGCTCGCGGCCTCCCGCCGCGCGATCGCGGAGCGCCGCCCGATCGTCGAGCACGAGGACATCGCGCTGCCGCTCCTCGCGGGCGACCGCCTGCTCGGAGCCGCGGTGCTCCACGCCTCAGCACCCGTCGACTTCGGCGACGAGGAGCTCGCCTTCGTCGGCGCGCTCGCGAACCAGGCGGCGCTCGCCATCGACAAGGCCTCCCTGTACGCGCGCGAGCGCGAGACGGCCGAGAGCCTGCGCGAGCTCGAGCGCGCGCGCGCCGACCTGATCGCGGTGGTCACGCACGATCTCCGCACGCCGCTCTCGGTCATCCGCGGCTACCTCGACCTTCTTGGGAACGGGTCCGCCGGGCCCGCGGCGCAGGCGATCGAGCAGGTCACCCGGCTCGACGGCCTCGTCGACCGCATCCTTAGCGGCGTCCGCGCCGATGCGCCGGACCTCGCCGTCCGGCGGGTGCGGTTCGACCTGCGCGCGCTTCTCGTCGGTCAGCTGCCCGAGCTCGCGGCGATCGCGCGGCGGCACGCCGTGCGCGGCCCCCGGCGCGGGCGGCCCGTCACCGTGCGCGGCGACCGCAGGCACACCGCGGAAGCGGTCGCCTCGCTCGTGCACAACGCGTCGAAGTACGCGCCGGAAGGGACGCCGATCGACGTCCGGCTCGCGACGCTGCGCGATCGCGCGGTCGTCCGGGTGGCCGACCGCGGCCCGGGGGTCGCGCCCCCTGACCGAGCGCGGATCTTCGAGCCGTACGTCCGCGTCGGGGACACCGCCGCGACGGCGCCGGGCAGCGGCATCGGCCTCTACGCGGCGCGCCGGATGGTCGAGGCGCAGGGCGGCGACCTCTGGTACGAGGAGCATGAGGGAGGCGGCAGCGTCTTCGCGTTCAGCGTGCCGCTCGCGGCGACGCGATGACCGCGATCCTGATCGTCGACGACGACCGCGCGATGGTCGGCATGGTGGCCGCGCTGCTCGGCGGCGAGGGGTACGACCTCATCACCGCCTATGACGGCGAGACCGCGCTGCGCCGTCACAGCGCCGAGGCACCCGACCTCGTCATCCTCGACCGCCGCCTGCCGGGGCTCTCGGGTGACGACGTGTGCCGGCGCATCCGCCAGGTCTCCGACACGCCGATCCTCATGCTCACCGGCGAGAAGGGGACCGACGAGCGCGCGAAGCTCCTGGACCTCGGCGCGGACGATTACCTCGAGAAGCCGTTCGGCCGGAACGAGCTCCTGGCCCGGGTGAGGGCGCTGCTCCGCCGCGCCACAGCGCGAGCCCGCGCGCTGCCACCGGGCCGGATCGGGCCGCTCGAGGTGGATGTCGGCGCGCACCGGGCCACGGTCGACGGGACCGAGCTCGCGCTCACGCCGATCGAGTTCAGCCTGCTCGCGGCGCTCGCGGCGCGCCCCGGCGAGGTCGTCGAGCGGCGGGCGCTGCTGCGCGCGGCCTGGCCCGACGAACGGGAGCCGGATCCGGAGTGGCTGAAGGCCCACCTCGCGCGCCTGCGCACGAAGCTGGAAGCGGCCGGAGCGCCGGTGCCCGAGAACGTCCGCGGGGTCGGGTATCGCCTGGGTTAGCTCGCGCGCCCCCCGTTCGCCTGGCGCCGCCGCTCCACCGCGGGCGCCGTCCTCTTGACCCGCGGCCGGCGAGCCGGCGGCACGTTCGGATCCGTGGCGCGGGATCCGACGGCGGGCAGCTCGAACGAGAAGAGGGAGCCGCCGCCGGGCGGCCAGTCGGCGAAGAGGTCGCCGTCGTGATCGCGGAGGATCTGCCGGCAGATGTAGAGGCCGAGCCCCGAGCCACGCGTGCCGCCCGCGGTCGAGAGCCGCGCGAACTTCTCGAACAGGCGCGGCCGCTCGGCGGGCGGCACGCCGGGACCAAGGTCGCGGACCGCGACGACCGCCCGCGCGCGATCCCCGGACAGGCCGAGCGTGATGTCGATCGGTGTGCGCCCCGGCGAGTACTTCACCGCGTTGCTGAGGAGGTTCTTCAGCACCTGCGCGAGGCGATGCGGGTCGCCGAGCACGACGAGATCCTGCTGTGCCCCGTGGAGCCGGAACTCGTGCTCACCCGCGTCCGTCGACGAGACGACCTTGCGCACGAGCTCCGCGAGATCCATGCGCTGGAGCGCGGATCGCAGCCGGCCGGCCTCGATGCTCGCGACGTCGCTCAGCGAATCGAGCAGCTCGAGCGCCGCGGTGCTCTCGGCCGCGATCCCGTCGGCCACCGCCGCGGGGTCGCGCTGCTTGGCGATCGTGCGCGCCGCGGCGTTGATCGACACGAGCGGGTTGCGCAGCTCGTGCGCGACGAGCGAGGTGTACTCCGCCCGGGTCGCCATCTCCCGCTCGAGCTGCGCCTGCTGCCGGCGCAGCGCGCGGGTCTGCTGGACCACGCGATCGACGAGGAGCGCGATAGTGATGAAGCCGATGACGCGGACGACGTTGTTGAAGACCGCCGTCTCGAGCGGCAGCACGAGATCGTTCGCGAGCATCAGGGTCACCGTGGCGTAGGCGCCCGTCGCGATCCCCGCGCGCTTGCCGAGCAGCGCGGTCGCGGACGCGACGAGCGGGACGAACATGAGGCCGACGCGCACCTCGGAGTCCGCGACGAAGTCCGTCCAGCCGAGGATCGTGATCGCGAGCCAATGCGCCGCGAGGATGGCGACCGCGCGCGGCGCGCCCTGAAGCTTCGGCATGGTGCGCTCGACTGTAGGAGCGGGGCCGTGGGCGCGCGCACCCGTTCGGGCTAGCGCGAAAGTCGTGTCGCCGTCCAGCGGTCCCGAGCGTGGTTCAGAGGGGCTGGATACGCGGACCGGCACCGAACGGCAACCATCCCGGCGCTGTCTTACGACCACCTCGGCCGGTACGTTGCGGGACGTGAGCGCACGCACCGCAGACCGGTCGATCGCCGCCGCAGCAGCGGGGGCAGTGGCCTAGTCGCGCGGCACGCACGCAAGGCACGGCGCGACGAGGCCTCCCGATCGGGAGGCTTCTGTTTTTCCGGCGAAGGGAGGCGAGCCAGTGGATCCGAGCGTCCTGCGCGGTGACGAGCGAGACGCCTGTGCGCTCGTCGCGGTCGCGCGCAAGGACGCGCGTCCGGGGCCCGGCCCGCTCGCGCTCGTCCTCAACGGGCTCGAGCGCATGGCCCATCGCTCCGGGGAGATCGACGGCGAGGGCGACGGCGCCGGCGTGCTCGTCGACATCCCCCGTGCCCTCTGGGCCGCCCACCTCGCGGACGCCGGGCTCGCGGCGGGCCTCGCGGTCGACCCGCGCTTCGCGGTCGGCCACCTGTTCGTCCCCCGCGACGGGCCCGCGGACACCGATGCCACGATCCGCGAGGTCCTCGCGCGACATCGCGTGCGCATCGCCCTCGAGCGCACGGCCTCGACCTCCCCGGCCGCGCTCCTCCCGCGCGGCCGCGCGGAGGAGCCCCGGTTCGTGCAGCTCGCGCTGCAGGCGCCCGCGCGCGGACGGCGCGGCGATCGTGCGCTGCACCTCGCCGCGGTCGAGATCGAGGCGCTCACCCCGGCGACGGTCGTGAGCCTCTCGCGCTCGACGGCCGCGTACAAGCTGCGCGGCGCCGCGCGCCAGCTCGTCCCGTACTACTCGGATCTCGGCGACCCGCGTTTCCGGACCTCGGCCGCGTTCGGGCACAACCGCTACTCGACGAACACCTCGAGCACCTTCGCGCGCGTCCAGCCGTTCGCCTCGTTCGCGCACAACGGCGAGATCGACACGATCGGCCGCCTGCGCGAGGAGACCCGCTCCCTCGGCGTGCCGATCGTGCGCCAGGGCAGCGACTCGCAGGACGTCGACGCGCTCCTGCGCGGGCTCGTCCATGCGCTCGGTCTCGACCCGATCGAGGCCATCGAGCTCGTCTTCCCGCCGATCGTGAACGAGGTCCGCCGCCTGCCGAACGCGCTGCAGGACGCGTACGCGCACGCGCGTGCCGCGTTCGGCCCGTTCGCGCAGGGGCCCGCCGCGTTCCTCGCGCGCTTCGACGATCTCTGCCTCTTCGGCGTCGACGCGATGGGGCTCCGCCCGCTCTGGCACGTCGAGACGGACGAGGAGCACATCTTCGCGAGCGAGCGCGGCTTCGTCCCGCTCGAGCGCTACGTCGCCGATCCCCGGCCGCTGGGGCCCGGCGAGCACGCGGCGCTCGAGCGCGCGCGTGGCGGCTGGCAGCTGCTCGACCACGATGCGCTGCGCGAGCGTTTCGTACGCGCGCGCTCGCGCCACGCGATCTCGTTCGCGGGGTCGCGTGCGCGGCTCGAGACGGGAGGGCCGCTCGACGGACCGCCGGCGCGCGGCCGGCGGCCCGACCGCCGTGTCGAGGTCGCGACGCCGCCCGACGAGATCGACGACCACGCCGTCGCGCGCGAGCAGCGCTTCGCGGCGCTCGGCTACGAGCCGGAGGACCTGCGCACCGCGGCGTACATGAGCGAGACCGCGGGCGAGCCGATCGGATCGCTCGGCTACGACGGCCCGCTCGGCGCGCTCTCCACGCGGCGGACGAACCTCGCGGACCACCTGCACGAGTCCGTCGCCGTCGTCACGAACCCTGCGATCGACCGGGAGCGCGAGATCGAGCACTTCTCGACGCGCGTCGTGCTCGGGCCGCGGCCCGCGCCGAACCGCGCAGGCTCGCCGCGCGCCTGGGTCGAGCTGCGCGTGCCGATCCTGCTCGGCGGCCACGACCCCCGCGCGGGCCTCGCGGACGCGGAGGCGCGGGCGCTCGCGAGCCGGCTCGGGACCTGGGTCCTCGACGATCTCGTCGGCCACTTCACGCGCCAGTCGAAGCGCCCCGCGACGGTCCTCCAGTCGGACCGGGACTGGGAGGAGGGCCTGCGCGATGCGCTCGCGCGGATCGGCGCGGCCGCGTGCGCCGGCGTGCGCGCGGGCTCGCGGATCGTCGTCATCGAGGACCGCACCGTGTTCGAGGAGGGGCGCTCGTGGATCGACCCGCTCCTCGCCGCCGCTACGGTCCACCGCGCGCTGCTCGGCCAGCCGTCGCGCTCGGGCTCGCTCCGCCGCGACTGCGCCGTCGTGCTGTCGGCCGCCAGCGTGCGCAACCTCCACGACCTCGTGGTCGCGCTCGGCCTCGGCGCGGACGCGGTCGCGCCGTACCTCCTCCTCGAGCACGCCATCGCGACCGGCGATCCCGACGCGCCGGCGAACCTCGTCGAGGCGCTGCGCAAGGGGATCGAGAAGGTCATCTCCACGCTCGGCATCCACGAGCTGCGCGGCTACGGCCGCGCGTTCTCGGCGATCGGCCTCGCGCCCGACGTCGCGCGGCTCCTCGGGGTGCACACGTTCGCGGCGACGGATGGCGGCGGTATCGGCTGGGCGGAGCTCGAGCGCGACGGAGAGGATCGCGCGCGGCTCCTGCGCGAGCGCACGCCCGCGCGGCTCGAGCACCCGTTCCGCCTGTACCCGCGCGTCTGGAAGGCCGCGCTCGCCGTCGCGAATGGCGAGGCCGCGTACGACGCGTACGCGCAGAAGCTCGAGGAGCTGGAGCGCGAGCACCCGATCGCGCTGAGGCACGTGCTCGACGTGCGGGCCACCGCGACAGATGCGGTCGCGGACACGCGAACGGGGCCGCACGAGGCGCCCTTCTACATCTCGAGCATGTCCTTCGGCTCGCAGGGCGAGACCGCGTACCGCGCGTACGCGGAGGCCGCGTACCGGCTCGGCATCCTCTGCATCAACGGCGAGGGCGGGGAGCTGCCGGACCTCATCGGCCGCTACCCCGCGCACCGCGGCCAGCAGATCGCGTCGGGGCGCTTCGGCGTCTCCGCGCTCCTCGCGAACTCGTCCGACTACCTCGAGATCAAGATCGGGCAGGGCGCGAAGCCCGGCGAAGGCGGCCACCTGCCCGGCCGCAAGGTGTCGGCGAAGGTCGCCCTCGCGCGCAACGCGCAGGTCGGCGTCGACCTCATCTCGCCCTCGAACAACCACGACATCTACTCGATCGAGGACCTCGCGCAGGTCGTGCACGAGCTGAAGACGGTGAACCCGCGCGCGAAGGTCTCGGTGAAGATCCCCGTCACGCCGGACGTCGGCATCATCGCCTGCGGCGTCGCGAAGTCCGGCGCCGACATCGTGACGCTCTCGGGCTACGACGGCGGCACGGGCGCCGCGAGGCTGCACGCGCTCCGCCGCGCGGGACTTCCCGCCGAGATCGGTGTCGCCGAGGCGCACGCAGCGCTCACCGAGAACGGTCTGCGCTCGCAGGTCGAGCTCTGGTGCGACGGCGGGATGAAGAGCGCGCTCGACGTCGTGAAGATGATGTGCCTCGGTGCCGACCGCGTCGGCTTCGCGACGCTCGCGATGGTCGCGCTCGGCTGCACGATCTGCCGCGGCTGCCAGCTCGACACCTGCCACGTCGGCATCACGACCCAGATCGCCGACGCGGCCGAGGCCGCCGCGCGCGGCGTGAAGCGCTTCGAGCCGCAGGAGTTCGAGCGCGGCGTCGCGAACCTCCGGCGGTTCTTCGGCGCGCTGCGTCTCGAGCTCGCGCGCCTCACGGCCGCGCTCGGATGCGCGAGCGTGCGCGAGCTCGTCGGTCGCACCGATCTCCTCGTTCAGGCACGCGCGCACGACCGCGTCGATCTCGCGCCGCTCCTCGTGCCGGTGGCCCGGCCCGGCGGCGCCGAGGGCGTCCCGGCCGCTGTCGCTGTCCTCGCAGGCGAGAGCGCCATCGGCGACCGCGCGCTCGGGCCGGCGGACCGCTCCGTAGCGACCGCGGGATCCGGGGCGCTCGCGCGCCAGCGCATCGCCGTGTCGCTTCCGCTCGCCTCGCGCGTCATCGCGAGCTACGGCCGCGGCTCCGTGGCGGGGAACGGGCTCGGCGCGTACATGGCGGACGGCGTGACGGTCGAGGTCGCGGGCGGCGCGCAGGACGGCGCGGCGAAGACGGCGCTCGGCGGGACCCTGTCGATCCTGAAGGGACCGAACGCGGTCGGGCGCTTCGTCGACGGGTCGGTGGGGAAGGCCTTCGCGTACGGCGCGCAGCGGGGCCGGCTCTTCGTGCAGGGCGGCGCCGACGCGCGCGCGGCCATCCGCCTCTCCGGGGCGGAGGTCGTCTTCGGCGGCGACCTCGGTGGCTTCGCCTTCGAGTACATGACCGGCGGCACCGCCGTCGTGCTCGGCGATCCGGGACGCTGGATCTGCTCGGGGATGTCCGGCGGGCTCGTGTTCCTGCGGCTCGACCCTTCGCGCGGCCTCGACGAGGATGGCCTCCGCGCGCGCTTCGCGAAGGGCGCGAAAGTGAGCCTGCGCGTCCCGGACCCCGCCGAGGCCGCCCGCTGCGCGGACCTTCTCGGCGCCTACGCGGGGATCGTCGCCTCGTCGGGCCAGGGCGCGGAGGCGGCGCGGGTGCGGGCGCTCTGCGCGAGCGTCGCGGGGTCGTTCCGGGTCGTCCGGCCCGGGCAGGAGCAGGTCGACCAGACCGTCACCACCGAATGAGCGGTCCGGGCGTCACCGAACCGCGACCCTCCCTTCGCCGCCCGGCGACTGTCCTCCGGGAGGGCAACGCCTAGCGTCCGCGCATGGACATCTCCGCCGGCGACACCGCCTGGATCCTCCTCTGCACGGCGCTCGTCATGCTCATGACCCCGGCGCTCGGCTTCTTCTACGCCGGCCTCGTCGGGAAGCGGAACGCGCTCTCGACGCTCCTGCACTCCTTCTTCGTGCTCTGCCTCATCAGCGTGCAGTTCGTGCTCTGGGGCTACACGCTCGCGTTCGGCCCCTCCCAGGGCGGCCTCATCGGCGGGCTCGACTGGTTCGGCCTCGCCGGGGTCGGCGTCGAGCCGAACCTGGACTACGCGGCCGGCGTCCCGCACCTCGCCTTCGTCGCGTTCCAGATGATGTTCGCGGTCATCACGCCCGCCCTCATCACGGGTGCGTTCGCGGAGCGCGTGAGCTTCAAGGCCTTCATCCTCTTCACGCTCCTCTGGTCGACCATCGTCTACGCGCCGATCGCGCACTGGGTCTGGGGCGTCGGCGGGTGGCTCCGCGTGTTCGGCTCGCTCGACTTCGCGGGCGGCACGGTGGTGCACATCTCGAGCGGCGTCTCCGCCCTCGTCGCGGCGGTGGTGATCGGCCGCCGGCTCACCAAGACCGAGCCGCACGACGCGACGATGACGATCCTCGGCGCGGGCCTGCTGTGGTTCGGGTGGTTCGGCTTCAACGCCGGCAGTGCCCTCGCCGCGAACGGCCTCGCCGCGAACGCCTTCATCGTGACGAACACCGCCGCGGCGATGGGCGCGCTCACGTGGCTCACCGTCTCGTGGATCCACCGCGGCCAGCCGAGCGCGCTCGGCGCCGCCCTCGGGGCCGTCGCCGGCCTCGTCGCGATCACCCCGGCGGCCGGGTTCGTGAACGTGCCGGCCTCGATCATCATCGGCCTCGGCGCGGGGACCATCTGCTACCTCGCGATGCTGCTGCGGCCCCGCCTGCGCGTCGACGACGCGCTCGACGTGTGGGCCGTGCACGGCATCGGCGGCACGTGGGGCGCGGTCGCGACAGGTCTCTTCGCCAGCGTGGCCGTGAACAGCGCGGGCGCGAACGGCCTCTTCTCGGGCAACCCCGAGCTCGTGCTGAAGCAGCTCGTCGCGGTCAGCGCGACGTGGCTCTACGCCGGCGTCATGACCGCGGTCATCGTCAAGGTCATCCAGCTCACCGTCGGGCTGCGTGTCGGCGAGGAGGCGGAGGTCGTCGGCCTCGATCGCTCGCAGCACGGTGAGATCGCGTACCAGGCCGACTAGAAGGAGGATCCGATGGAGCTTGCCGCACTCGCCTCGTTCGCGCTGCTCGTCGTCGCGTGGGTCGCGCTCCCGCTGCGCCGGCCGGCCGACATCGTCGGCACGATCGAGCCGGCCGAAGAGCAGCGGGCCGCCTGATGGCCATGTTCGTCGCGCCGATCACGCTCCCGAGCGTCGAGCGGGTCCGCTACTCGGCGAAGCGCCTGCTGCCGGAGCCGCCGCGCCACCGCCGCGTCTCGAAGTCCGCCCCGGTGCAGACCGATCAGCTCGGGCGGGTCCTCGAGGAGTGGCTCTCCGAGATCAAGGTCCGCTACACGTTCGACGGCGAATAGCGCTCGCTAGCGCCTCGCGAGGGCGGGCCCCAGCACGGCGGCCGCCATGAGATCCGCGAGCGGAGCCACGAGCCGCGCCGTCGCGTCCTTCGTCGGGTCGTAGCCGCAGATCTCGATCCCGCGAACGTCGCTCACCGCGGCGATCTCGCGCAGAAGCTCTGCGAGCGCCGAGAGCGACGGTCCACCCGAGACCGGGCTCGCGACCGCCGGCATGTCCGCCGGGTCGACGACGTCGACGTCGATGTGCACCCAGACCTGCCGGCGCCGCGCGAACGCGAGCAGCCCCGGCGCCTCCGGATGCTCGGCGTCGAACCGGATCCGGCGCACGCGTGAGCCGTCGAGGTTGCGCGCCTCCCCGCTGTCGAGCTGCCGCGCGCCGGCGAGCGCGACGTTGTCGTCGCTGATCGTGCGCACGCCCGGCCAGAGCAGCGGCGCGACATGACGGCCGCAGACGTGCGCGAGGCACATCCCGCCGACGTAGTGCGACGGCGTCGTCGCGAGCGTGTTGAAGTCACCGTGCGCGTCGAAGTACACGAGCGCGAGGTCCCGCTCGATCGCGAGCGCGCCGGTGATCGTGCCCGCGACGAGCGTGCACTCGCCGCCGACGACGACCGGGAGCGCGTGCGCGGCCATCGACGCGGTCACCGCGTCCGCGAGCGTGCGGCACGACTCGCGGGCAGCGGTCAGCCAGCGGTCGCGCGGGTTGAACGGGATCTTCACCCGCTTCGCGGGACCGAGCCGCTCCGCGAGCGCGCCGCCCAGCGCTGCCGGGGCGGTGCCCGCGCCGGCGTAGCGCTGCTCGGTCACGATCCCCGCTTCGATGAGGTGGACCGGGCCAGCAGCCATATTTGGCCGCATCCTAGGTCGCCTGCCTGCTCGAAGTCGAGGGCTTGGACACTCGGTCGGGCGGAGCCCTCCCTCGTTCGAACCCTGCTCCCTCCGCTGCCTCCGGCTGCTTCGGTCGCGAGGGGCCTGTTATTGGTACCTACCCGATACGGCCGAGCAGCCCGCTCTGCACGATCGCGAGGCAGATGATCGCGATGGCCGCGAGCGGGAACTTCGACCAGCGGCCCGCGACGAGCATGAGGACGCCGCAGATGAGCGCGATGATCGAGAGCAGGAAGGCGAGATCCATGTGTCCCTCCAACGCGATGTTGGCGGAACTCTAGGCCAGGATCAGAGGTCGAGCTCCACGAGCAGCCGGTCGAGCGCCGCGAGCCCGGCGTCGAGGATGCGCGACGGCATGCCGAAGCCGATGCGCAGGTGGCGCTCCGCCGAGAAGTGCGCCCCGGGGACGAGCATCGTGCTCCACTCCCGGATGAGCCGGTCCGAGAGCGCGACGGAGTCGATCGGCCACTGGTAGCTGAAGAAGCAGATGGAGCCGGCCTCGGGCGGCGTCCAGTGCAGCGTGCGCGAGTGCCGCAGCGCCCATGCCTCGAGGAGCGGCCAGCGCTCGTTCACGAGGTAGCGCGCGCGCTTGACGAGCTGGTCGCGCTTCGCGAGCGCGTGCTCCGCGAGGAGCTCCGAGAGCGTCGCGGGCGCGATCGTCGTGTAGTCCTTGATCGACCACGCCGCGTGCACGCGCTCGCGCGGCCCGACCAGCCAGCCGATGCGCAGACCGGGCATCCCGTACACCTTCGAGAGGCCGCCGGTCACGACGACGCGCTCGCCTCTTCCGGCGAAGCTCGCGCTCTCCTCGCCGTCCCGCTCGGCGCCGCGGAAGATCTCGTCGGACACGATCCATGCACCTCGGGCGGCCGCGATGCGCGCGATCTCCGCGACCTCGGACTCCGAGAGCCGCTGCGCGGTCGGGTTGTTCGGCTGGCAGACGCAGATCGCCTTCGTCCGCTCGCCGACGACCGCGCGCAGCTCGTCGAGGTCGATGCGCCAGCCGCGCTCCTCGCGCAGCCAGACCTCGCGCACGCGCGCGCCGAGTCCCCGCGCGATGCCGTGCACCTGCATGTACACGGGCATGACGACGACGACCTCGTCGCCGGGCGAGACGAGCGTCGCGAGCGCGAGGAAGTTCGCCTCGCTCGTGCCGGTCGTGAGCAGGACGCTCTCAGGATCCGCGCCCGCGTGGAACGACGCGACGAGCGCGCGCGTCGCCTCGCGGCCCCGCCCGTCGCCGTAGCCAAGCGGCACGGTCCGCAGCTCCTCCATCGACCGCGCGACGTCCTCGAGCGTCAGCGCCTCGACGCCGGACTCGGAGAGGTCGTAGCGGACCTGCTTCTCGAAGGTCGACTGCATCCGTTCCATCGCGAACTCCGGAAGCCTCATCGCACGCTCACGTTCCGGTCCCCCGTGCCACGCGAAGGAAGGCGACGTCGTGGGGCGGGACCGTCGTCTCGAACCCCTGCGCGAACGCGCCGAGGTCCTCCTGCCGCCAGAGATCACGCACGGCGGCGCGTGTGCCGGCCTTCCACCCGAGCGCGCTCCACTCGATGCGCAGCCGCGCCGGCTCGTCGCCGCGCGCGAAGAGGATGACCGCGCGCGCGTCGGGATCCTCGAGCTCGCGCGCCCAGACCTCGCCGCGCCCGTCGCCGCCGAGCCAGCGCCCTTGGCGGCCGCGCGGGTCCTGGTCGATCTGCACGATCTCCGGCGCCGTGAGGATCGCGCGCGTCGCGTCGGACATGTCGCGGAGGTCGTTCCCGGCCATGAGCGGCGCGGCGAGCATCGCCCAGAGGCTGAAGTGCGAGCGGTACTCCGCCTCGCTCATACCGCCGTTCCCGACCTCGAGCATGTCCGGGTCGTTCCAGCCGTCCGGCCCGGCGTAGGGGTGGAGGTCGCGCTGGCGGTCGAGGATCTCGAGCACGCTCGACCAGCGGTCCTGGATGTCCCAGCAGGTGCGCCAGAGGTGACCGACGCCGCGCGCCCACTCCCACGGGCGGTGCCGGCCCCACTCACAGATCGAAAGGACCATCGGCCGGCCGGCGCTCTGGAGCGCGAGGCACCACTTCTCGTACATCGCGCGCGCGGGCAGGCCGTCGGTGTGGCACCAGTCGATCTTCACGTAGTCGCAGCCCCATTCCGCGAAGCGCCGCGCGTCGCGGAACTCGTAGCCGAGGCTGCCCGGCCAGCCCTGGCAGGTCTTCGTGCCGACGTCGGTGTAGATGCCGAAGCGCAGGCCGAGCGAGTGCACGTGGTCGGCGAGCGCGCGCATCCCGCTCGCGAAGCGCACGGGATCCGGGACGAGGTCGCCGCGCTCGTCGCGCTCGGCCGCGTGCCAGGCGTCGTCGATGACGACGTAGCGGTAGCCGGCGTCGCGCATCCCGCTGCGCACCATCGCCTCGGCGGTCTCCGCGATGAGCCGCTCGTCGATGTTCGGCCCGAAGCGGTTCCAGGAGTTCCAGCCCATCGGCGGCGTCGGTGCGAGTCCGTCGCGCGCGCAGCCGAGCCCCACGCCGAGAGACTACGTGCCGGTCTTCGCGGACGGCGTGAGGTCAGGCGGGGAGGATGACCGCCCCACGGCGTCCGGACCGCCGCGTGTACTCGTCCGCGATGCGCCGTGCCGCCGCGGCGCCGTCGCGGCGTGCGAGCGCGACGATCGAGCCGCCGAACCCCGCGCCCGTGAGCCGCGCCCCGAGGACCTCGGGCTGCGCCTGCGCGATGCCGACGAGGAGATCGAGCTCCGGCGACGACACCTCGTAGTCGTCGCGCAGGGACGCGTGCGATGCATCGAGCAGCCCGCCGACGCCCTCCAGGTCGCCCTCGCGGAGCGCGTCGACCGTCGCGAGCACGCGCGCGTTCTCGCTGACCACATGTCGCACGCGCCGGTCGAGCGGCGACGGCAGCTCCGGACGTGGCCCGTCGAGCTCCCGCAGCGTCGCCACGCCGAGGCGCACCGCCGCGTCCTCGCACTCGGCGCGCCGCGCGTTGTACGCGCCCGCGAGGTTGTCGTGCGCGACGCCGCTGTCGACGACGAGGAGCTCGCACCCTCCGGGCAGCGCGACCTCCGTGACGGTGAGGTCGCGCGTGTCGATGAGGAGCGGCATGCCGTCGCGGCCGAGGCTCGCGACGAGCTGGTCCATGATCCCCGACCGGACGCCGACGAAGTCGTGGTCCGCGCGCTGCGCGAGGGCGGCGATCGCGCGGTCGTCGATGCGCAGCCTGAACGCCTCGCGCAGCGCGCGCAACAGAGCGACCGCGAGCGCGGCGCTCGAGGCAAGGCCGGCGCCGATCGGGACGTCCGAGCGGATGCGTGCGTCGAATCCGCGGATGAGGTCCGATCCGCGGAGGTGATGGTCAGGCGGGACGGCTCGGCCCTCGCGGGCGAGGACGTACGTGATCGCCTGGACACGGTCGATCCAGCCCCGCCCGCGCTGCTCTTCGCCGAGCGCGTACTCCGCCTCGCCCAGCGCGTCACTGCGCACCCGGACCCGCGCGTCGTCGCGCGGCGTGAGCTCGACCGTGACCCGGCGGGGGAGCACGACCGGCAGGACGAAGCCGCCGTTGTAGTCGGTGTGCTCGCCGATGAGGTTCACGCGACCAGGCGCCGAGGCCACGACGCTCACGCGGCTATCCTGAGCGCAGATACGCGGACTCGGCGGCGCGACCACCCGGTACGGGAGGCGCGCCGCGTTTCGGCGTCCGGGAGGTCCAAGACGCAGCGCTTCTTCGGCGGCAAGCCCCCGCAGGCGGACCGCATCGTCGTCGGGCTCGGGAACCCGGGCGAGCGGTACGCCGATACGCGCCACAACGTCGGCTTCCGCGTGGCCTCGCGCCTCGCGAAGCGCGCGCGCCTCGAGTTCGAGCGCAAGGCCGCCGACTCGCGCATCGCGGAGGGCGGCTTCGCCGGGAAGCGCGTCGTCATTGCGCGGCCGCAGACCTTCATGAACGAGAGCGGCCGCGCCGTGCGCAAGCTCCTCGATCGCTACCGGCTCACGCCCGCGGAGCTCCTCGTCGTGTACGACGACGTCGACCTGTCCCTCGGCACGATCCGCATCCGCGAGAAGGGCGGCCCCGGCACGCACAACGGGATGCGCTCGATCGTCGCCGAGATCGGCGAGGGATTCCCGCGCCTGCGCATCGGCGTCGCACCTGCGCAGCCGGACGGCGAGATCGACCGCGACCTCGCGGAGTACGTCCTCGCGCCGTTCGCGCGCGACGAGGAGGAGGCGGCCGAGGCCGCCATCGCGCGGGCGACGGAAGCCGCGGAGGTGGCGCTCCGCGACGGCTTGCGCCGCGCGATGGATACCTTCAATCGGGACGTCTCCGGTGCCTGAGGTCGCGGAGGTCCGCGCCGGCGCCACCCGCTCCGGTCCGCGCCTCGCCGGGTTGCTCGAGCTCGCCGAGCGCAGCGAGCCGTTCCGCGGGCTGCGCGAACGGCTCGAGGGCCGCGGCCAGATCGCCCTCGCCGACGCGAGCGCCGGCGGGCGCGCGTACGCGTGGGCCGCGCTCGTCGCGTCGGGGCGCCGCGTCGTGCTCGTCGCGGCGACCGAGGACCGCGCACGCCGGTGGCGCGCGGAGCTCGCCGGCTGGCTCGGCGACGACGCGGTGCTGTCGTTCCCCGAGCGCGAGACGATGCCGTACGAGATCGGTGCGCCGTCGGTCACGGCCGTCCACGCGCGCCTCCTCACGCTGGCGCGCCTCGCGGAGGGCACGCCGGTCGCGGTGGTCACGTCCCTGCGCGCGCTCCTCCAGCACACGATCACGCCCGACCAGCTCGCGGAGCGCTCGCGCACGATCGTCGTCGGCGACCGCCTCCCGTGGCAGCAGACGGCGCGCTGGCTGCTGGGGCTCGGCTACGAGAGCGTCCCCGAGGTGAACGAGCCTGGCACGTTCTCGCGGCGCGGCGGGATCATCGACGTGTACCCGGCCGCATCGGAGCGGCCCGTGCGCATCGAGCTCTTCGGCGACGACGTCGAGACGCTCCGTGCGTTCGACCCGGTCACGCAGCGCTCGCAGGAAGGCGTCCAGAGCGTGCTCGTCCTGCCGCCGCGCGAGCTGACGCTCGAGCATGCCCCCGGGCTCGCGGAGCGTCTCGCCGCCGCTGGCTGGGAGGACCTCGGTGAGCACGAGGAGCTCGCGCCGTACGCGTCGGTCGTCGAGCCGCTGCGCGAGCTGCGCTACGTGCCGGGCACCGACATGTTCGCGCAGGCGCTCGGCGCGACCGCGTCGCTCCTCGATCACACCGCCGAGGACGGGACGAGCGTCGTCTTCGAGGACTCCGTCGAGCTCGGCCTCCAGTGGGACGCGCACGAGTCGCAGGCCGAGGAGCGCCGGGACGAGCTGCGCGCGCACGGTCTCGGCGTGCAGGCGGCGCCGGGCCAATATCTCGGGCGCACGGGGATCGAGCAGGCCGCGGCGCGGCGCGGCGTCGTGCGGGTGACGCCCGGCGCGGGCTCGGTGCGGCTCGGCTGGACCGGCTCGGTGAGCTACGCGGGCCGTCTCGACGCGTTCCTCCGCGAGATCGCGGTCGGCGGCGAGGGCCAGCGCGTCGTCGCGAGCCCGCAGGCCGCGCGGCTCGCCGAGCTCCTCGCCGAGCGCGACGTCGTCACGACGCCGCACGAGTCGCTCGCCGAGCCCCCCGCGCCTGGCTCGCTCGTGCTCCTCCACGTGCCGCTCGCGGAGGGCTTCCGCATCCCCGAGCTCGGCCTCTCCCTGTACACCGACGCCGAGGTCTTCGGCTTCCGCAAGCCGAGGCATCCGGAACGGCAGCGCCGCCGGCGCGCGGTCGGAACGCTCCTCCAGGACCTGAAGCCCGGCGACCACGTCGTCCACGAGGACAGCGGCATCGCGCGCTTCGAGGGCTTCGAGGACAAGATGGTCTCGGGCGTCTCGCGCGAATCGCTCGTCCTCACCTTCGCCGACGGGACGCGCTGGCTGCCGACCGAGCGCATCGACAAGATCACGCGCTACGTCGGCGGCTCCGCGCCGGCGCTCTCCGTCATGGGCGGCGTCGAGTGGCACCGCACGAAGCGCAAGGCGAAGAAGGCGGCCGAGGAGATCGCGCGCGAGCTCCTCGCGATCTACGCGGCACGCGAGGCGTCCACCGGCCACGCCTTCGGCCGCGACACGCCGTGGCAGATCGAGATGGAGAACGCGTTCCCGTTCACGGAGACGCCGGACCAGCTCACCTCGATCGAGGACACCAAGCGCGACATGGAAGCGCCGCGGCCCATGGACCGGCTCATCGTCGGCGACGTCGGGTACGGCAAGACCGAGGTCGCGCTGCGCGCCGCGTTCAAGGCGGTGATGGACGGCAAGCAGGTCGCCGTGCTCGTGCCGACGACGGTCCTCGCGCAGCAGCACTGGGAGACCTTCAGCGAGCGCCTCGCGACGTTCCCCGTGCGGATCGGCATGCTTTCGCGCTTCCGTTCGCCGGCCGAGCAGAAGGCGACGGTCGCCGCGCTCCAGGCCGGCGAGATCGACATCGTCGTCGGGACGCACCGCGTGCTGCAGAAGGACGTCTCGTTCCGCGACCTCGGTCTCGTCGTCATCGACGAGGAGCACCGCTTCGGCGTGCGCCACAAAGAGCGTCTGAAGGCGATGCGCACGCAGGTCGACGTCCTCTCGATGACCGCGACCCCGATCCCGCGCACGCTGCAGATGGCGCTCTCGGGCGTGCGCGACATCAGCGTCATCGAGACGCCGCCCGAGGACCGCCAGCCCATCGAGACCCGCGTCGTCGAGCGCAGCGACGACGTCCTTCGCGAGGCGATCCTCCGCGAGCTCGACCGCGGCGGGCAGGTCTACTACGTCCACAACCGGGTCATGGGGATCCAGCAGGAGACCGCGCGCCTGCGCGAGCTCATGCCGAAGGCGCGCTTCGTCGTCGCGCACGGCCAGATGCACGAGCGCGAGCTCGAGCGCGTCATGGTCGAGTTCGCCGACGCGGAGCACGACGTGCTCGTCTGCACGACGATCATCGAATCCGGCCTCGACATCCCGAACGTGAACACGATCGTCATCGACCGCGCGGGGACGCTCGGGCTCGCTCAGCTGTACCAGCTCCGCGGCCGCGTCGGCCGCAGCGCGGAGAAGGCCTACGCCTACCTCCTCTATCAGAAGGAGGCGAGCCTCTCGGATCAGGCGAAGCAGCGCCTACAGGCGATCTTCGAGGCGAGCGAGCTCGGGGCGGGCTTCAAGATCGCGATGCACGACCTCGAGATCCGCGGGGCGGGGAACATCCTCGGCGCCGAGCAGCACGGCCACGTCACGGCGGTCGGCTTCGAGCTCTACGCGCAGCTCCTCGAGGAGGCGGTCCAGGAGCAGCGCGGCCTGCGGCCGCACGCGCCGGCACCCGCCGACGTCGTCGTCGAGCTCTCGCTGTCGACGGCCATCCCCGACGAGTACGTGCCGAGCCGCGCGCGCAAGCTCGAGACGTACCGGACGATCGCGGAGCTCCGCACGCTCGAGGACCTCGGCGCGCTACGCGATGAGCTGCGCGACCGCTACGGCCCGCCGCCGGAGCCGGTCCGCAATCTCCTCTACGGTGTCGAGGTGAAGCTCCGCGCGCTCCGCGCCGGCGCCGCCGAGGTCCGCGTCCGCGGGCCGGAGCTGCGCGTCGTGCTCGGCCGCGACCTGACGCCGCTCGAGCGGCAGGCGCTCCTGCGCGCGTTCCCGAGGCTCGTGCATGGCCAGCGGCAGCTGCGGCTCGCGATGACCGAGCTGCGCGGCGACTGGCGCGACGCGCTCACGCGGCTGCTGGACGGCCTCGCGGCATGAAGATCGTCGCCGGGGTCATCGCCTTCGTCGGTGCCGCGCTCGGCTGCTTCGGCCTGCTCCTGCTCGCGGCCGTCGCCTCGGTCTTCCTGCAGGGCAAGCCGCCGGACCTCCTCTCGACCGTCATCGGGCTCGTCCTCGTCGCGCTCGCGGCGTTCGCGCTGCGCGCGGCCTGGCAGCAATGGCGCCGCGGGCCATGAAGCTCGGCATCGACCTCGACGACGTCACCGCGATCTGCGCGGTGCCGTACCTCCGCAAGTTCGCGGAGCGCTTCGGCGTGGAGCTCCCCGACGAGGCCGAGATCGGCTGGCACCTGCTCGATCACAGCCCGGTGAAGCCGGCCGACCGCGATCGCTTCCGGCTCGAGCTCTACGACAGCCCGTTCTTCGGCGAGCTCGAGGTCTACCCCGAGTGCCCGGCCGTGCTGGCGCGGCTCGCGGAGGCCGGGCACGAGCTCTACTTCATCACCGCGCGCGCGGAGAAGCGCCGCGTCATCACTGAGACCTGGCTCCAGAAGCAGGGGCTCCTCCGGTACGCGAAGGGCGTGCACCTGAAGCCGCGCGGTGACTTCGTCCCGCCGGTGCCGGGGCGGTACGACGCGAAGAGCTCCGCGATCTACAAGTGGCGCCTCGCGTGCGACCTCGGGCTCGACGCGTTCTGCGAGGACGACGAGACCATCGCGCGGACCCTCGCCGACGGCGACATCAGGGTCTACCTGTTCGACCGCGCCTGGAACCGCGGCCTCGAGCACCCGAACATCACCCGCGTGAAGGACTGGGACGAGGTCGCGCGGAAGGTGGGCGTCTGAGCGCGACGACGCTGTACTTCGTGCGGCACGGCGAGAGCGAAGGCAACGCCGCGCGCATCTTCACCGGTCATCTCGACAGCCCGCTCACCGAGACCGGCCGCCGCCAGGCGGCCGCCGTCGCCGAGGCGCTTGCCGCGGTGAAGGTCGATCGCGTCATCTCGAGCGACCTCGCCCGCGCGCGCGACACCGCCGAGGCCATCGCGAGACGCCACGGCCTGACCGTCGAGACCTTCCCCGAGCTGCGCGAGATCGACCTCGGCGAGATGGCGGGCCGGTCGTTCGACGACGCGCGGGCGCATCCCGACTGGAGCGAGGACGGCTTCGTGCAGTGGCCCGGCGGCGAGTCGCTCGACGCGGTCTTCGACCGCGCGTTCGGCCTCGTGAGCCGCATCGTCGCCGAGAGCCCGGGGCGCACCGTCGTCGTCGTCGGCCACGGCGGCGTCACGCGCATCCTTGTCAGCCACTTCCTCGGACTGCTGCCCCGGCTCGAGCGCGCGCGCGCGGCGAACGCGAACATCACGAAGGTGATCGTCGTGGATGGTCGGTTCACCGTGGAGCAGCTCTTCGACGACGCGCACATCGCGTAGCCTGGCGCGCCCTCACGCGCGCGGCCGGTCCCGTGCCGCCTGCAGGCCGTCCGCGAGGAGGTTCGTGCCGAGGACCGCGAGGACGAGGGCGATCCCCGGGAATATCGAGAGCCACGGCGCGGAGCGCAGGAACGGCTGGGCGTTGTTCAGCATGTAGCCCCAGCTGATGACGGTCCGGTCGCCGAGGCCGAGGAACGACAGGCTCGCCTCGATGAGGATCGCGGCGCCGACCTGGAGCGCGCCGCTCACCAGCACGATCGCGACGACGTTCGGCAGCACGTGCCGCGCGAGGACGCGCCGGTCGCGGAGGCCCAGCGCGCGCGCCGCGACGATGTACTCCCGCTCCCGCAGCGAGAGCACCTGCGACCGGACGAGCCGCGCGGTGCCGGGCCAGAACGTCAGGCCGAAGAGCACGACGAGGAAGACGATGCTCGGGCCGAAGAGCGCGGCGACGAGGACCGCGAGGAAGAACCGCGGGATCACCTGCACGAACTCCGTGACGCGCATGAGGAGGTCGTCGGTGGCGCCGCCGTAGAAGCCCGCCGTCGCCCCCACCGCCGTGCCCACTACCGCGGCCATCAGCGCGGTCACCGCGCCGACCAGCAGCGAGACGCGCGCGCCGTGCAGCACGCCGCTCAGGATGTCGCGGCCGAGATCGTCCGTGCCGAACAGGTGACCCGCCCCGGGCGGCCGCAGCGGGGCGCCTGTCGGAACGAAGGGATCCGCCGGTGCCAGGGCACCACCGAACAGCCCGAGTACGACGACGACGCCGGAGAGGGCGAGGCCGAGCGCGCCGATGCGCGAGCGCGCGACGCTCCGCAGCAGACGGACCGGCCCCGTGGACCGGGCCGGCCCCGCGGCGGACCCGGTCGCGCCTGCCGTCGCGCTCACCGCAGCCGCACGCGCGGGTCGAGCGCGCCGTAGGCGAGGTCGGTGAGGAGGTTCGCGATAACGACGCTCGCCGACGCGATGAGGAAGATCGACATGAGGAGCGGGTAGTCGCGCGCGAGCGTCGCGTCGAAGAGCAGCCGGCCGAGCCCGGGCCAGGCGAAGATGATCTCGGTGAGGACCGCGCCGGTGAGCATGGTGCCGAAGTGCCCGCCGACGACGGTCACCACGGGGAGCAGCGCGTTCGGCAGCGCGTGGCGGCGCAGCACCGCGCCGGGTCGCAGCCCCTTCGCGCGGGCGGTGCGCACGTACTCGTCGGCGAGCGCCTCGCGCACGCCGGTCCGCGTGAGCCGCGTGACGAGCGCGAGCTGGAGCAGGCCGAGGGTGGTCGCGGGCAGCACGAGGTGGTGCAGCAGGTCGACGACGCGCGCGAAGCCGTCGGGCACGCCGCGCACGGTGTTCATGCCCTGGACGGGGAACCACCCGAGGTTCACCGCGAAGACGATGACGAGGACCTGGCCGAGCCAGAACGCCGGCGTCGCGCCGCCGACGAGCGTGCCGATCGTGATCGCGTGGTCCGCCGCGCGATCCGAGTGCCGCGCGGCGGTCGCGCCGAGCCACACACCGAGCACGGTCGAGAGCGCGAGGGCGGTGAGCATGAGCAGGAGCGTCGCCGGGATGCGGTCCGCGATGATCTCGAGCGCCGGGCGGCGGTGGAAGTACGAGGTCCCGAAGTCCCCGCGCACGGCGTTGCCGAGGTAGACGACGAGCTGCTCGTGGATCGGGCGGTCGAGCCCGAAGCGTGCGCGCATCTCCGCGTAGTACCGCGCGTCGCCCGAGTCGCCCGCGAAGATCGCGATCGGGTCCCCGGGCGCCGCGTGGATCAGGACGAACGTGAAGACGAGGATCGCGAAGAGCAGCGGGACCGCCTGGGCGAGGCGGCGAAGGACGTACCTACCCAGCGATCACTTCTTCGATGCCGACTCCGCGAGGCTCGCGCTCCAGTACGAGAACCCCTGGTAGTCCTTGCGCCAGGCGCGGTAGCCCTCGGTCTCGACGAGCCACCAGTACGGCACGTCCTTCGCGAGGATGTCCTGGATCTCGCGGTACGCCCTCCCGCGCTCGGCCCGGTCCGTGCTCGCCGCCGCCTTGTCGAAGAGCTCGTCGACCTTCGCGTTGCGGTAGCCGGCGCCGTTCGAGAAGAGGATCGGACCGATGTTGCTCGAGACATAGGCGCGGCGGACGCCGATCTCCGGGTCCGGCCCGTTGCAGTAGGAGGCGATCCCGATGTCGAAATCCTTCTTGATGAAGGTCCGCTCGTTCGCGGCGTTCACCTCGAGCGCGGTGAGCTGGACGTCGATGCCGATCGGCGCGAGGTGCTGCTTCATCAGCTCGCCGTACTTCGCGAACGAGGTCGCGTGCACGAAGTTCAGCGTGAAGCGCATGCCGTTCGCGCCCTTCGCGAAGCCGGCCGCGTCGAGCAGCTGGTCCGCCTTCGCGCGATCGAGCGGGTACTTCGTCACCTCCGGGTTGTGCGCCCAGGGGATGGTGCTCGCGATCGCCGAGATCGCGACCCGGCCCTGGCCGAACTGGACCTGGTCGAGCATCTGCTGCCGGTCGATGCCGTAGGCGATGGCCTGGCGAGCCTCGACCTTCGCGAGGACGGGCTTCGCGAGGTTGAAGATGAGGGTCGCGATGCAGAACGAGCCGCCGGAGCCGGCGCCGCTCTTCTGCAGGACGAGGTCGGCGCTCTTCTGCAGGCGCTCGAGATCGGGGCCGGGGATGCTGCCGAGGTAGTCGACCTCGCCCTTCTCGAGCGCCGCGACCTGCGTGCTGGCCTGCGGGATGATCCGGAAGACGAGCTCGTCGAGGTAGGGCAGGCCCGGCTTGAAGTACGCCTCGTTGCGGACGAACCGGACCCGGTCGCTCTTCACGTACTCCGCGAACTTGAAGGGCCCGGTGCCGACGGGCTTCAGGTTCGCCGCCGCGGTCGTCGGGTCGGTGCCCTCGTAGACGTGCTTCGCGACGATCGGCGCCTCGATGTTGTCGAGCCGCTGCAGGAGCGGCCCGTACGGCGTCTTGAAGCGGAACACCACCGTGTTCGCGCTCGGCGCGTCGATCCCCGCGAGGACCGCCTCGAGGCCTGCTTTCGTGCGGGCGTGGAACTTGAGCAGCACCTGCTCGAACGAGAACTTCACGTCGGCCGAGGTGAGGTCCTTGCCGTCGTGCCACTTCACGCCCGAGCGGAGCGTGAACGTGTACGTGCGGCCGCCGTCGGAGATCGCCCACTTCTCCGCGAGGTCCGGCTGCGGGTCGCCCTTCTCGTCGAGCGCGACGAGGCCGTTGTACAGGCTGCCCGCGACGAAGTGCGTGCCGCCCGCCGTCGTGATCGCCGAGTTGAAGTGGCCGGGATCCGTCGTGGCCGCGATGACGACCGTGCCGCCACGCTTCGGCGCAGCGGTCTGCGCCGCCGGGGAGGCCCCAGCCGGGCCCGGTGCCGGCGCCGCGCACGCAGCGAGCAGGACCGCGAGGGACGCGACGACCATCAGCGAGCGGCGCATGGACACCCTCCTCCCGGGACCGGCCAGTACGGTGGCCGGTGATGGTACGACGCCTCTTCCGGCCTGCCCACGCCGGGCGAAGGAGTCGGCCTCGTGGCACGACGGACCGGCCAGTCCAACTGGCAGGTTCGGCCGGGCCATTGGCGGGGCACGCCCGCCTTGCGGTCGCCGCGGCGTGCGGGTAGCGTCCGCGCGCATGACCGTCGCCGATGGCCTGCTCCGGGTGAGCGCGGTCGCGAAGCGCGCCTCGCTGCCGGCGCGCACTGTCAGGTTCTACGCGGATACCGGGCTCCTCCGTCCCGCTGCCCGCGCCGACAACGGCTACCGGCTCTTCGGCGCGGACGCGGTCGAGCGCGCGCAGCTGCTGCGCCGCGCGACGCGCCTCGGCGTGCCGCTGCGCGAGATCGCTCAGGTGCTGCGCGTCGCCGAGAGCTCCGACTGCACCGACGCGCACCTCGCGTTCGCGCACGCGCTGCGCGCGCGGATCCTCGAGGTCGACCGCCAGGTGAAGGAGCTCGCGTCGATCCGCGAGCAGCTCGTCGATCTCGCGGCGGAGTCCGACGTCGGCTGCAGCGACGCGTTCTGCCTCTGCCGGACGAAGCCCGGCGGCCTCGTGCCGCTGCGGTGGGGGAAGCGATGAGGATCGCCGTCGCGGGCAAGGGCGGCGCGGGAAAGACGACGATCAGCGCGACGCTCGCGCGCACGCTCGCGCGCAGCGGGAAGCGTGTGCTCGCCATCGACGGCGACCCGAACCCGAACCTCGGTACAGCGCTCGGCGTCGATCCCGAGGTGCTGCGCGACCCGCCGCGCGTTCCGCGGAACGCCGCCGACGAGGTCGTCGACGATGCCGGCCGCAAGCAGCGCGTGCTGAAGCCGGAGTTCAAGGACTTCCGCGCGGAGTACGCCGTCACCGCACCGGACGGCGTGATGCTCGTGCACATGACGCGCGTCGACCATGCCGGCACCGGCTGACTCTGCTCCGCCCACGCCTCCGTGCGAGGTGTCGCGAGCGCGCTCCTCGGTGTCGAGAACGAGGTGAACCTCCTCGACATGGAGGCGTCCATCGAGCATCTCGCCCGCGGCACGCCGGGCGGGGTCGACTGCATGCTCGTCGTCGTGGAGCCGTACTACCGCGCGATGGAGACCGCCGGCCGCATCGTGCCGCTCGCCAGGGAGCTCGGGATCGGGCGCGTGCTCGGCATCGCGAACAAGCTCCGGGACGGCGAGGACGCTCGCGCGATCCGCGACTACTGCGCCGCCAAAGGCCTCGAGCTCGCCATCGAGATCCCCTTCGACGAGGCGGTCCGTGCGGCGGACCGCCGCGGTCGCGCGCTCATCGACGAGGCGCCCGATTCCGCCACGGCCCGCGCCGTCGCGGAACTCGCGCGGCAGCTGCATTGATCGGCAGTCCGCACCGCCGGCGCTACGACGGCGGCCGCGCGCCGCACTGGGAGGAGACCGGGAACGTCGCCGGCGCCTCGCAGGAGCAGTACGTCCGGGCGGCGATCGCCCCCCGCGGGACGACGAAGCTCGGGCCGTTCGAGCGCGTGCACGTCTTCTGGCTCGCCGGGATGAGCTGCGACGGGTGCAGCATCGCGGTGCTCGGCGCCACGGCTCCGTCGGTGGAGAGCCTGCTCACCGGATCCCTGCCGGGCGTGCCGCTCCTCCTCCTGCACCACACCGCGGTCCAGGTCGAGGCGGGCGAGGCCTTCATGGAGCCGATGCGCAAGGCCGCGCGCGGCGAGCTCGATGACCCCTACGTCGTCGTGTACGAGGGGTCCTGCGCGAACGAGGATCAGCTCGGCGAGGGCTACTGGTCGGCGATCGGCGAGGAGCTCGATGAGGCGGGCGAGAAGACGCAGGTGCCGTCCGCCGTCTGGCTGCGCCGGCTCGCGCCCGGCGCGGCGGCCGTCATCGCGATCGGCACCTGCGCGACCTGGGGCGGGATCCCGGCGGCCATCAACAACGTGACGGACTCGATGAGCGTGGCCGACTGGCTCGGCGGCGACTACCGGAGCGCGCTCGGCCTGCCGGTCGTGAACGTGCCGGGCTGCTCGCCGGTCGGTGACAACTTCACGGAGACGGTCGCGGTCACGCTCCTGTTCCTCCAGGGCCTCGGCCCCGCGCCGGAGCTCGATGAGCTCGGCCGGCCGGCCTGGCTCTTCGGGGAGACCGTCCACCGCGCCTGCACGCGCGGTGGGTACTACGAGGAGGGCACCTTCGCGAAGAAGTTCGGCGACAAGGAATGCCTCGTCGAGGTCGGCTGCTGGGGCCCGGTCGTGCAGTGCAACATCACCTCGCGGGGCGCGATCAACCACATGGGCGGCTGCATGAACGTC
>DASUCM010000149.1:0-4867 GCA_036276035.1 Candidatus Limnocylindria bacterium | reverse complement strand
CCGCCCTTCCGCCTCGCCGAGCTCGAGATCCTCGCCGCCGAGGGCATCTCCCGCGAGGGCGGCCTCGTCGACATGGGGCTGCTCACCGGCGTCGTGAGCAAGTACGGCGCGTGGTTCAACTACGGCGACACGCGTCTCGGGCAGGGCCGCGAGAACGCGAAGCAGTTCCTGCGTGACCACGCGGACGTCGCGTCCGAGCTCGAGGCGAAGGTCCGCGAGAAGTCCGGCGCCGCGCTCGCGGTCGGTGCGGAGGACTAGGGCAGAGGCGACCCCGCCGCCCGATGACGGCGCATACGACGCCGCCGTCCGCTATCTCGCGAACCGGCCACGCAGCGTCGCGGAGATCCGCCGGCACCTGCGCACGAAGCGCTACAGCGACACCGCCATCGACCGCGCGGTCGACCAGCTCCGCGCGCAGCGGTACATCGACGACGAGGCGTTCGCGCGGTACTGGGTCGAGCAGCGCGAGCGGTTCCGCCAGAAGGGGGAGCGCGCGCTCGTGAGCGAGCTGCTGGGGAAGGGCGTGCCGCGCGAGACGATCGACCTCGTGCTCGGCGAGCGGGACCCGGACGCCGACGTGAAGCAGGCGCGCGAGGCGATCCGCCGGCCCATCACCCGCTGGCAGACGCTCGAGGAGGGGGAGCGCAAGCGGAAGATCCATCAGTTCCTGGTCGCGCGCGGATTCTCATACGACACGATCGAGGCCGTGCTCGAGCGACCCGAGGCCGACGAGGACGATCCGGATGAGGAGAGCTAGGGGCCGGTCTCCGCCACCCCATCGATCGCGCGCGCGACGTCGATGTCCGCTTGCGAGAGGCCCTTCACCTTGTGCGTCGTGAGCACGATGCGGACGTGCTTGTAGTGCTCGACGTGGATGTCGGGATGATGGTTCGCCTTGTTCACGACCTCGGCGACGCGGTCCACGAACGCGATCGCCGACTTGAAGCCCTTGAAGCGGTAGCGCTTCGTGATCGAGGCGCCGTCGCGCTCCCAGCCCTCGAGCGTCGCGAGCGCGTCCGAGAGCGCCGGCTCCTCAAGAAGCTGCTCGTTGTCCGGCACGATCGGCCGCTCCTGGCCGCTCACGCCGTCACGGGCCCCGCGCCGCTCACGCCGCCACCGTAGCCGCCGCGGCGTCACGGCGCTGGATCCGCGTGAAGCCCACGCCGAACACGACGCCTCCCGCGACATACATCGCCGCGCCGACGAGGAGCGGCAGCCCGAAGCTCCCGGCGGCGAGCAGCGCGCCGGCGACGAACGGTCCGCCCGCGTTCGCGAGGCCCCAGACCGCGAAGCCCGCGCCGACGGCCGTCGCGCGCTCCTCGGGCACGGTCGCGGCCATGAGGAGCGACTGGTGGAACGGCCACGACAGGTTCGTGACGAAGCTCCGCACGAGGAAGAGCGACGCGGCGATCGTGAAGACCGGTGCGATGACGATGAGCGCGAGGCACACACCCGCGGTCGAGAGCGCGAACAGCACGGTGCGCGGCGCGCCGAGCCGGCGCTCGAGCCAGGGCACGACGAAGACCGTCCCGAAGGAGATCACCTGGCCGGCGGCGTACCACGGCCCAAGGTCCGCCTCGGTGACGCCGAAGCGGAGGTTGAACCAGAGCGGCATGAGCTGGACGGCGATGCCGAGGCCGAAGCCGAGGAAGCCGATCGCGAGCGCGTAGGTGGCGATCGCCTGACGCGACCTCTGCGGCCACCAGCCCGACGCGACGCGCGCGGCACGCACCGCCGGATCGTCGCGCACGGGCACCAGCAGGAGCGCCGCGACGACCGTGAGCCCGACCATCCCGAGGAACGGCCCGCGGTAGACATCGAGCTCGCTCGACGTCGCCAGCACCGACCGGAGGAGCTCCGGCAGCGCCGCGGCGAGCGAGCCGGTGGCGATGGCGAGGCTCCAGAGCGCCTGCGCCGCCGCGAAGACCCGCGTCCGGAGCGCCGCGGCCGACCGCTCGGCGAGGAGCGCGTCGAACGACCCGATCGTGAGCGCGCCCGCGGCGCCGTTCGCGAGCCCGACGCCCCCGAGAACGGCGGCGGCGACGAGCCAGCCGGGGTCCGTCGTCGTGGCGAGGATGAGGTAGCTCGGGATCGGCAGGAGCGTCCCCGCGAGCAGGAAGCGGCGCCGGCCCCAGCGGTCCGCGAAAACGCCGGAGAACGCGACGAGCGCGGCCGTGACGATGCCCGACACCGTGTACAGGAGGCCGATGAAGGTCGGCTCGAGGCCGGCGCGCGCGAGGTAGAGCGGCAGGACGACGATGAGGTAGCCCATCGGGATCGTCGCCAGGTACATGCTCGCGAGGAGGAGCCGGGTTCCGCGCGGGGCGTAGCCGGTGATGAGGGCCTTCACGTCGCCGGTGAGACTAGCCCGCGCCGCACGACCGCAGGCCTGAGTGTACGAGTGCTAACATTCGGTCACTGAATTTGTGAAACCCGGCCAGCGGGGCACGCCGTCCCGATGGCCTTGCGAAGGGGCAACGCCCCACTCGGCGCTGTCTCGACGCACGCGAACACGGAAAGGACTGACGCATGTCCGACCTCCTCGTCGTGGGCGTCGTGGCCCTCGTCGCGGGTCTTGTCGGTTTCGGCCTCGCCCTCTTCCTGCGCCGCTCGTTCGCCCTCGGCAGTGAGACGACCGCGCGCGCGAACGCCGAGCGACTGATCGCTGAGGCGAGTGCCCGCCAGAAGGAGATCCTTCTCGAAGCCAAGGACGAGGCGATCAAGGTCTCGAAGGCTGCCGAGGCCGAGGTCCGGGAGCGCCGGGCCGAGCTGCAGCGCTACGAATCCCGGCTCGACAAGAAGGACGAGCAGCTCGACGCGAAGATCGCCCAGGTCGAAGAGCGGGACCGCCGCCTCGGCGAGCGGGAGAAGCAGCTCGAGGCCGAGCGGGCGAAGGTCGGCGAGCTCCAGGAGGCCCAGCGGACCGAGCTCTCGCGCGTCGCGGCGCTCACCCAGGAAGAGGCTCGCGACCTGCTTCTGGCGCGGACCGAGGACGAGGTCCGCGACCTCATGAACCGCAAGGTCCGCGAGATGGAGGCGGAGGCGCGGGAGCGCGCCGACGAGCGCGCCCGGAGCCTCATCACGATGGCCATCCAGCGCTACGCCGCGGAGGCGACGACCGAGCACACCGTGACGGTCGTGCAGCTCCCGAGCGACGACATGAAGGGCCGCATCATCGGCCGCGAGGGCCGCAACATCCGCACCCTCGAGCAGCTCACCGGCGTCGACCTCATCATCGACGACACCCCGGAGGCGGTGGTCCTCTCCGGGTTCGACCCGATCCGCCGCCAGGTCGCGAAGCGCGCGCTCGAGCGCCTGCTCGTCGACGGCCGCATCCATCCCGCGCGGATCGAGGAGCAGGTCGCGAAGGCGAAGATCGAGATCGACCAGGCCGTGAAGGAAGCCGGCGAGGCGGCGATGTACGAGGTCGGCGTGCCCGGCCTCCATCCGGACCTCGTGAAGCTGCTCGGCCGCCTCCACTTCCGCACTTCGTTCGGGCAGAACGTCCTCCGGCACTGCATCGAGGTCGGCCAGGTCGCCGGCATGCTCGCGGCCGAGGTCGGCTTCGACGTCCAGACGATGAAGCGCGCGGGTCTCCTCCACGACATCGGCAAGGCGCTCGACCACGAGGTCGAGGGCGCGCACACCGTCATCGGCGGCGAGCTGCTGAAGCGGTACGGGTTCCCGCAGGCGGTCATCGACGGCGTCGTCGGCCACCACGGCGACGTCGAGCCCGTCACGCTCGTCGGAACGTTCATCTCCGCGGCCGACGCCATCAGCGGCGCGCGACCCGGTGCCCGGAGCGAGGTCGTCTCGAACTACATCCAGCGGCTCCAGGAGCTCGAGGGCGTCGCGAACGGCTTCCCGGGTGTCGAGAAGTCCTTCGCCATCCAGGCCGGCCGCGAGGTCCGCGTCATCGTGAAGCCGGAGCAGATCGACGACCTCACCGCCGCGCGCCTCGCGCGAGATGTCGCGCAGAAGATCCAGGACACGCTCCAGTACCCGGGGCAGGTGAAGGTCACGGTCATCCGCGAGACCCGCTCCGTCGACTACGCGAAGTAACCGCATGCGTCCGCGTCGCGCGCGTTAGCGGCGCATGCGAGTGCTCTTCGTCGGCGACGTTGTCGGCCGGCCGGGTCGTCGCGCTGTCGCGGAGCTGCTACCGAGCGTGCGCGCGGATCACCGCATCGATCTCGCGATCGTCAACGGCGAGAACGCGGCGGGCGGGGCAGGGCTCACCGCTGACATCGCGCGCGAGCTGCGTGACGCGGGCGCCGATGTCGTCACGAACGGCAATCACGTCTGGGACCAGCGCCAGTTCAAGGACGAGATCGGTCTCCTCGACTTCGCGATCCGGCCGCTGAACCTGCCGCCGAACAACCCCGGGCGCGGCTGGGTCGTCGTGAAGGACGCGCTCGTCGTGAACGCCATCGGCCGCGTGTTCATGGCCGCGGCGGACGACCCGTTCCGCGCGCTCGACGGGCTGCTCGACCAGCTCGGCGCCTCGCTCCCGAAGGTGCGGCTCCTCGACTGGCACGCGGAGGCAACGAGCGAGAAGCTCGCCATGGGCTGGCACCTCGACGGCCGCTTCTCCGCGGTGGTCGGGACGCACACGCACGTCCCGACCGCGGACGCGCGCGTGCTGCCCGGCGGGACCGCGCTCGTCGCGGACGCCGGGATGGTCGGCCCGCGCGACTCGATCCTCGGGATGCGGACCGACATCATCCTCGAGCGCTTCCGCACGGGGATGCCCATCCGCTTCCAGGTCGCGGAGGGCACCACGGTCTTCAACAGCGTCGTCGTCGACGTCGACGACGCGACCGGCAGGGCAAGGACCGTCGATCGCGTCGACCTCACGCTCGAGTGA
>DASUCM010000148.1:0-12878 GCA_036276035.1 Candidatus Limnocylindria bacterium | reverse complement strand
CTCAGCGTGAAGACGGTGGACACCTACCGGGCGCGCGCGATGGCCAAGCTCGACCTGCACCGGCGGTCCGAGGTGGTCGCCTACGCGCTCGGCCACGGCATGCTCGAGCCGACGTGAGCAGCTACGTCCCGCGTCTGCTCGTCGTGAGCGGCGATGCCGAGCGGCGCGAGCGCTGGGCGGGCGCGCTCGCGGAGACCGGGTACGACGTCGGGCGCTGCGCGGGTCCCGCGACGAGCTGCCCGATCGTCGAGGGCCGGCGGTGCCCCCTCCTCGACGAGGCCGATCTCGCGCTCTACGACGCGGATGCGTTCGTGCCCCGGGTCGCGCGTGTCCTTGGCCGGGCCCACGGATACCGGGCGACCGTCCTCGTGGCGCAGGACGACGCGAACGGTCGTCCCGCGGCCCTGCGGCGCGGCGGCGGTACCGTCCCCGGCTGCTTCGGCTCGCCGCACTGACTCCGCGGGCCGAGCGCGTTCCTCGTTCTCGGGATCACCCTCCTCGTCCGGCGTCGCGCTCGTAGCGCTGCGAGGTGATCTTGATCACCGCTACAGGCTGCCCAGGCGCGACAGCAGCACCGCTCGGTACTGCTCCTGGCTGATCTCGCCGCGCGCCACACGCTCCTCGAGCGAGCTCGTGCCTTCCGAAGCTCCGCTGAGCAGCGTGAGGCCCAGCGCGACCGCGATGAAGATCGCGATGCCGATGAATTGCTCGATGAGATCCACGTCAGCTCCTCCCCGCCGTGACGTGTGACCCGGTCTCCCCGGGCACGTCATCGGCGGCCTCGGTCATCCGCTTCTCGACGACCACGCGCGCGTCAGCGACGATCGCCGCGATCGCCGCGATCGCGGCCCAGGCAGGGACGAGGACCGCGCCGACGACCCCGACCGTCAGCGGGATCTCGATGAGGGTCGTGCCCTGTGCGTCCTTCACCAGGAGCCGGCGGACGTTCCCCTCGTGGATCAGCCTCTTCACCCGGTCCAGGACCTGGTCGAGTCCCAGGTCGTCGATGTGCAGCTGTTCGAACAGGGACTCCTTCGTCGTCGGCACGTGATCTCCTCCGATGTGTTCTCGACCCGAGCATCGCCGCCTATGGGAGCGTCTGAGTAGGGCCGGTCGGCACTCGCGGACGGGACGTGTGCCCCTGTGTCCGGCCCGTGGCAGTGGACGATGCTTCGTGCACCTGACACGGGTGGAGGATCGCTAATGCGGGTGCTCGTCGCGGTCATCGTCGCCGGGATCATCGCCGGGGCCTGTGCGCCTGCCGGATCGGGCCTACCGGAGGTCCGCGTCGTCCTGACCGACTTCGCGTTCGCCCCGAAGGCGGTCGAGATCCCTGCCGGCCGGAAGGTGGAATTCAAGCTCACGAACAGCGGGCGCGTCGAGCACGACATCACCGCTGAGGGCATCGGGTTCCATGTCCACGTCATGTCCGGTGAGCGCCTGGCGCTCGAGGCGGGCCCGTTCGAGCCCGGCGAGTACGACATCTTCTGCTCCGTCGTCGGTCACCGGGAGGCCGGCATGGTCGGCAAGCTCGTGGTCAGACCATGAAGGTCCCCGGCGGAGAAGGACTCCTGGGGGCCGGCGAAGGGCCGAACGGCCCTGTGGGGCGCCGCCCCCCAGTGCGAGAGTCACAGCAACGGAAAGGGGGTCACGAACCCAATGTTCAATGACAAGACCATCATCCAGGACTCGCCGATCGCGCGGTTCCTGTTCTCGGACGTCCGTTTCGCGTCCTTCTGGCTCGTGGTCCGTGTGTACATCGGCTGGCTCTGGCTCTCGAGCGGCTGGGGCAAGGTCCAGAACCCCGCCTGGACGGACACGGGGCAGGCGCTCGCCGGCTTTTGGAAGGGCGCTGTCGCGATCCCGGCGCAGGGGTCGCCCCGGATCACCTTCGACTGGTACCGCAACTTCCTGCAGTTCCTCATCGACACCGAGTCGTACGTCTGGTTCGGCAAGCTCGTCGCCTTCGGCGAGGTCCTCGTCGGCATCGCGCTGATCGCCGGCGCGTTCGTTGGCGTCGCCGCGTTCTTCGGGGCAGCGATGAACTTCAACTTCATGCTCGCGGGCAGCGCCAGCACGAACCCGCTGATGTTCCTGCTCGCGATGTTCCTGATCATGGCGTGGAAGACCGCCGGGTACTACGGGCTCGACCGCTACCTCCTGCCGATCCTCGGCACGCCGTGGCAGCCGATCCCGATCAAGCAGGTCCGGAAGGGCAGCGACAGGCGTTCGCCTCAGCCCATCGCGACCTGATCCACCAGCCTCTGCATGGGCGGAAGGGGCGGGGAGACCCGCCCCTTTTCGCGTCCACAATGACGCGCATCGTGCGGTCCGGGAGGGACGGGTGATCCGCGACGGCGCGCCGCTCACGGCCCGCGTCGGTTCGCTCGCGCGGCGGGCGCTCGTCGCCTGCCCGCGGGAGGCGACGGTGGCCGAGGCGGCCCGCCGCATGGCCGACTCCGACACCGCGAGCGTGGTCTTCCTCGATGGGCCTGGCCGTCCGGTCGGGATCCTGACCGACTCGGACCTTCGCCGCCGCGTCGTCGCCGCGGGGCTCGATCCGTCGACCGGCGTCGAGCGAGTGATGACGACGCCCGTGATCACGATCGGGGACCACGAGATCGGCCTGCAGGCGATCGAGACGATGCTCGCACGCAGGATCCACCACCTCGTCGTGGTCGACGGCCTCGGCCGCGCCTCCGGCGTGCTCGCGGACAGTGACCTCGTCGCGGCCGAAGCCAGCGGGCCGCTCTTCCTCGCGCGGCGGATCGAGCGCGCGGCGGGCGTCGCTGAGCTCGCCGACGCGCGGCGCTCGTATTCCGATGCGGTGCGCGCCCTCGTGGAGGCGGGCGCCTCGCCGCTCGCCATCGGACGCATCGTCGCCGAGGCGAACGACCGGCTGCAGCGGCGGCTCCTCCACCTCGCGCACACCGAGCTCGATCTGCGCGAGGGACGGCTGTGCTGGCTCGTCATGGGCAGCGAGGGGCGGCGCATCCAGACGCTCGTGACCGACCAGGACAACGGCATCGTGGCCGCCGGCGATGCCGATCCGGCCGCGCTCGCGCGCCTCGCGGCGTGGATGGTCGATGCGCTCGAGCGGTGCGGCGCGCCCCGCTGCAAGGGGGACGTCATGGCCACGAACCCGCTCTGGCGGGGGACCCTCGACGACTGGCGCGGGCGGTTCGCGCGGTGGTTCGCCGAGCCCGACCCGCTGCCCCTCCTCCGCGCGCTCATCGCCTTCGACTTCCGCGGCGTGGCCGGCGACATCGGGCTCGCCGAGGAGCTGCGCGCGTGGGTCAGCGTGCACTCGCCGAACGCGCGGCTTCTCCACGTCCACCTCGCGCGCCAGCTCGCGTCCCGGCGCGTGCCCCTCGGGCCGCTCCACGGGATCCGGACCGACCCGGAAGGCGGCTTCGACGCGAAGATGGGCGCCATCGGCATCGTCGTCGACGGCGCGCGGCTGCTCGCCCTCGAGCTCGGCCTCCGCGAGACGGGCACCGCGGAGCGGCTCGACGCGGCGTCGGCCCGCGGCGTCCTTCCTCCGGCCGACGCGCGCGAGATCGGGCTCGCCTACGAGGCGGTGCACTCGATGCGCCTTCAGGCCCAGCTCGACACGCCGGCCGGGCGTGAGCCCGACAACCGCATCATGACCCGGCGGCTCGCGCCCGCGGAGCGCGCCGCCCTGAAGGAGCACCTTCTCGCGATCGCGCGGTTCCAGCGCGGCGTCGTCGAGCGGTACGGGCTCGCGGCGCGCGGGTGATGCGCTGGCGCCGGCGCTCCGCGGCCCCGGGGCCGCATCCGCCGCTCGATGCCCTGCTTGCCGACGGCTTCGTGGCCTTCGATACCGAGACGACGGGCATGGACGCGCGGAGCGATCGCGTCGTGGCGCTGGCCGCGACGCGCTGGGGACCCCACGGCGAGACGGCGTCGCTCGAGACGCTCGTTGACCCGGGCCGGCCGATCCCGCCCGGGTCGACGGCGGTGCACGGTCTCGATGACACGGCGGTGCGGGGCTCGCCTTCGCTCGCCGAGGCGCTCCCGGCCTTCCGTGCGTTCGTCGGGGACGGCATCCCGGTCGCCCACATGGCCGCGTTCGACCTTGCGTTCCTGCGAGGCCCGCTCGCGCAGGCGGGACTGCCGGCGCTCGAGCGCGTGCTCGACACGGCCGTGCTCGCCTCGCGGCTCCTGCCGCCGCTGCCCGAGCTGTCGCTCGACGCGGTCTGCGCCCGGCTCGACATCCCCGTCGTCGGACGGCACACCGCGCTCGGCGACGCGCGTCTCGCGGCGGCGATCCTCGTGCGCCTCCGGCCGGAGCTCGAGCGCCGCGGCGCGGCCACGCTCCGCGCCGCGCTCCACTGGGGAGACGTCACCTCCACCGGGAGAAGGTCGCCGTGATCGAGATCGCCCGTCCGCTGCTGCGCGGCTACCTCCACCTCGGTGCGGCGATCCTCTCGGTGTTCGCCGGCGCGTACCTGGTCCTGCTGTCGCATCCCGACCCGCCGCGCCTGGCGTCGGTCCTCGTCTATGCGGGCGGCGTGACGTTCCTCTTCAGCGTGAGCGCCGTCTACCACGTCCGCGCCTGGGGTCTGGCGCGCGCACGCGTGCTCCGCCGGCTCGACCACGCGGCGATCTTCCTGCTCATCGCGGCGACCTACACGCCCGTCGCCGTCAACCTGCTCTCCGGCACCTGGCGGGTGGCCCTCCTCGCGACCGTCTGGACCCTCGCGGGGATCGGCGCGGCGATCGCGGTCGCGGGCGTCCAGCTCCCGCGGGGCCTGCGCGTGGCGATCTATGTCGCGCTCGGGTGGCTCGGCCCCGTTGCGTTCGGCCAGATCGATCCCGCGCTGCCGTCGCCCGCGACCGCGGCGCTCGTCGCGGGCGGCGTCCTGTACACGCTCGGCGCGGTCTTGTACGCGCTCCGCTGGCCGGACCCCTGGCCGCGGGTCTTCGGCTACCACGAGATCTTCCACGTGCTGACGATCGTCGCGGCGGCGTGCTTCTACGCGCTCATCGCCGTGTACGTGGCACCGGCGCCGCGGGGCTGACGGGACCACCCCGTCCGGCGCGCGTCCGTCAATCTACTACGATGTTGTAGTATCTAAGAGCGCTCACGCGGCGCAAGGGAGGCAGGCCATGACGATCGCCATCACCGGCGCGAACGGGTTCGTCGCCCGCAACCTCATCGCGCTCCTCCTCGAGGACACCGCAGCGCGCGAGATCCGCGCGATCGTGCGCGACGCCGCGACCGCCCGTCGCGAGCTTCCATCCGCCGAGCTCGAGCTGGTCACGGCGGACGTGACCGAGCCGGACACCCTGCGCGCCGCCTTCGACGGCTGCGAGGCGGTCGTCCACACCGTCGCGATCCCGACCGAGCGGAAGGCGACGTTCGAGACGGTGAACGCGCGCGGCACCGAGCACGTCGTCGCGGAGGCGAAGCGCGCCGGTGTGCGCCGCATCGTCCACCTGAGCGCGATCGGCGCCGACCCCGAGAGTCCCTTCCCGTTCCTCCGCAGCAAGGGCCGGGGCGAGCGCGCCGTGGCGGCGTGCGGCATCGCGTACGTCGCGCTGCGACCATCGATCCTCTTCGGCAAGGGCGACGACTTCTTCCCGAAGCTCGGCTTCTCGCTCCGCTTCCCGGTCGTGCCGGTCCCCGGCGACGGCTCGGCGCGCTTCCAGCCGCTCCACGTCGGCGACGTCGCGAAGGTCATCCGCGCCGCGCTGCGCGGGACGATGGCCGGCGTGCACGAGATCGCGGGCCCGGATGTCGTCACCTACGACGAGCTCCTCACCGAGACGATGCGCGGGTACCGGAAGCGCCGCCCGCGGCTCCACCTGCCGGTCCCGCTCATGAAGCCGGCGGCCGTCGCGATGGGGCTCGTCATGGCCGACCCGCCGGTCACGGTCGCGCAGCTCGATCTCCTGAAGACCGACAACGTCCCCGCCAGGAACGCCATCGAGCAGGTGTTCGGTGTCACGCCCCGGCCCTTCCGCGGGGCGCTCGGTTACTTGTCCGCCTAGCCTCGCGGCACGGGCGGTCTGACCAGCCGCCGCTCGCCCCGGGGCCAGGACGTGGCGGGTCCGGACTGTGGATATGTTCACGAAATTCGCATCCGAAAAGGGTCTCCGAGGGGTTCTCAGAGGGCCCTCCGGCGGCTAGGATTACGTACGCAAACCGCTACAAAACACACGTGGGGAGCGCCTTCGGACCGCGGTATCACCCTGATACCCCTGTCTGGTTGGCCTAGAGAGGAACACTCGGTCCCATGAAGGAATGGATCGTCTGCGAGGACAACTGCCTCAAGTGCAGCTACGGCGCGACCCTCGATTGCGACGGTGACTGCCCGCGCTGCCCGCGCAACACCTACTGCCCGTGCGTCACGTTCGTGAGCTTCGCGGCCGGCAAGCTGGCGCCCGTCGCCCAGCCGGTCGCGACGAGCTTCGACCGCCCCCGCGCGAAGCGCTAGCACCACACCGCTCGTGACCGTCGACACCGCCGCGCTCGCGTCGCTGCGCGAGCGCATCGATCGCATGGCGGTGTTCCTTTGACCTCCCTGCCGTCGCGCGCGAGGTCGAGCGTCTAGAAGCGCAGGCATCCGAGCCCGGGCTGTGGGATGACCGCGCCCGCGCGCAGACGATCCTGAAGCGGCTCGAGCTCCTGCGGAAGCGCGTCGAGCGCTGGGACGGATTCCGCAGGCGCGCGAACGACCTCGCCGAGCTCGCGCCGCTCGCGGCCGACGATCCCGCGCTCGCGCCCGACGTCGAGCGCGATCTCGCGCAGCTCGCTGACGAGGTCGCGAAAGCGAGCCTCGAGGCGCAGCTCTCCGGCCCGTACGACGAGCGCTCCGCGGTGCTCGCGATCTCCGCGGGCGTCGGCGGCACCGACGCAGCGGACTGGGCGCAGATGCTCCTCCGCATGTACCTGCGCTGGGCCGAGCGCCGCGGCTTCCGCACGGAGATCGTCGAGCAGACCCCCGGCGAGGAGGCCGGCCTGAAGAGCGTCACGATCTCCGTCGAGGGCGACTACGCCTACGGCTTCCTGAAGCCCGAGCGCGGCACGCACCGTCTCGTGCGCATCTCGCCCTTCGACTTCCAGAAGCGCCGCCAGACCTCCTTCGCGCTCGTCGACCCGACGCCGCAGGCCGAGGACGAGGGCGAGGTCGAGATCCGCCCCGAGGACCTGCGCATCGACACGTACCGCGCGACAGGCGCAGGAGGGCAGAACGTGAACAAGACGGAGACCGCGGTGCGCATCACGCACCTCGCGACCGGGATCGTCGCCGCGTCGCAGAACGAGCGCTCGCAGCTGCAGAACCGCGAGCTCGCGATGCGCATCCTCCGCGCGCGCCTGCTCGAGCAGCGCGTCCGCGAGCTCGAGGCGGAGCAGGCGAAGGAGCGGGGCGAGATGCGCTCGGCGGACTGGGGGAGCCAGATCCGCTCCTACGTGCTCCACCCGTACACGCTCGTGAAGGACCACCGCACGAACCTCGAGGTCGGGGACGTCGCACGCGTCCTCGACGGGGACATCGACCCCTTCATCGAGGCGGCGCTCGCTCGGCCCGCCGGTGCTGGCACCGCAGTTGCGGAGTAGGGAGCGACACCGCGGGCGGGCTACGCGTAGGAGGAGCAGACATGGCCAAGATCGACCTTTCCGACCTGAAGTCCGAGCTCAAGGGCGTGAAGTGGGACGAGCTCTTCAGCGACTGGCGTGACGAGGCGGGCAAGAGGGCGAGCGGCCTCCTGAGCGAGGGCCGCGGCCAGGTGAAGCGCGGACGCCGCGCGGTCGCCGACCCGAACGATGGCGACATGTTCGGCGCGTTCGTCCTCGGCGTGACCGTCGGCGCGCTCATCGGCGCCGCGATCGCGCTCGTGCTCACACCGGTGTCGGGCAGCGAAGCGCGGAAGAAGCTCGCCGAGCGCGCCGAGAAGATGCGCGGCGAGGGCGGCCCCGAGTGGGAGAGCGGCGGGACCGGCATGGGCAACGGCAAGGCCGCGTACCAGACGACGCCGGCGCCCGGCTCGGGCGCGCCGGTCCGCTAGCCCTTCGGGGCGCTCCTTCCTTCGCGGACGAGACGCGGGATGCCGGCGGTCGCAGCGTCGACATCGCCCGGCCGGCGGTAGCCCGCGTTCTTCGCGGCCTCGTCCAGGTACAGCGTCGCGACGTCCTCGCAGACGAGCCGCACCGGTGAGCTCGAGGTGAAGGTCTGCACGGCCTTCACGTAGCCGTGGCAGCGCTCGCAGACGTCGATGCGGTGGCCCTTCGTCTCGTCCTCGTGTCCCTTCTCCGCGCCGAGCGAGAGCGTCCCGAGGTCGCGGTGATCGTCGGTGCCGCAGTACGGGCAGAGCAGCACGAGCCATGACCAGCGCGAGCCGCAGCGCACGCAGCGCAGCACGCGCCGGCGCTCGGTCCCGATGAGCTCGGCGAGGCCGGGCCACGCGCCGCAGACGACGCAGTAGCCGCGCTCCCACCGGTCGAGGTCCGCGAGCGACTGCGCCTGCACCGCGGCCTCCCAGAGGATCGGCTGGAGCGCGAGCTGGACGAGCTCGCCGAGCGCGGTCGCGTCGACGCCGAGCGCCGCGGCGCTGTGCTCGAGCGCGGGGCGGTCGTTCTGGAGCGCGGGCAATGCGAGCTCCGCGACGTTGACGGTCAGACCCGCGAGCTTCGTCGCGCAGGCGTGCGCCGGCGTGCCGACGACGGCGGTCTCCGACAGGTTCTGCGCGACGCGTCCGAGCTCGGCGGCGAGGTCGGCGTCATCGAAGGCGAGGCTCCCCGCCGCGAGCAGCGGCTCGCCCTGCGCGACGGCGCGCTTCGCCTCGTCGGCCGAGAGCGAGAGGTCGACGTTCGGCGCCGACCCGGCGAGCAGCTGAGCGAGGCGCTCGTCGTGGAAGGCCGCGATGGGGCCGAGGCCCGCGTCAGCGCCGGCGAGCTCCCGCCAGCGCGCGCGGGCCTCTTCGATCTCGAGCGGAGTTGGGATCGGCTATTGGATCGCGGCGAGCGCCGAGTAGAGCAGCACGTAGCGGAACGCGAGCACGCCGAGGAGCACGCCGGCCCCGACGAAGGCGAGCCGTCCGAGGTCGTACCCCGCGACGACGGCCGTCGTGCCGCCGCCGCGCTTCACGCGGATCGGTCCGCCGCGCCACAGGGTGAGCAGCGGGTACAGGATCGCGAGCCCGACGACACCGAGCCAGAACACCGGCGCGACGAGCTGGTCGAGATCGGCGACGAGCGGGAGCGCGCGCCCGACGATCGCGAGGTTGATGACGAGGATCAGGACGAGGATCCCGGCGATCGCGGCGAACCAGACGAGGAGCTGGCGGACGGCCGCGGCTGTCCGCGGGAACTTGAAGCGATCCGCGACGATCGCGGCGACCGCCGCACCCGAGAGCGCGCTGAACACCATGTACATCGCGCCGAGGAGGATGGTGTCGCCCCAGACGTTCTGGCTCGTCACGTTGAGGAGGATGCCGCTGTAGGTCCCGACGGCGAGCGCGAAGAGCGCGCAGACGACCATGCCGACCGGGTTGTGGGCCGCGGCCTCGATGAGCCGCGGCAGGCCGTCCTTCGCGCGGCGGATCCGGCCGGTGTGCAGCAGCGCGTCGAGGAACGGGATGAGCGTGAGCGCGCCGAAGACCGTGATCACGTAGGTGCCCCAGGCCATCGGCGAGTTGCCGTTGAACATGAGCGGTGACGGCCCGCGTTCGGCAGCGTCGGGGCTCCGGAAGATGATGTTCAGGAACCGGCCCGGCTCGCCGAGGTCGACGATGAGGAGCAGTCCGACCAGGAGCATGAGCGGGAGCGGGATGAAGCCCATCCGCGCCGCGACCTCCCGATCCTCGGCGCCGACGGCTCCGCGCGCAGCGGTGAAGTTCATGAGCGCGATGAGGAAGAACGTTCCCGCCGCGACGCCCGCGACGAACATCTCGAGGACGAGCATCCAGTTGGCCCAGTGCGGCTCGAGGACGTACGGGTTCGGCATCTCTCTACTCCGTCGCGGCCGCGGCGTCGGCCATCCGCCGGCGCCGGAAGGCTGCGAGGCCGGTGACGCCGAGCACGGCCGCGGAGATGAGCGCGACGCCGGCCGACGGCGCGAAGTTGCGCTGCGGCAGGCTCGGGTTCGCGGGCAGGTTGTAGACCTCGGGCTTGTCCATGAGGAGGTAGAAGACGTTCAGGCCGCCGACGACCTCCATGTCCCGCACGGCCGCGCCCTTGTTCGGCCCCGCGGTGATGGTGCCCTTGTTGCCGAGGTCCCAGCCGTAGATGTACGCGTCGGTCTGGCCGCGCGCGTGGAGCGTGCGGACGCGCTCGGCCGCCATGAGCTTCAGGTCGTCGACCTTCCCGTAGGTGAGCGACGAGGTCGGGCAGGCCTTCGCGCACGCCGTGCTCATGCCCTGCTCGAGGCGGTCCTGGCAGAGGATGCACTTGTTCACGCGGCCGGTGTTCTTGTTGAACTCGATGACGCCGAACGGGCACGCGCCCACGCAGTAGCGGCAGCCGATGCAGACGTCCTGGTGGATGTCGACCGAGCCGAACTGCGTGCGGTAGAGCGCGCCGGTCGGGCAGACCTCGAGGCAGCCGGCCTGCTCGCAGTGCTTGCAGGAGTCGCTCATCATCAGCCACCGCGCGCCGGTGCGGTCCGAGGTGCCCTTGTCCGGGCCGATCTGCTCGATGAACTTCACGTGACGCCAGTCGTACGCGTTGAGGTGGCCCGTGTTGTCGTACGAGTCGCCGGTGAAGGCCGTGTGCTCGCGGACCGCCTTCTCGTTGGTCATCCCGATCGGCCCCGAGCCCGGCTCGATCTCGTTCCACTGCTTGCACGCGACCTGGCAGGCCTTGCACCCCGTGCAGACGGTCGTGTCGACGAACATGCCCTTGGCGTTGACGGTCACGGCTACACCTTCCCCTTCTCGATCTTGCAGGTGAAGGCCTTGCCCTCGTGGATCGACACGTTCGGGTCGGCGACGAGCGCGGTCGTGTTGTTCGCGATGTCGCTGGTGGCGATGCCCATGTAGCCCCAGTGCCACGGCATGCCGACCTGGTGGACGATCTTGCCGTCGAGGTTGAAGGGGCGGAGCCGCTTCGTGACGAGCGCACGAGCGTGCGTCTTGCCGCGCGAGCTCTTCACGGTCACGTAGTCGCCGTTCGCGATGCCCTTCTCGGCGGCGAACTCGGGGGACATCTCGACGAAGAGCTCCGGCATGAGCTCAGCGAGCCACGGGAGCCAGCGGCTCATCGTGCCGGAGAGGTGGTGCTCGGTGAGGCGGTACGTCGTGATGACGGTCGGGAACTCCGACCCGGCGAACTCGTTGTACTTGTTCCCCTCGACGTTCCAGATCTTCGAGATCGGGTTCTGGTCCTGCTTGTAGAGGAGGTTCTTCACCGGCGACTCCCACGGCTCGTAGTGCGTCGGGAGCGGCCCGTCGGCGGCGCCGACCGGCGCGAAGAGCCAGGCCTTGCCGTCCGTCTTCAGGAGGAACGGCGAGCTGCCGGAGTGGAACGCGACCCCGATGCCACGCGGGTTCGCCGGCGTGGTCGGCGCCTTCGTGGGCACGAAGTCGATGCCTTCGCCGGTGTCGTTCTTCCAGGTCGGCGGGTTCGCCCGCGCGTCCCAGTAGGTGAACTTCTTCGCCGCCGACCAGGGGTTGCCCTGCGCGTCGGCGGAGGCGCGGTTGTACAGCTGGTGACGGTTGCCCGGCCAGGCCCAGCCCCAGTTCGGGGAGACCCAGCCGTCGTTCTTGCCCGGCGTCATGCGCGCGCGGTTCACGGTCTGCCCGGCGACCACCTGCAGCATGCCGGTGTAGATCCACGCGCCGCAGGCGGTCTTGCCGTCAGCGGTGAGGCTCGCGAACGTGTTCAGCGGCTGCTTCGTGGCCCAGTCGTAGCCGTTGATCTCCTTGAAGATCTTGAAGGCCGACGGCTCGTCCTTGTGCTTCCACTCGGCGACCTCGGCGGGGTCCGGGTCGTAGTCGAGCGTCATGTGCTTGATCGCGAGATCGCGCGGCGCGGTCGAGTTCGCGTAACGCGCCTTCAGGCGCTTGCCGAGGTCGTACCAGAAGAACAGGTCGCTCCGCGCGTCGCCCGGCGGGTCCGCGGCCTTGTCGTGCCACTGGATCTGCCGCTGGGTCTGGGTCATCGAGCCGTCCTTCTCGGCGATGTGCGCGGCCGGGATGAAGAAGACCTCCGTCTTGATGTCCTTCGGGGACACGCGGGTGCCGTCGACGTCGTTGTAGACGATGTCCCGCCAGAAGGCGGCGGTCTCCGTCTCGTACGAGTCGAGGACCACGAGCCAATCGAGGTTCCGCATCGCCTTCCGCTGGAAGGACGAGTTGATGCTCGTCGCCGGGTTCTGCCCGGTGACGATCATGCCCTTGATCTTGCCCTCCGCCATCTCGACGAAGGTCGGCAGGTGGCTGTGGTCGCCGGTGATCTTCGGCAGGGTGTCGTAGAGGTAGTCGTTCTGCGCGCTCGCCGCGTCCCCGAACCAGGCCTTCAGCTGGCTGATGGCGTACGCCGGCGTGTTCGACCAGAAGGACGTCGGCTGCGTCTCCGTGAGGATGTAGTCGCGCAGCGTGTCGTGGTTCGCGTTCGCGTTCGGCACGTTCAGGTAGCCGGGGTAGATGTTGTAGAGCGTCGCGACGTCGGTGCAGCCCTGGATCGTGGCGTGGCCGCGGAGGGCCATGATGCCGCCACCGGGGCGCCCGATGTTCCCGAGCAGCGCCTGGAGGATGCCGGCGGTCCGGATGAGCTGCACGCCGGTCGTGTGCTGCGTCCAGCCGACCGCGTAGCAGATGGCGCTGGTGCGCTCGGGGCCCGAGTTGTCGCACAGCGCCTCGGCGACCTCGATGAACCGCTCGGCGGGGACGCCGCAGGCCTCCTCGACCAT
>DASUCM010000147.1:0-12955 GCA_036276035.1 Candidatus Limnocylindria bacterium | reverse complement strand
GGCGACGCAGTAGCGGCTCTCGCCGCAGGGAAGGAGCTCGTTCAGCCAGGACGGCGCCTCGTCGAGCCACCAGCGGCCCTCCGCGAACGCCTGCGCGAGCCGGCCGTAGTAGTCGTAGTCCGTCTGGAGCCCGAGGCCGGAGACCACATAGATCACCGCGCCGGCGAGGCCGATCGCGAGCGCGACCGAACGGTCCCTCACACGCGGAACGCTACAGTTCCGGCGAGCCCGAGCGTCGGAGGATTGCGATGCCCCTCGGCCTGAAGCTGATCCCCGAGACCTTCAAGTTCTTCGACATGTTCCGAACGAGCGCGGACCTCAACCTCGAAGGCGCGCAGGTCCTCGCGGAGATGCTCGCGAGCGCGACAGATCTCGATGGCCACGCTCGCAAGCTGAAGGACATCGAGCACCGCGCGGACGAGAACACCCACGCGATCTTCAGCGCGCTGAACAAGAGCTTCGTGACGCCGCTCGATCGCGAGGACATCAGCGAGCTCGCGTCGGCGCTCGACGACGTCATCGACTGGACCGAGGAGGCCGCGCGCCGGCTGCAGCTCTACCAGCTCGGCGCGCCGACGCAGCTCGCGCAGCGCCTCGGCAGCGTGATCGTGCGTCAGACCGAGCAGATCGCGGGCGCGATCGAGCTCCTGGACAAGGGGCGGCGCTCCGACGAGCTCGAGCGCGCGACACGCGAGATCCACGGGCTCGAGAACGAGGGCGACGACATCTTCGCGGAGGCGCTCGGCCACCTCTACGACGGCGTGACCGACGTGCCCGGCGTGATCAGGGCGACGCGCTGGGGCGATATCTACACCGTCCTCGAGACCGCCACGGACAAGGCGGAGCACGTCGCGGTGGTCATGCACAACGTCGCGCTCAAGCACGGCTAGCCGATCGACGCCGCGCTCGCGATCTTCGTCCTCGGGGTCCTCCTCTCGTATGTCTACGCCTTCATCGGCGGCTTCACCGACGCTGCGAACGCCATCGCGACCGCGGTCGGGACGCGGGCTTACACGCCGAAGCAGGCGGTCCTCGTCGCGGCCGTATTCGAGCTCCTCGGGGCGCTCACCGGCACGGCGGTGGCGCTCACGATCGGCAAGGACATCGTCCGGCCCGAGGTCCTGACGCAGAGCGCGGTCGTCGCGGCGCTCCTCGGTGCGATGACGTGGAGCCTCATCACCTACTACCGCGGGATCCCCGTCAGCGAGACGCACGGTCTCATCGGAGGGATCGTCGGCGTGGGCCTGTACGCGGCCGGACCGTCGGCGGTGAACTGGGCGAAGGTGGTGCCGGTGCTCGCGGCGATCATCGTGTCGCCGGCGCTCGGCATGCTCGGGGGCTTCCTGCTCATCCTGCTCGTGTACCGCGTCTTCGCGCGCATGTCTCGGCCGCAGGCGACGCCGGTGTTCCTGAACCTGCAGCGCCTCTCCGCGATCTACATGGCCTTCAGCCACGGCCGCAACGACGCGCAGAAGCCGATGGGCGTGCTGACCATCGCGATCGCGACGTACACGGGCGTCACCGCGACGGAGGTGCCGCTCTGGGTGATCCTCAGCGTCGCGACGATGGCGGGCCTCGGTGTCGCGACCGGCGGCTGGCGGATCATCCGCACGCTCGGCATGCGGGTCACCGGCCTCTCGCCGGAGCAGGGGTTCGCCGCCGAGACGTCGGCGGCGACGGTCCTGCAGCTCGCCTCGCAGGTCGGCATCCCGGTGAGCACGACGCACACGATCACCTCCGCGATCGTCGGCGTCGGCATCGCGAAGCGGTGGTCGGCCGTCCGCTGGCAGCTGGTCGGCGAGATCGCGCTCTCATGGCTCTTCACGCTGCCGGCCACGATCGCTCTCGGCTTCGGCTTCGCCCTCCTCGTGCACATCCTGTTCGGTCGATAGCGAGGCCGGCGCCGGGCTGTAGGCGAGATGCCACGGACGATCGGGGCCCGACTGCTCCTCGCGTCGATCGCGTCGCTCGTCATCTCGCTCGCGGTCCTCGCGGTGGCCGCGCCGCTCGCGGCGCGGCAGCACGAGACCGACACGACCGGGACGCGGCTCGCCGGCGACGCCGCCGTCGTCGCGGAGCTCGCACGCGAGCAGCTCGCCGGGAACGACGCGAGCAGCATCGATCACCTCGCGAAGCGGATCGGCGCGGCGAGCGGGACGCGGATCACGATCATCGCGCGCGACGGGACCGTGCTCGGCGAGTCCGACGAGGACCCCCGCGGAATGGAGAACCACGCCGGCCGACCTGAGGTCGCGGCCGCGCTCGCAGGGGGACCCGGCCGTTCGATCCGCGCGTCGGCGACCGTGGGCCGCGACCTCCTCTACGTCGCGGTCCCGGTCCGCTCGGACGGGAGGGTCGTCGGGGTCGCGCGGGCCGCGCTCCCCCTCGCGACGCTGGAAGCCCTCGCGTCAAGCCTGGCGGGGGCGATCCTCGCTGCGGGCCTCGCGGGCGCGGTGGCCGCGGCCGCCGTCGCGTTCGTGCTCGAGCGCGCCATCACGCGTCCGCTCGTCGACCTGACGCGCCGCGCGTCAGCAGGAGAGGCGGAGAGCGGCGCGTTCGCGGTCGGCGGACCCGAGGAGGTCCGGCGGCTCGGTGCAGCGCTCGGCTCGATGGCCGAGGCCGCGCGTGCCGCTCGCCGCGGCGTGGAGTCGGAGCGCGACCGGCTCGCGACCGTCCTCACGGAGCTCACCGACGCGGTGCTCATCGTCGACGCCGACGACCGCGTGCGGCTCGCGAACCCCGCGGCGGAGCGGATGCTCGACGCGGGGGCGCTTGCCGGGCGCAGGGTGGTCGAGGTCGTGCGCGACCACGAGGTGTTCGAGGCGATCCGCGAGGCGCGGCAGGGCCGGGATTCCCACGCGCAGATCGAGCGCGACGCGCCGCGCCGCCTCGTGAGGGTCGTGGCCCGCCCGCTCCAGGGCGGCCAGCTGCTCCTCTCGCTGCAGGACCTCACGACGCTGCAGAGGCTGGAGACGGTGCGGCGCGACTTCGTCGCGAACGTCTCGCACGAGCTGCGCACACCGATCGCGGCGCTCGCGGCCATCGCCGAGACGCTCGACGCGGGCGCGATCGACGATCCGGACGCAGCGCGCGACTTCGTGCGCCGCATGCAGGCGGAGATCGGAGGCCTCGCGCAGCTCGTCGAGGAGCTGCTCTCGCTCGCGCGCATCGAGTCGGGTGCGGAGCCGCTCCAGCTCGCGCCGGTCGCTCCCGCGCGCCTCGTCGCAGACGCGGCGCGCAGGATGGCGGCGCTCGCGGACCGCGCAGGCGTTCGCCTCGAGGTGGCGGCGACCGACGCTCCGGACGTGCTGGCCGACGCGGAGAAGGTCGGTCAGGTGCTCGCGAACCTCGTGCACAACGCCGTGAAGTTCACGCCGCCCGGCGGTCAGGTCACCCTCGCTGCACAGCCGCGCGAAGGCGCGATCGCGTTCTCGGTGCGCGACACCGGTGCCGGGATCGAGGCATCGGCGCTCCCACGGATCTTCGAGCGCTTCTACAAGAGCGACCGCTCCCGGGCGACGGGCGGGACGGGGCTCGGGCTCGCGATCGCGAAGCACATCGTCCAGGCGCACCGCGGTGACATCACAGCGACGAGCGACGGACCGGGTCGCGGCGCGACGTTCACGTTCACGCTCCCTCGCGCCTAGCCCCATTCAGATCCGGGCGACGAGCGCGACGGCGACCGCGATGAGCAGGGCGCCGGATATGAGCACGAGATCTCGCGGACGGAACGGCCGCGGGCGCGCGACCGTCCGGCACGGGCGCGACCCGAAGCCACGCGCGTCCATCGCGAGCGCGAGCGAGGTCGCGCGCCGGATCGCGCCGGCCAGCAGGCCGAACGTGCGCGCGGGAAAGGATGCGAGCGCGAGGGGCCCGCGCCCGTCGTCGATGCCGCGCGCCCTTCGCGCGAGCGCGCGTACCTCCCACTCCCGCGCGAACAGCGGCAGGAGCCGCAGGGCGGCGAGGGTCCCGATCGCGAAGCGGGCCGGCACGCGCAGGTGCTGCACGAGCGCGTCGGCGAGCTCGGTCGGGTCGATCGTCGCGAGCGCGACGATGCCGGCGAGCCCGACGGCGAGGAGCCGGAGCGCGACGGCGAGCCCCGCGACCGCGTCACCCGCGACGAGCCCGTTGAAGGTGCCGATCCCGGCGGCCGCGAGCGCGAGCGGCGCGGCGCGGCGCGCGAGCGGCCCCGCCGGCACCCCAGTGAGGCCGGCGCCGAGCACGACAGCGACGACCGCGAGGCCGGCGGCGGCCGCGTCGAGCGAGACGAACGCACCGAGCATGAGCAGCGCGGCGGCCGCGAGCTTCGCGAGCGGGTGCGCGGTCGCGAGCGGCGCGCGCGCGTCGTACCGGAGCGGCCCGATGGCGCGCACCTAGCGGCGTCCGGCGCGCGCCACTAGCGGGCCATCACGTGCACGCGATCCGCGAGCGCTGCGATGAGCGACGCGTCGTGGGTCGCGAAGCAGAGCGCGCCGCCGCCGGCGCGGTACTCGTGGAGCAGGTCGGTGAGCTCCGCATGCCCACGCCGGTCCAGGCCGAACGTGGGCTCGTCGAGCACGAGGATCCGCGGCCGCGTAGCGAGCGCGGTCGCGACCGAGAGCCGCCGCTGCTCACCGCCGGAGAGCGTGAACGGGTTCGCCGCGGCGAGCGCGCCGAGGCGCAGCCGCTCGAGCAGCTCCGCGACGCGGCGACGCGTGACCCCCGCGGGCAGGCCGGCGCGGCGCGGTCCGACGGCGAGCTCGTCGTCCACGCGGCGGCGGACGAACTGGTGCGTCGGGTCCTGGAAGACGGAGCCCGCCCGCGACACGAGCGCGCGCGCCGGCATCCGCCACAGCACGTTCGCGCCGCGGTGCGCGAGCGCGTCGCTGATGTCGACCGATCCGCGACCCGGGCGCAGCAGCCCGCCGAGCATGAGCGCGAGGGTGGACTTGCCCGAGCCGTTCGCGCCGGCGAGCGCGGTCGCCTCACCCGCGAGGAGCGCGAGCGTCAGGCCGGCGACGGCGTCCCGGTCCGCACCGGGGTATCGGTAGCCGACCGCGCGCGCGACGAGGAGCGGAGCGCCCGCGGCTCCTCGCCGCGGCGTGACCGCTGTGCCGGGAAGCCACACGCCCTCGGCCTCGAGGAGCGGGCGGTCCCGCGTGAAGACCGTCGCGGGCGGGCCGTCCGCGATGACGCCCCGCTCGCCGGAGATCGCGATGACCCTCGTGATGAACGGGAGCACCGCGTCGACGCGATGCTCGACCAGCACCAGCGTGCGCCCCTCGCTCGCGACGCCGGCGAGCGCCTCACCGAACGCGCTGGCGGCGGCGGCATCGAGGTTCGCCGTGGGCTCGTCGAGGAGCAGCAGCCGCGGCCGCGCGATGAGGACCGCAGCGAGTGCGAGGCGCTGTCGCTCGCCCCCGGAGAGGGCCTCGGTCGGGTGGTCCCGGCCGATGCCGAGCCCGCTCTGCGCGAGCGCCTCGTCCACGCGGGGCCAGAGCGCGTCGGCCGGCACGCACCGGTTCTCGAGCGGGAACGCGAGCTCGTCGCCGGCACGAGCCATGACGAGCTGCGTCTCGGGGTCCTGGAAGAGCAGCCCCGTGTCCGCTCGCGCGGCGGCCGGATCGCCGCCGTCAACGAGCAGCGTGCCCTCCGCCTCGCCGCCTTCGGAGAGCAGGCCCGCGATGGCGCGGAGGAACGTGCTCTTCCCCGACCCCGACGCGCCGAGGAGCAGGACGCGCTCGCCGTGGTCGACACGCAGGTCCATGCCGCGGACCGCCCAGCGCTCGCGACCCGCGTGGCGCCAGGCCCAGCCGCGCGCCTCGATCGCGGGGTGCGACGTCACACGCGCGTCTGCCCGCGTCCTCCGGCGAACGCGCCGAGCGCGCCGGCCTCGACGAGCGCGCGCCAGAGCAGCCATGCGCCGACGCCCGCGACGAGCGCCGCGCTGGCGACCATGAACGGGAGGAACGCGAGCTGGTCACCGATCGCGAGCTCGGGGTAGTAGAGCGGCATGTCGTGGAGCCACGCGGCGACACCCGACGCGGCCGCCGCGAGCGCGGCGGTCACGAGGCCGAACGAGCGGTAGCGGCCGAGGAGGAACACGAGCTCGGCAGCGCCGCCCTGCAGCGCGCCGGAGACGAGCGTGTCGAGGCCCCATTGCGAGCCGATGAGCGCCGAGACCGTCGCGGCGACGAGCTCGGTGAAGAGCGCGGCGCCCGGCTTGCGCACGACGAGCATCCCGAGCACACCGGGCAGCAGCCAGACCCCGTACAGCAGGTACTGCGCGGGCGGGAACGCGACGAAGGCCGGCGTGGCCGCGGCCCACGCGAGGTTCCAGGCCCAGAACACGACCCCGAACGCGACCGCGATGGCCGCCGCGACGACGATGTCGACCGTACGCCAGCTGGTCATTGGACACCTCCACGCGAGATCTCGATGACGATGAGCGTGCCTTCCGTGACCGTGACGCTCGCGCCCGCGCGCTCGACGACGTTGCTCAGCCCGCGGGCCGCGCCCGCGCGCAGGGCCTCGCCACGCAGCGCGTAGCGCAGTCCGTCGGTCGTGACGCCCGACGCGTCCCCGACCGGGAGCAGGGTGACGACGTCCCCCGGCGCACCGGCCAGCCGGCGGGTGCCACCGGAGTGCAGGGCCGACACCCTCGTGTCGCCGCGCACGGCTCCGATGCGGCCCGCGAGGCGCGGGTCCGCGACGAGCAGGATGTTCGCGAGCTCGTGATCGAGGCGCTCGCCGCCGAGCGCGGCGACAAGGATCACCTCGTCGGCGCCGGCCTCGAGCGCTGAACGGACGGCGAGCTCGGTGTCGCTCTCGTCCTTGTCCGCCGGGTACGCGACGATCCGCACGCCCGCGCGGCCGAGCTCCTCGGCGCGCGCGACGCCGAGGGAGTCGAGGTCCCCGACGACGATGCGCGGCAGCAGGTCCCAGCGCGAGCACAACAGCGCGCCCCCGTCCGCGGCGATGAGGAGGTCCGCGCTCGCGGCGTGCGCGCGGTCGGCGGGGAGCGCATCCCCATGGGCGACGACGACTGCTCTCAACGCGTTCCGACTCCCTACGCTGATATGACTCAGATCAGGTTCGAGGGTCTGCGGTTCCGCCACCGCACTCTCAGCGCCCGGCCTCAGGGCGCTCCCCTGTCGTATTCAGTTGCCCTGAGTTTAGCGACATGGCGCGTCCCCGGGCCACCCCGCGAGACGGCGTGGCGCGTCACTCGGCCGCGCCACTAGGGTGTGGGCGTGGCGCGTGTGCTCGTCATCGACGACGAGGCGAACCTCCGGCATACGGTGTCGTACGCGCTCCGCCAGGAGGGCTACGAGGTCCTCACCGCCGCCGACGGCGACGAGGGCTTGGCCCTGTTCCGCCGGGCCGCGCCGGACCTCGTGATCCTCGACGTGATGCTGCCGGGGCAGGACGGCTTCGAGGTGTGCCGACGGCTGCGGCGTGAGAGCGACGTGCCGGTCGTCATGCTCACCGCCCGTGACACCGAGCTCGACAAGATCGTCGGGCTCGAGATCGGCGCCGACGACTACCTTGCGAAGCCGTTCTCGATGCGCGAGCTCATCGCGCGTGTGCGCGCGCTGCTCCGGCGCTCGTCGCGGCGGGCCGACGCGGAGCCGCCGGCGACGATCGAACGCGACGGCATCGCCGTCGACACCGCGCGCCGTGAGGTGCGGCTCACCGCGGGCGTGGTGGACCTGAAGCCGAAGGAGTTCGACCTGCTCGTTCACCTCATGTCGCGTCCCGGGGTCGTGCTCACGCGGGAGCAGCTCCTCGCGGCCGTGTGGGGCGTCGACCACGCCGCCGACTCGCGGACGGTCGACACGCACGTGAAGACCCTGCGCGAGCGCCTCGGCGACGACGCGCAGCGGCCGCGCTGGATCGAGACCGTGCGTGGGGTCGGGTACCGCTTCCGCGACGCGGTCTAGGTTCACCGGAAGTTCACACGCATCTCACGCGGTCCACACCCCGGCGCGGCCGTCACGCGGCACGCTGGTCGCGAATGAATGGTGTGGAGGGACTCGTGAAGCGAGGATCCGTATCCGTCGCGCTCGGGCTCGCGGCGACCATGGTGCTCACGGCATGTGGCGGTGGCGGCTCCGGCGGCGGCACGCAGCCCGGCGTGACCACGCTCTCGGGCGCGATCAGGATCGACGGCTCGAGCACCGTGTTCCCGATCTCCGAGGCGATGGCCGAGGAGTTCGGGAAGAAGCACAAAGGCGTGAGGGTCACCGTCGGCATCTCGGGCACCGGCGGCGGCTTCAAGAAGTTCTGCAACGGCGAGACGGACATCAGCGACGCGTCGCGCCCGATCAAGGAGACCGAGAAGGCCGAGTGCGTGAAGAACAAGATCGAGCACACGGAGCTCCAGGTCGCGATCGACGGCATCTCGGTCGTCGTGAACCCGCAGGCGACGTGGGTCGACTGCCTCACCACGGCCGAGCTGAAGAAGGTCTGGGACACCGGGAGCACGGTCAAGAACTGGAAGGACATCCGCGCTGGGTTCCCTGACCAGGAGCTGAAGCTGTATGGCGCCGGCAGCGACTCCGGCACCTTCGACTACTTCACCGAGGCGATCAACGGCAAGGAGAAGCAGACCCGCGCCGACTACACCGCGAGCGAGGACGACAACACGCTCGTGCAGGGCGTCGCCGGGAACCGCGGCGCGATGGGCTACTTCGGCTACGCGTACTACGTCGAGAACAAGAGCAGGCTGAAGGTGCTGAAGATCGACGATGGCAAGGGGAGCGGCTGCGTCGAGCCCACGGACACGACCATCGCTGCGTACACCTACAAGCCGCTCGCGCGGCCGATCTTCATCTACCCGAGCAACAAGGCGCTCCAGCGGCCGGAGGTCATGGAGTTCGTGAAGTTCTACCTCGACAAGGCGAACAGCCACCTCATCAAGGAGGTCGGCTACATCGTCGCCCCGGACAGGATCTACACCGAAGGGCTCGCGAGGATCGGGGCCGTGAGATAGAGGGGGCGGACGCGCGCTCGCGCTCCAGGCGCCGTCGCGCCATCGAGCGCTCGGTCACGGCACTCCTCGTCGCTGCGACGGTGGTGACCGCCCTCACCACGGTCGGGATCGTCCTCGTCCTCGTCTTCGAGACCCTCGGGTTCTTCGCAGAGGTCTCCGTCTGGGAGTTCTTCACGGGCACGGTCTGGGCGCCGCTCATCGCGCCGCGCTCGTTCGGCGTGCTCCCGCTCGTCAGCGGCACGCTCCTGGTCGCGGCGATCGCGATCCTCGTGGCGATGCCGCTCGGCCTCGTGACCGCGATCTACCTCGCCGAGTACGCGGGCCGGCGGACCCGGTCGATCGTGAAGCCGTTCCTCGAGATCCTCGCGGGGATCCCGACGGTCGTGTTCGGCTTCTTCGCGCTGACGTTCGTGACCCCGAACCTCATCCAGCCGCTCATCCCCGGCACGAACGTCTTCAACGCGCTGTCGGCCGGGATCGTCGTCGGGCTCATGGTGCTGCCCATGGTGGCCACGATCAGCGAGGACGCGCTGGCGGCGGTCCCGAAAGCGCTGCGCGAGGCCGCGCACGCGCTCGGTGCGACGAAGCTCGAGGTCTCGCTTCGCGTGGTCGTCCCCGCCGCGCTCTCCGGGATCATCGCCTCCTTCATCCTGGCGGTCTCCCGCGCTGTCGGCGAGACGATGGCCGTCGCGATCGCAGCCGGATCGACGCCGGTCCTCACGCTCGACCCGACACAGTCCGTCCAGACGATGACCGGCTACATCGCGCAGGTCTCGCTCGGCGACACCCCGCAGAGCTCGCTCGAGTTCAAGACGATCTTCGCCGTCGGCATGACGCTCTTCGTCATGACGCTCGTCCTCAACGTCGCGAGCCAGATCTTCGTGCGCCGCTACCGGAACGTGTACCAGTAGTGGCCACCTCCACGGGGACGCTCGCGGCCGTCGCGCGCTGGCGGCCCCGCCTAGCCACGCGTCGCCGGAACGGACGCGCCTTCCTCGTGCTCTGCCTCGCCGCGACGGCGATCGGGATCCTCTCCCTGCTCGTCCTCCTCGGGGACACCGCGATGAAGGGCGTGCCGCAGCTGTCGTGGGACTTCCTCACAAGCTATCCGTCGCGGTCCGCGTCGCGCTCGGGCGTCCTGTCGGCGGCGGTCGGCACGCTCTACCTCGCGCTCATCGTCATGGCCGTCGCGTTCCCCGTCGGGATCGCGACCGCGGTCTACCTCGAGGAGTACGCGCGGCCGGGCCTGCTGAATCGTGTCGTGCAGACGAACATCGGGAACCTCGCGGGCGTCCCCTCGATCATCTACGGGATGCTCGGGCTCGCGGTCTTCGTGCGGGCGATGTCGCTGCAGCGGAGCCTGCTCGCGGGCGGGCTCACCATCGCGCTCCTCGTGCTGCCGATCGTCATCATCAACGCGCAGGAGGCGCTGCGCGCGGTCCCCTCGAGCCTGCGGCACGCCTCGCTCGCGCTCGGTGCGACACGCTGGGAGACGACCTGGCACCACGTGCTGCCGGCGGCCCTGCCGGGGATCCTCACAGGCACGATCCTCGCGCTCTCGCGCGCGATCGGCGAGGCCGCGCCGATCATCCTCATCTCGAGCATCGCGTTCATCGCGTTCCTGCCCGACGGCCTGCTCGACTCCTTCACCGTCCTGCCGATCCAGATCTTCATCTGGGTGAGCAAGCCTCAGGAGGAGTTCCACGCGATCGCCGCGTCCGCGATCCTCGTGCTGCTGGCCCTCCTGCTCACGCTGAACGCCGTCGCCATCTTCGTCCGCGACCGCAGCCGGAGGTCCACGCAGTGGTGAGCGGGCTGATCGCCATCCCGACCGAGGCCGATGCTCCGCCCGTGAGCATCCGCGTCCGGGAGCGCGGCGCCGAAGGGCCGTCCGTCGAGCGGCCGGCCGGCCGCGAGCACGTCTTCGAGATCGAGCGTCTCTCGGCCTGGTACGGCGGCGCGCAGGCGCTCCGCGACATCACGCTGCAGATCCCGCGGAACCGGGTCACCGCGATCATCGGCCCGTCCGGCTGCGGCAAGAGCACGCTCATCCGCTGCTTGGACCGGATGAACGACCTCATCCCCACGTTCCGCCTGTCCGGACGGATCCTGTATCACGGCGACGACATCTACGCTCCCGGCTCGGACGCCGTCGCGCTGCGGCGGCACATCGGCATGGTCTTCCAGAAGCCGAACCCCTTCCCGAAGTCCATCTTCGACAACGTCGCGTTCGGCCCGCGCGTGAACGGCTACACCGGCGACCTGCGCACGCTCGTCGAGGGCGCGCTCCAGCGGGCCGCGCTCTGGGATGAGGTGAAGGACAAGCTCGGCACCTCGGGACTGGCGCTCTCCGGCGGGCAGCAGCAGCGCCTCTGCATCGCTCGCGCCCTCGCCGTCGAGCCCGACGTCCTGCTCATGGACGAGCCCTGCTCGGCCCTCGACCCGATCGCGACGTACCGGATCGAGGAGCTCATCAGCGATCTCGCGCGCGAGTACAGCATCGTCATCGTGACGCACAACATGCAGCAGGCCTCGCGCGTGTCGGACCACACGGCCTTTCTGCTCTCCGGCGAGGAGCGCATCGGGGAGCTCGTCGAGTTCGGCGCGACGCGCGACCTCTTCACGACGCCGCGGGACGAGCGCACCGAGGCGTACATCACCGGCCGGTTCGGCTGAGCATGCCGGTCACACGCTCGCGCCAGGGCCTCGAGGAGGGCGTTCTCGGGCTGCAGCGCGACCTCCGCTCCCTCGCCAGCCTCGTCGACGTCGCGCTCGAGCGGAGCATCCGCGCGCTCGAGCGTCTCGACCGTGGCCTCGCCGAGAGCGTCGTGGCGGACGACGCGCGCATCAACGAGCTGCGCTTCAAGATCGAGGACGACGCTGTCCACCTCATCGCGCAGCAGCAGCCGCTCGCGAGCGACCTGCGCACGGTCATCGCGGTCCTCAACGCGATCGTCGAGCTCGAGCGGATGGGCGACTACTGCGTCGGCATCGCGAAGATCGCGCTCCTGCACGGGGACCGGCAGCTCCTGAAGCCGCTCATCGACGTCCCGCGCATGGCCCTGCTCTGCCGGGAGCTCCTGCGCGCGGCCGTGGACGCCTTCATCTCGCGGGATGCGGCGGCGGCCCGCGCCGTCGGCGAGCGCGACGACGAGATCGACCAGCTGTACGACCAGGTGTACCGCGAGCTGCTCACATTCATGCTGAACGATCCGCGCACCATCGACCGCGCCACCTGGCTCATCTGGGTCGCGCACAACCTCGAGCGGATCGGTGACCGCGTGCAGAACATCTGCGAGCGGACGATCTTCGAGGTGACCGGCGTCATGAAGGAGTTCACGCGGTCGCGATACGACGCCTAGGACCGCGCCGCTCTAGGCTCCTGGCGTGGCGGAACGGCTCCCCGCGCTCTCGGTCTTCTTCCCGGCGTACAACGAGGAGGAGAACATCGAGGCCGTCGTGCGGGAGGCGCAGGAGGCCCTCCCCCGCTTCGCGGACGACTTCGAGATCATCGTGGTGGACGACGGGAGCCGCGACCGGACGGGCGAGATCGCGGACCGGCTCGCGGCGGCGGACCCGCGCGTGCGCGTCATCCACCACCGGCCGAACCGCGGCTACGGCGGTGCCGTGCGGTCAGGCTTGACGAACGCTCGTCACCCCTTCGTCTTCTTCACTGACGGCGACCACCAATTCCGGATGGCGGACCTCGGCCTGCTCATCCGCGAGATCGACGGCGCCGACGCGGTCGTCGGCTACCGCGCGAAGCGCATGGACCCGCCGAAGCGGCTTTTCATCGCCTGGGTGTACAAGCAGGTCATCCGGCTGCTCTTCGGCGGCGGGTTCCGCGACGTCGACTGCGCGTACAAGCTGTTCCGGACCGAGGTCTTCCAGCGCGCGCCGCTCGCGGACGTGCGCTCGAACGGGGCGTTCTTCAGCGCGGAGCTCCTGCTGCGCCTGCGTAGCGCGGGACTGCGGATCCGG
>DASUCM010000146.1:0-7857 GCA_036276035.1 Candidatus Limnocylindria bacterium | reverse complement strand
GTCGAGCACCCGGCGCTCCTCCGGCGACATCTTCGCGAGCGAGGCCTTCAGCTCGGGATCGAGGACCGCGATCTCGAGGAGGCTGCGCGACCCGCGCTCCGCCTCGAGCGTCAGCCGGCGCACGGCCTCGTGCGCGTCGGGGTGCCCGTACTTCGCGAGGAGGACGTAGAGCGGTTCCGCGACGATGCCGCCGCGCGCGGAAGTGAGGTTCGCGCGCAGGCGGTCCTTGTCGACCCGGATGCTCTCGAGCGAGTCGGCGAGCCGCCCCGCGGCGTACGCGACCGTGGCGATGACCTCGCCGATGAAGCGCTGCGACGCGGAGTTCGTGAGGTCGCGCTGGTGCTCGCTGATCTGGTCCATGTACGTCGTCACGATCCGCGGGGCCATCGCCTTCCAGAGGCTCTTCACGTTCTCGAAGGACACCGGGTTGCGCTTGTGCGGCATGGTCGAGCTCCCCACCTGCTCCGCGGCGAAGGCCTCCGCGATCTCGCCGATCTCGCTGCGCTGCAGGTGGCGGAGATCGTCCGCGCACTTCGCCATGACGCCGAGCGCGGTGATGGCGTGGTGCACGAGGTCGGTCCAGCCCTCGGGCGGCACGATCTGCGTCGAGTGCGGCGCGGGCTTCAGCTTCAGTGAGCGCAGGAAGCGGCGCTCGAGCTCGCGCGGCTCGCCCGAGAGCAGGCCGAGCGCGTTGTACGCCCCGACCGCGCCGGAGAGCTTCCCCGGGAGAGCGCGCGCCGCCTCGCCAAGGCGGAGCGTCCGCTCGCCGAGCCGCGCGACGTACTCGGCGAACTGGAACCCGACGGTGATCGGCTCGGCGTGCCGACCGTGGGTCCGGCCGATCTGGCCGGTCTCGGCCTCGGCCTCGGCGATCTTGATGCACACCGCGACCGCGCGTGCGAGCCGCGGCACGACGACCTTCTCCACGCACTCGCGGTAGCGCAGCGCGTTCGCCGTGTCGACGATGTCGTAGGACGTCGCGCCGAGGTGCACGAACCGCTTCGCCTCGTCAGGCACCTTCGACTGGATGACGTTCACGAGCGCGCGCACGTCGTGGCGCGTCCTCGACTCCTCCGCGGCGACCTCCGCCGGCGCGATGTCGTGGCACGCCTGCTCGATGGCCTCGGCCACGCGCTCGGAGCACAGACCGGACTTCGACATCGCGCGCGCGAGCGCGCCTTCGACCCGCGCCTTGTAGCGGATCGCCGCCTCCTCGGAGAGGTACGGGTGGAGCTCGCCGTAGAGCTTGCTGTCGCCGCCGTAGAACCGGTAGTCGAGCGGCGAGATCGCGTCGAAGCGCGACTCGAAGGCGCGCTCGCTCAAGAGGAGAGGACCTTTGCCGCCATGGCCTCGCGCATCGCGCGCAGGCGCGCGCCGAGGTCGGGGTCCCAGAGCGCGAGGATCTCGGCCGCAAGGATGCCGGCGTTCGCGGCGCCCGCCTCGCCGATCGCGACGGTCGCCACGGGGACGCCCCGCGGCATCTGTGCCGTCGAGAGGAGCGCATCGAGCCCTCCGGCGACGGCATTCGGGCTCGCCAGCGGCACGCCGATGACCGGCAGCGTGACGAGCGCGGCGACGCTGCCCGCGAGATGCGCCGCGCCACCCGCGGCGGCGATGACGACCTTGATCCCGCGGGCCTCGAGACCCGCGGCCCAGTCGCGCAGCGCCTCCGGCGTGCGGTGCGCGGACAGCACGCGCGTCTCCGACTCGACGCCGAGGGCGGTCAGTGTCTCCTCGGTGACGAGCATCGTCGCCCGATCCGACGCGGAACCCATCACGATCGCGACCCGAGCGCTCATCCCGATCCCCCCGTTCCTGCGCCGCCGGTCCGCGGCTCCTCTGCCGGCTTCCCGATGTCCGAACGATAGAACTTGCCGTCGAACGAGACGCGCGCCGCGCCCTCGTACGCGCGGGCGCGTGCCTGCTCGACCGTGTCGCCGGTCCCCACGACGTGGACCGCGCGGCCGCCGGTCGTCACGAGCTGCGCTCCCGCCTGCCGCGTCCCCGCGTGCATGAGGTAGACACCCTCCGGCATCCCCTCGGGAGCGATCTCGATGACGTCGCCCTTCCGCGATGCGCCGGGGTATCCCTCCGTGCAGAGCGCGACGCTCACCGCCGCTCGTGCGCTCACGCGCAGCGGATCCTCGGCCACATGGGCGGCCAGGCGGCCCTCGCCGAGCGCGAGCATGAGCTTCCCGAAGTCGCCCTCGAGCCGTGGGAGCGTGACCTGCGCCTCCGGGTCACCGAAGCGCGCGTTGTACTCGAGGACGCGCCAGCCGTCGCGCGTGCGGATCATCCCCGCGAAGATCACCCCGCGGTAGGGCGTACCCCTCCGACCCAGCGCGCGCGCGACGGGCGCGATGAATTCATCGGCAGCGTCTTGCGCCTCCCCATCCGGCAGGGCCGGGCTCGGCGAGACAGCGCCCATCCCGCCGGTGTTCGGGCCGGTGTCGCCGTCGCCGACGCGCTTGTGGTCCTTCGCGGTCGGCAGGGCCACGACCGTGTCGCCGTCGACGAGCGCCTGGAGCGAGGCCTCCTCGCCCTCGAGCACGTCCTCCAGCACGATCCGCCCACCGCCGACACCTGGCGTACCGACCGCCTCGAGCGCCTCGGCGCGATCGCGCGCGACGACGACTCCCTTTCCCGCCGCCAGGCCGTCGGCCTTCACGACGACGGGGCCGTCGCGCCCGGCGAGCGCGGCACGGGCGGCGTCCGCATCCGCGTACGAGGCCCAGGGGGCCGTCGGCACGCCGGCCTCGACCATGAGCTCCTTCGCGTACGTCTTGCTCCACTCGATCCGGGCGGCGTCACGCGACGGGGCAACGACGGCGATCCCCGCGCGCCGCAGCAGGTCCCCAAGCCCCTGCGCGACGAGCTCGTCCGGCCCGACGATCGCGAGGTCGATGAGCGATGCGGCGAGGTAGCGCTGGAGCGCCGACGCGTCGGACAGCGCGACGTCGATGCTGCGGGCGAAGAGAGCCGTCCCGCCGTTCCCGGGGAGCGCGTCGATGGTCGCCACGCTCGACGCGCGGGCGAGCGCCCACGCGAGCGCGTACTCGCGGCCGCCGCCGCCGAGCACGAGGCAGTTCAGGCCGGGGGCGCCGGCCGCGCGCCCGAGCGGTCGCTGCGCCTTGAACTCGGCGATCTTCTTCTTCGTGCCGCCGCCGAAGAAGCTCACCGGGCCGGGCCTACTCCCACTCGATCGTCGCGGGCGGCTTCGACGACACGTCGTACACGACGCGGTTCACCGCGGGCACCTCGTTCACGATGCGCGCCGACACCTTCGCGATGAGCTCGTAGGGCAGGCGCGCCCAGTCCGCGGTCATGAAGTCCTCGGTCGTCACGGCGCGGAGCGCGACGAGCGAGCCATAGGTGCGGAAGTCGCCCATCACGCCCACGCTGCGCACAGGCGTGAGGACCGCGAAGGCCTGCGCCACGGCGCGGTACTCGCCGGCGGCGCGCAGCTCCTCGAGGAAGATCGCGTCGGCCGTGCGCAGCGTGTCGAGGGACGTCCGGTCGACCGGCCCGATGACGCGGACGGCGAGACCGGGTCCGGGGAAGGGATGCCGCCAGAGGATGTCCTCGGGGATGCCGAGCTCGGCCCCGACGCGCCGGACCTCGTCCTTGAACAGGCGCCGCAGCGGCTCGACGACCGAGAGCGCCATCACCTCGGGCAGTCCGCCGACGTTGTGGTGCGTCTTGATCTTGACGCTCGTCTTGGAGTCGCGCGCGCGCGACTCGATGACGTCCGGGTAGATCGTGCCCTGGACGAGGAACGGCTTCTCGTCCGCCGGCCGGTCCGCGTGCAGGCCGATGCGGCGGGCCTCCTCCTCGAAGCAGCGCACGAACTCCTCGCCGATGCGCGATCGCTTCTCCTCCGGGTCGTCGACGCCCGCGAGCCTCGCGAGGAACCGCTCGGACGCGTCGACGGCGACGAGACGGAGGCGCGGGCCGAACGTGGCGACGACCTGCTCGGCCTCGCCGAGGCGCATGAGCCCGGTATCGATGAACACGCAGGTGAGCCGGTCGCCGATCGCGCGCGCGACGAGCGCCGCGGCGACCGCCGAGTCGACGCCGCCGGAGAGCGCACAGATCGCGGAGCGGTCTCCGATCGTCGCCCGCAGCTCCGCGACCGCCTCCTCGACGAACGCGGCGGGCGTCCAGTCTCCTGCGCATCCGCAGACCCGCAGGAGGAAGTTGCGCAGGATCTCGGCGCCGCGCGGCGTGTGCATGACCTCGACGTGGAACTGCACGCCGTAGCGGCGGTCGCCGTCGCTCATCGCGGCGATCGGGAGCCGGTCGCTCGTCGCGATGGCGTGGAAGCCGCGCGGGAGCCGCCGCACCGAGTCGCCGTGGCTCATCCAGGCGCGCTCACTTTCCGACAGACCCTCGAAGATGCCGGCGCGGTCGGTGAGCCGGACCATCGCCGGGCCGTACTCGCGCAGACCCTCCGGCACGACCTCGCCTCCGAGCAGGTGCGCCATGAGCTGCATGCCGTAGCAGATCCCGAGCACCGGCAGCGACCCGTCGAGCAGCCGCGGGTCGAGGTGCGGGGCGCCGTCCTCGTACACGCTCGCGGGACCGCCGGAGAGGATGAGGCCGACGACGTTGCGCGCGCGCAGGTCCGCGGGAGTGACGTCGTGCGGGAAGATCTCGCAGTACACGCGCGACTCGCGGACGCGCCGTGCGATGAGCTGCGTGTACTGGGACCCGAAGTCGAGGATGGCAATGGTCTGCCGGGCCGTCATCGCGTCCCGCGGCGCTCCGCCGGCGGCGCGGTCCGCGACCCGCTCGGCCATCAGTGCGCCGTCACGCCCGTGAAGGCGAAGGAGGCGAGGTGCAGCGCCGGCACGCGCTGCGACGCGGCCTGGATCCCGAACGCGTCGGCGGGGAGGAGGAGCTCGAGATCGCGGCCGATCCCGCGCACGCCGGCGAGCGCCTCGTGATACGACTGCGTGAAGCGGAAGTTCTTCACCGGGTACGCGATCTCCCCGTCCTCGATCGCGAAGGTGCCGTCGCGCGTCATGCCGGTCACGATCGTCCGGAGCTGGTGGACCCAGCGCGTGTACCAGAACCGCGTGACGAGCACGCCGCGCTTCACGCCGCGGATGAGCTCCTCGCGCGTCTTCGTGCCGGCCTCGAGGCGCAGGTGCATCGCGCTCGCGGGGGCGAAGGCGTTCGGGAACAGCGCGTGACCGGTGTTGCGGTTGCCGGTGCGGTGCGCCGTGCCGGAGTCGTAGACCACGGCGCGCGCGACACCATCCTCGATGAGCGCGAGACGATCGCTCGGCTGGCCCTCGAAGTCGAACGCCCGCGCGAGGCCCGACGGGTCGAACGGATCGTCCACGAGCGTCACCGGGCCGGTCACCCGCTGGCCGAGCCGGCCGCCGACGAACGAGCGGCCCTCCTCGACCGCGAGACCGGTGAGCTGCTGGCCGAGGAAGCCGACGATGTCGCGCACGCAGTAGGGCTCGAGGACGACCTCGTATTCGCCGGCCGCGAGCTCGCGGGGTCCCTGCGCGCGGACCGCCTTCGAGATGGCCTCGTCCGCGGCACCGCGGACGTCGAGCGCGTCGAAGTCGAGCGCCACCCGGTGCGCGAAGGCCGAACCGGCGTCGCCGATCGCCGCGATCTGCACCTCGCTCGTCGTCTCCGGCGAGTACGCCCAGGTGCCGAGGGTGCTCGCGATGGCGATCTCCTGCACGTTCGTCGACACGAAGCCGGCCGCGCGGAGCTTCTTCGCGCGGGCGGGGTCACAGACGAGCTTCGCGGCCTTCGCGCGGTCGAGCGGCGACGCTGAGGCGGTGCGCTCGGCGAAGGCCGTCGGCGCCGGCGGGATCGGGCGCGGCGCGGGGAGGCCCGCGAACTGCGGGTTCTCCGGGACGAGCCGCGCGAGCTCGCTCGCGCTCCGCGCGACCGCGCGGACGCCCTCGGGGTCGAGCCGATCGGTGGCCTGCGTCGCGACGCGCGTGCCGCGCGCGACGCGCACGCGCAGCGTGGCCTCGAGCGACGCGACGTTCTGGTGGATCGCGGCGTTCGCGAACCGGGTCAGCCCGCCCGTCCGCGCGACGATCACCGCCTCCGCAGCGTCGCCATCGGTCTGGCGCAGCGCGTCGTGCGCGATGCGCCGCAGCTCGGCCTCACCGAACAGCGGCCCGGCCGACGTGACGCGCTCTCCGGCGACGCTCACTTCACGACCCCGACCCGGACATTGCGGAAGCGCGCCGGGGCCGCGCCGTGGCCGGTGTGGGCGGTCTGTCCGGGCTGCCCCTTGCCGCAGTTCGGGGTGCCCCACATGACCCATTCGCCCTCCGAGCACACCGCGTCGCACGAGCCCCAGAACTCCGGCGTGACGCCGGTGTAGGTCGGGTTGCGGATCATGTCGCCCCGCTTGCCCTTCTTGATCTCCCAGGCGATCTCGGTCCCGAACTGGAAGTTCAGGCGGCGGTCGTCGATGGACCAGGAGCGGTTCGTGTCCATGAGGATCCCGTCGTCGGTGTCGGCGATGAGATCGTCGAGCGAGCCGGCCCTCCCGGGCATCACCGAGACGTTCGTCATGCGGATGATCGGGAGCCGCGACCACCCGTCAGCGCGCATCGTCCCGTTCGAGGTCGTCCCGAGCGCGGCCGCCGTCTCGCGGCTCATGAGGTAGCCGACGAAGACGCCGTCCTTCACCGCCCACCCGTCGCTCGCCGGCACGCCCTCGTCGTCGTAGCCGAAGGTCCCGAGACCGCGGGGCGAGGTCGAGTCGATCCTGATGTTGATGTGCTCGCTGCCGTAGCGGAACGAGCCGAGGCGGTCCGTCGTGAGGAACGAGGTGCCTGCCATCGCGGCCTCGCTGCCGAGCACGCGGTCGAGCTCGATCGGGTGGCCGCATGACTCGTGGCACTGGAGCGAGAGCTGGTTGCCGGTGAGGATCACGGTCGTGCGCACGTCCTGCGGGCAGCTCTTCGCCGTGAGCAGCGCGACCGCGTCCTGGGCGATGCGCGGCGCGTTGCCGACGAGGTCCCAGGCCGCGAGGCACTCCCAGCCGCCGCTGTTCTGGAAGCGCAGCCCGTCGGGATAGGTGCGGATCTGCAGCTCGCCGTCGCCGGTCGCCTCGGCCGCGATGCCGCCGCCGCACTCGCTGAGCGTCTGCACGATGTCGGCACCCTCGCTCGAGAGGAAGAGCTTCTCCTCGCGCTGGATCGCGTAGCGCGCGCGGGTCGTGCGCAGGCCCGGCTGCCGCCGCAGCGCTTCCTCCGCCGCCACGAGGAGGCCGATCCGCTCCTCGAACGGCAGCGCGAACGCATCGACCTCGACCGGCGTCGCGTACTCCGCGACGACGGGCCGGACCGGTGAGAGCAGCGGCTCGGCGAGCTTCGTGAGCGCGCTCGCCTGCGCGATCTCGACGGCCAGCGCCGCCACCCGATCGACCTCAGCCGCGGTCGTGATCTGCGAGGCCGCGAAGCCCCAGCCTCCGTCGGCGATCGCGCGCACGCCGAAGCCGAACGTCTCGCCGCGGTCCACGGTCTCGATGCGGCCGTTCTTCACGAGCGAGTCCTCGGTCGTGCGGCGGACGAAGCGCACGTCCGCGTAGGCCGCTCCTCTGGTCCTTGCGGTGTCCAGCGCACGGCGGGCGAGATCCCGCTCGTGGGCCCAGGTCATGCCCGGACCCGGTAGTTGGGCGCTTCGGTGGTGATGCGGATGTCGTGGGGGTGCGATTCGCGAAGCCCCGCACCGGAGATGCGCACGAAGCGCGCCTTCGTGCGGAGGTCCTCGATGGTCGCTGCGCCGGCGTACTTCATGCCGGCGCGCAGCCCGCCGATGAGCTGATGGAGGTATGGCGCGAGCGGGCCGACCGAGGGCACCTGGCCC
>DASUCM010000145.1:0-7161 GCA_036276035.1 Candidatus Limnocylindria bacterium | reverse complement strand
CGCTCCGCGAGCGCGACAGCCTCCGTATCCGCGCGCGCGACCATCCGCAGGCCAGCGAGATTCGCGATCGCGCGGCCGAGCTCGACCGTCTCCTCGAGCCCGTCGAGGACGTCGATGGCCTCCTGCGCGAGCTCGCTCGGGCGTTCCGGCTCCCCTTGCTGCCAGACGTTGCGGCTCGCGAGCCGGAGCATCCGCGACGCGCCGCGGACGTCGCCCTGCTCGCGGTACAGCGCGGCAGCCTCCTCCGACGCCTTGCGCGAGCGGGCGAAGTCGAAGAGGTAGTACGTCTCCGCCAGCGCTTCGAGCGTCGGGCCGAGCTGCTCGGCGGGCACGCCGATCTCGATCGCCTTTTCGTAATGCGCCGCGGCATCGCGCGGGGCGAACGCGCGGTACGCGCGCCTCGCCGCCTCGAGGAGGAACGGCAGGGCGGCATCGTGGTCCGCGGCCACGATGAGGTGGTGCGCGATGAGGGCCGGTTCCGACCGCGTGTCCGCCGCGAGCGCGTCCGCGACCGCGCGGTGCAGGCGCTTGCGCTCGCGGACCATGAGGTCGTCGTACACGACCTCCTTCGTGAGGGCATGCCGGAAGCCGTACTCGTCGGAGCGGCCGCCGAGCTCGATGACGAGCTGCTGCTCGACGAACTCGCGGAGCTGTGCCTCGAGCTCGGCCTCGGGGATCCCGCGGACGCTCCGCAGCAGGTCGAACGAGAATCGAAGGCCGATCGCCGCGGCCGCCGAGAGCGTCGCCTGGGCATCGGGCGACAGCTTCTCGACCCGTGCGCGAACGGCCTCGCGCACGGAGCCCGGGATCTTCATCTGGTCGATCGGCTTGCGATCCCACCCGGTCTCCCCGCGGTGGAAGATGTCCCCGGACTCGACGAGCGACTTGATGAGCTCCTCCGTGAAGAACGGATTCCCCTCTGAGCGCGCATAGAGCGCGTTGCTGAACTCCTCGCTGACCGAGATGTTCGGGTCGGTCGGGAGGAGCGTCGCGCGGATGAGCTCGCGCACCTCGGCGGGTGTCAGCTTGCCGAGCGCGATCTCGCCGATGAGCCGCTCGCGCTGCATGCCCGCGAGCACGCGCAACAGGGGGTGGCGCCGGTGCATCTCGTCGCTGCGGTACGTGCCGAGCAGGAGCACGCGCGTGTCGCGGAGCTCGCGGGCGAGGTAGTGCAGGAGGGAGAGGCTCGCCTCGTCGCACCAGTGCAGATCCTCCACGACAAGGAGGACCGGCGCCTCGCGCGCGAACGCGGAGAACAGCCCCTGGAACGCGACCGAGAGCCGGTGCTGCTCGACGGTCGTCGCCGGCTCGCTCCGGCTCGACTTGCTGAGCTCCGGGAAGAGCTGCGCGAGGTCGGGCGCCGTCTGCGCGAGCACCCGGCCGAGCCGCTCCCGCTCGATCCCGCGGAATCCGGAGCGCACCGCCGCGACGAACGGCGCGTACGGGAGGCCGCCGTCGGACTCGACCGTGACGCCGTACAGCACGCGGAACCCTTCGGCCGAGGCGGTCTCGATGGACTGCCGCGTGAACGCGCTCTTCCCCACGCCGGCCTCGCCGGAGAGCAGCACGGTCTGTCCTCTGCCCTCGCGCGCGAGGGTGAGGTGCTCGGCGAAGCGCGCGCGCTCGGCGGTCCGCCCGACGACGACGGGGCAGACGAGCTGTCCGGGCACCGGGCGCGGGACGACCGGCTCGCTGCGGCTGAGGAGCGGGAGCGCCGGCGCCGCCCGTGGGGGCGCGGCCGGGGCCGCGCCGGGCTCGCGCCAGTCCACCATCCACGCGCGGAGACGCTCGGTCACGCCCTTCAGCCGCTGGGGTCCGAGGTCCTCCATCGGGTAGCGCTGGCCGGTGCGCACCAGGCCGCGGAAGGTGTCGCTCACGACGAGCTCGCCGGCCTTCGCCTTCGACGCGAGCCGCGCCGCGACGTTCACCGCGCCGCCGACGAACTGGTCGTCGTAGGGGACCGTCTCGCCGACGTGCAGGCCCATCCCGATGCGGATCGGCGCCGAGGGGTGGGCGTCGTTGTAGGCCTGGGCGCCGCGGTGGATCGCGACCGCGCACTCGAGGGCCGCGAGCGCCGATTCGAAGACGACATAGAAGGAGTCGCCCTCGGTCTTCACCTCTGCGCCACCGCCGCGGGCGACGGCCGCACGGACGATCCCGCGGTATTCCCGGAGCAGCGCTGCCGCCTCCACGTCGCCGCGGCTCTCGACGAAGTCCGTGTAACCGCGGAGGTCACTGAACAGGAAGGCGCGCGTGACGGTCCGCTCCGGCTTCTCGGGCTTGCGCGCGGCGGTGCGGCCGGCGGAACGGGGTGGCATCAGCGCGAGAGTACGGGCGCCCGCGTGGAGCGGCTAGTGCTTCGCCGCGGCCTCGTGGCTGTGCGCCTCGGCACTGCGAAGCCGGCGAGTGAGGACGGGCAGCAGCGCGAGCGCGATCTGCGGGTGGCTCTCGAGGATGCCCTTGAAGTGCCAGCGCTGGATGCCGAGGCAGGTCGTGGGCTCGATCGCGCGGACGGTCGCGGAGCGCGGGAACTCGTCGAGGAGCGCCATCTCGCCGAAGACGTCACCGGACCTCAGCTCGCCGATGCGCTCGGACTTCCCGCCGCGCTCCTGCACGACCTCGACGCGGCCGGAGCGGATGATGAAGGCTCCGACACCGGTGTCGCCCTGGCGGACGATCTCCTGCCCGGGCTGGTAGCTCTGCTCGACCGCCGAGTTCGCGATGGAGTCGAGCGAGCGCTGATCGAGGTCCTCGAACAGCTGCACGCGCTTCAGGAATTCCACGTTCCCCGCCATCGGCGCGCATCATACCCGCCGTGACCGCGCGCATCGACGTCGCCACCGACATCGCCGCCTGCGCGCTGACCGTGCCGATCCAGGAGGAGGTCTGGGGCGACTCGATCGTGCCCCCGCCGCTCCTGCTCGCCGTGGCGCACAACGGCGGCTTCGTGGCCCTCGGCTACGTCGACGGGGACGAGCGGCCGGCGGGGTTCGTCTTCGGCTTCCTGGGCATCCAGGACGCCCACTTCCGCCACCACTCGCACATGCTCGCCGTCCGGGCGAGGCACCGCGGCAGCGGGGTCGCGCTCGCGCTGAAGGAGGCGCAGCGCGACCACTGTCTCGACCAGGGGATCGAGATCGTGACCTGGACCATGGACCCCCTCGAGGCGCTGAACGCCCACTTCAACTTCGCGAAGCTCGGCACCTACGCGCGCACGTACCTGCGCGATCACTACGGCGCCATGCCGGACCGGCTGAACGCGGGGCTCCCGTCCGATCGCTTCCACGTGGAGTGGCCGGTCGGCCACGACCGCACCTACAAGCGGCTCCGCGGCGAGGACCGGGCGCCGACGCTCGAGACCGCGGAGGCGGAAGGCATCCGCTACGTCCTGCGCTCCGAGCGCGGACGGCCCGCCGACCTCGGGCCCCCGGCTGGCGAGTCGCACCTGCTCCTCGAGATCCCCTCGGACTTCCAGTCGGTGAAGCGGACCGACCGCTCCCTCGCGCTGGCCTGGCGGCACGCGGCCCGCGCCGCCTTCGAGGCGGCGTTCGGTGCAGGCTATGCGGCGGTGGAGTTCCTTCGGGGGGCGGACGGCCGCGGCGCGTACCTGCTCGTGCCGCAGCCGAGGCGGCCGTGAGGCTCGAGCGGGTCGAGCTCTTCGTCGTCCGCCTGCCGCTGAAGCGCGCGTATGAGACGAGCGGCTCCGTCGAGACGCATCAGACGCACGTCATCGTCCGCGTCGAGAGCGAGGGAGCCGTCGGCTGGGGCGAGAGCGTCGCGCCGGAGCTGCCGTGGTACTCGGGCGAGACGCCGCGCACCGTGTGGTACGCGCTCACCGAGATCATGATCCCGCGTCTGCTCGGCGTGGACCTCGCCGGTCCCGAGCAGGTCGAGCGCGAGCTCGACTGGATCCGCGAGCACCGCATGGCGAAGGCCTCTATCGAGAGCGCGGTCTGGGATCTCGCCGCGAAGCGCGCCGGCGTCCCGCTCTCGAAGCACCTCGGCGGGACGCGCGACCGCATCCTCTGCGGGGTCGCGATCGGGCTCCAGGCATCCATCGACGCGCTGCTCGCGCGCATCGAGGAGGAGCTCGCCGGCGGCTACCAGCGCGTGAAGCTGAAGATCAAGCCCGGCCGCGACAGCGAGATCGCGGAGGCCGTGCGCAACCGGTTCCCGGAGCTGCCGTTCATGCTCGACGCGAACTCCGCGTACACGCTCGCCGACGCGCCGGTCTTCAAGCGCATCGACGCGTACCACCCGACGATGATCGAGCAGCCGCTCGCGCACGACGACATCGTCGACCACGCCACGCTGCAGCGCGAGATCCGCACGCCGATCTGCCTCGACGAGTCCATCCACAGCGCGGACGACGCGCGCAAGGCCATCGAGATCGGCGCGACGAAGGTCATCAACATCAAGGCCGGCCGGGTCGGCGGCCTCGCGAGCGCGAAGCGGATCCACGACGTCTGCCAGGATCGCGCGATCCCGGTGTGGTGCGGCGGGATGCTCGAGATGGGCATCGGCCGGGCGCACAACGTCCACCTCGCGTCGCTGCCGAACTTCTCGGTGCCCGGCGACGTCGCGGCCTCGGCGCGCTACTTCGCGACGGAGATCATCGGCGAGCCGTTCACCGTGGACCGGGACGGGACGATGGTCGTCCCGACCGGGCCGGGGATCGGGGTGACCGTCCTCGAGGACGAGATCCGGAGGCTGGCCACCGAGACACGGGAGCTGCGCGCCTAAGGGACGGGCGTCGCTCGGTCTAGTTCACGAAGCGAGCGAGCAGGAAGGCCTCGAGGTCCCTGAGCTGCGCGTCGCTGATGCGATCCGGCCCGAACGCGGGCATCCCAGGCTGGCCCTCGCGCACGACGTGCGTCCCCGCCCGCCCGCGGAGCGCGAGGCCGTCGGGTCCGTCGGCCGTCGGGCCGTGGCACAGCGCGCAGCCCTGCGCGAAGTACGTCGCCGCTCCGCGCGCGACCGCGTCGCCGTGCGGGTCCGCGACGAGGAGCTGTACGTGGGTGGGCGAAGGCACCTCGATCGGCCGGCTCGTCCCGCGCTGGAGCGCGCGCAGGTACGCGACGATCGCCCACAGCTCGTCGTCCTCGAAGACGTCGCCGAACGCGGGCATGCCGGTGAAGCTGAGTCCGTTCTTCGTGATCCAGAAGAGCTGCGCGTCGCTCTTCGAGCGGGCGCTCTCGTCGAGCAGGTCGGCCGCCGCCGGGTACGTCGACGTGCCGAAGCGCCCGCGCCCGTCCCCCGTGGCGCCGTGGCAGAGCGCGCACGACCCCGTGTAGGCGGCGCGGCCGGTCGCGATAGCGCCCGCGCTCCCGGCCACCGGGTTCGACGCGTCGCCCGCCGAGAGCGCGACCACGGCGGAGACGAGCGTCGACGCGATGCGCCGCTCGAAGGGCAGCTCACTGCGGTGCGTGAGTGCGAGCGGGAGGCCGACCAGCCCCACGAGGAGGAGCGCGGCCAGGAAGCCGCCGAGAGCGGCCAGGACGATGCTGCGACGACCGCGCCTCGGGGCGGGACCTGACACGTCAGCAGTACGCGGACGATCGCCGGGCGGATGCGCCTACCGCGCCGCTTTCGCCGGCTCCTTCACGGGCGCCGGGTCGTCCGGCCACACGACGACCTCGTCGATCACGGTGCCGAACGCGTCCACGAGCCTCACGTAGTCACCTTTCACCCAGAAGGTCCGCGCGGCCGCGACCGGTCCGGCCGAGTACACGTGCTTGCGGCCCGGGACGAGGTCGTCGGGGACCGGGTGCATCGCCGCCCGCACCTGGGAGCCCGAGTGGATGCGGTAGATCTCGCCTGCCCGCACGAACGCCGGCGAGCCCCAGGTGTAGACCCAGTCCCATTCGACCGGCCGCGCCGTCTCCGCCCGCCAGAGCGCGCGCAGGTGCTGCAGGCGCCAGTTCGCGAGGTCGCTGTCGAGGTTCACGAGGATCTCGACCCACTCCGCGTTCGCGCGCTCGGGCGGCGTGCCCGGCGCGGCCGGCTTGATCGTGAGGATCCGGGCCTTCGCGGCCTCGACTGGTCTAAAGTCCGCCATCGCAGCGCAACGATAGTGGAGGTCGGCAGCATGAGGGGCACGGCCATGACCGAGCACACGCGCGCATTGATCGCGGAGGCGTGCGGCACGTTCTGGTTCTTCGTCATCGGCGCCGGCGCGATCGTGACGAACCAGGCGACGAACGGTGCCGTCGGACTGCTCGGCATCGCCCTCGCGCACGGTCTCGCGCTCTCGGTCGCGATCTCCAGCTTCGGCGCGATCTCGGGCGGGCACTTCAACCCCGCCGTCACGCTCGGCCTCGCGGTGGCGCGCAAGCATCCCTGGCCGCGCGTGCCGACGTACTGGGGCGCGCAGCTCGCGGGGGCGCTGCTCGCCGGCATCGTGCTGCGCCTCATCTTCGACTACGCGCCGGCGGCGATGGACGCTTCGCACCTCGGGACCCCCGGCGTCGCGCCGGGCATCTCGCTCCTCGCCGCGATCATCATCGAGGCGCTGCTCACGCTCTTCCTCGTGTGGGCCGTCTTCGGCACGGCGGTCTCGCCGAACGCGCCGAAGATCGCCGGCTTCGGGATCGGGCTCGCAGTCACCGCGGACATCCTTGTCGGCGGCCCGCTGACCGGCGCGTCGATGAACCCCGCGCGCTGGTTCGGGCCCGCGGTCGCGAGCGGCTACCTGCGCGACGGCGCCGTCCACATCATCGGCCCGCTCCTCGGGGCTGCGCTCGCGGGCGTCTCGTACCTCTACATCTTCGGACACCCGGCCGAGCGCGAGGAGATCGAGATCGTGCCGCCGGTGCGTCCCATGCCGCCGCAGAGCGACCGGACGCAGCGCCTCTAGCCTGTAAAAGGGAGCGCTCTCGCCACAACACCTGGAGGTGACTGCCATGGCCTGCAAGTGCGGCAACTGCTGCGGCGCCTGCTGCTCGAGCTCGACGACGAAGCCCACGCCCACGACGAAGTAGCCGCGCGCGGCGCCGGCCGCGCTAGTGGTGCGCTCCGTGCGCGTGGCCGGCACCGCGCGCGATCATCCAGCGGTTCGCCAGGTACGCGAACGGGAACGCGATGACGAACCCGAGCGCGATCGCGCCCCAGAACAGGGGATCGGTGAGGTGCGCGTCCATCGCGCCGGGCACGGCCGCGACG
>DASUCM010000144.1:0-2123 GCA_036276035.1 Candidatus Limnocylindria bacterium | reverse complement strand
CGGCCGCGCCGGCGCCGCGATCATCGAGGAGGTCCGGACGCAGTTCCGGGCGCGCCCCGGGATCATGGCCGGCACGGAGACGCCGGACTACGCGCGCGTCGTGGACATCACGACCGCGTCCGCGCTGCGGAACATGATCGCCCCCGGGCTGCTCGCGGTCCTCTTCCCGATCGGCGTCGGCATGATCCTGAAGGCGGAGGCCGCCGCTGCGATGCTCATGGTCGGCACGATGGCCGGCGTCATCCTCGCGACGGTCCTCAACAACAGCGGCGGCGCGTGGGACAACGCCAAGAAGTACATCGAGCTGAACCACCTGAAGGACGCCGCGGGCGCGATCATCGGCAAGGGCACCCCGGCGCACGCGGCCGCCGTCGTCGGCGACACGGTCGGCGACCCGTTCAAGGACACCGCGGGCCCGAGCCTCCACGTCCTCGTGAAGCTGCTCGCCACGATCACGCTCGTCCTCGCACCTCTCTTCATCTAGTCGAACCCCGGGCCCCGGCGCCGACTTCGTCTGCGCCGGGCTCCCGGGGGCCCTGCGGCTCGGTCGGGCAGAGCCCTTCCTCGCCTGGGAGCCGTCTGTTGTGACGTGCGATGCATAAACGCGTTACGTGGCCCTATCTGCCCATTGCGGGTGACGCGGCCCTGCGCTAGGAACAGGCCATGAAACGACCCACCACGTGGCCACTTGTCTTCGCGTACGTCGGTCTCGCGTTCATGGGGCTGGTCCTCGCGAACTTCGCGACGACGATCACGACGGGCGGCATCGCCGCCGGCAACCTCGGTCGCGCCGAAGGAGGGCGCGAGCTGATCACATCCGGCTCGTTCATGCTGCTCGCGGGCATCGCGATGATGGCGGTCTTCGGCTACCTCGCGATCACGACGACGCTCGCCCAGGTGCGGGCGCGCCGCAGGGGCCTGACCGATCAGCGATAGCGTCGATCCGCGCCTTCAGGCACTCGGGCTCGCCGGGCCGGCGGAGACGCCGCGTCCGGCCGAGCCCGGGCCCGCCGCACCCGACCCGCTCGCCGCCGCACCCGAGCCGCTCGCCGCCGCTCCCGCGGCCGCGCCAAGTGCGGAGACGCTTCAGCCCTTCACGCTCCCGCCGCTCGTCAGGACAGCCGGGACGGACGCGCCCGCCGCGAAGAGCGCCGCGCCGAAGAAGGCCCGCGAGACGAAGCCGCGCGAGGCCAAGGTCCGCGAGCCCAGGGCCGGCGCGGTCCCGGTCCCGCCGGTGCCCGTGCTCGAGGAGCGCGCGAACGGCATGAAGGTGCCCGTGTTCCGCGGCTTCCCGGCGCGCCCCGGCGAGCTCTCGTTCGATGTCGTCGGCCTCCACGTCACGGGCAAGGAGCCGTTCGGCGTGCCGTGGACCGCGGTCACCGACGTCGGCGAGCGCAGGGGGCAGGTGATCGTCCGCACCGCGGCGCAGCGCATCGTCCTCGCGGTGACGATCGACGGCGTCCCGGAGCCCGAGCTCGCGAAGCCGCTCGCCCGGCTCCTCGCGGAGGCGCGCGGCGGATCGCTCGACCGCTCCGGCACCGCGGCGCTCGACTTCAGCAACGCCGCCGACCGGCTGCGCGACGAGTTCGCCGACGAGGACGACGTGTTCACGCCCGCCGTCGTCGGCCTCGTGTTCCTGGCCTGCGCGGCCGTGTGCGTGCTGGTCGTCCCGCACGTGCTCGCCCTCGGCACCGCGCCGGCCGTGCCCGACGGGATCTTCGTGGTCGACTCGCGCCTGTCGCCGTTCGATCCCCGCAGCCTCGCGGCCGGTCTCGCGGCTGCCGCGATGCTCACCTCGCTCATCGTCCGGATCGCCGGCGGGCGGCACATGCTCGCCTGGGCGCGCGGCACGCTCCGTGGCTGGCACCGCGGCCGTCCCGTCACGCTCGTCGCGCGGCGGGTGCTCGCGATGGTCGTCGACCGTCCCGCGATCTCCGCGGCGGTGCTCCTCATGGGCGTGGCGCTAGCGCTGCCCTCCGCGCGGGCGGTCGTCGTGTTCGACGGGAGCGGCGTCCGCGTCGTGCGCGAGCTGCCCTTCCTGGACGACGCGCGGCCGTGGCAGGCGGTCGCGGAGATCAGCGCGATCCCCGCCCCGCTCGACCGGCATCCCTCAGGCGTCGCGG
>DASUCM010000143.1:0-4550 GCA_036276035.1 Candidatus Limnocylindria bacterium | reverse complement strand
GTCCGCTTGGCCTGGTCCTCTGTCGCGGTCGTGGTGCTGGTCGTCGACTTCTCGCCCGTCGACTCGTCGCGGAACGTCTTCACGCCGCGGCCGAGCTGGCCGAGGACGTCCGGCAGCTTGCCTGCGCCGAACACGATGAGCACGATCACGAGGACGAAGACGAGCTCGCCGCCACCGAGGTTGAAGGGCATCCGTCACTTCCCCTTGCGCATGTGTGCGCCGCGCTTTCGACCAGTGTACTCACGGCGACCGGTCTCACTCGAGGATCCCCGCGAGCAGGCCGACGAACAGGGGCACCACCACGGTGAGCATCAGCGCCGGGAGGTAACAGGCGACCAGCACGAGCAGGAGCTTCAGGTCCACCTTCGCTGCCGCCGCGATCACGCCGGCGCGCTCCCGCCGCCGCAGCTCGTCCCGCGCGTCGCGCACGACCGCACGGGACCCACGACCAAGGTCGCGCGCGCGGTCCAGCTCATCGGCGAGCGCGGCGAGCTGGTCGAGGCCCGCGTCGCGCGCCCCGGCACCGAGCGCCCGGAAGAGCGGGGCCCCAAGTGCCGCCGCGCCGCAGGCCTCGCGCAGCACCGGGTCGAGGACGCGCGAGCCGGTGCCGTGCCGCGCCGCCGCCGCGAAGGCGCGCTCCGGCGGCTGGCCGACGCCGACGAGCGCGTCGGTCCACTCCATCGCGATGCCGAGCGAGCGCTCCGCCTCGCGGCGATCGGCCGCGCGGCGCCGATCCGCCGCGACCGACGGCGCGATGAAGGCACCGTACGCGAGCGCCGGGGCGAGCACGGCGAGACCGGACACGGTCGCGAGCAGCGCGACCGCGCCCGCGACGAGCGCGCGCCGGCCGCCGTCGGGGCCGAGCGCGGACCATCGCGCGCGCAACGGCGCCGCCGCGTCGCGTCGCGCGGCGGCGACGCTCTCGAGGCGCATCGCGACCGGCGACGCACGAGGCGCGGCCGCCACGATCGCGGGGATCGCCAGGGCAACGAGGACCGCACCGAGCTCGATCACGTGACGACGCCGCGCACCGCGCGCCGCGCCACGACGATGCCGAGCAGCTCCAGCGCGGCGCCGGCCGGGATGAGGAGCCGGGTACCAAGCGGCGACCGGAGCGTCTCCCCGACCATCGGCACCGTGGCGGCCAGGTAGAGCGCGAGGGCCGGGACGAGCGCGGCCATCGCCCAGATCTGCAGCCGGAGACCGGCGGTGCGCGCCCGGACCTCGTCCCCGAGCTGCTCGTCGAACGCCATCCGGTCGATGACCGCGCCGCTCAGGGCGCACAGCTGCGGCACGGGCAGACGCTCGTCCACACCGATCGCGAGCGTGCGCAGCGCCGGACGGAGCCGCGGCGGGGCGTGCGCGGCGGCGGCCCGCAGCGCGTCGGACAGGGAGACGCCCACCGCGAACTCACGCACGACGAGCCGCAGCGGCCGGGCCGCGATGTCGTCGCTGGTCGTGGCCGCGCCGCGGCGGATCGCTTCGACCAGCGTCGCTCCGCTCGCGAGCGCGGCGCGGACGGCGCGGAGCTGATCCAGCGCGCGCGCGGCGGCCCGGTCCCGGCGGGCGTCGGACCGCACGCGCAGCGCGATGCTCGGGAGCGCGGCGCCGATGACCGCGGATGCGATCGCGTCCTGGGCCATTGCGGCACCGGCGAGTCCCGCAAGGACCGCGAGCACGAGACGCAGGCCCTCCCACCGCGCGGCGGAGAGCGGCCAGGCCGCGTCGCGGAGGCGATCGCTCTCGGGATGGGGCCACCCGGGGCGCGGCGGACGGGGGCTCAGCGCTGCCGCGGCGACCAGCCACACCGCGACCGCGCCCACGCACGCACCGACGATGATCACGGCCGCGGCCCATCACGCGGCCCGGCGCTCCACACGGGCTCGAGGCCGGCGATCCCCGCCGCCGCGACCTCGGCGACCGCGCGGACGCCGTCCGGCCTGCGGACGACGTGGATGACGGCGTCGATCGCGCGGCGGATGTGGCGCTCGACGGCGGTCGCCGCAAGCTCTCCCGCCCGGGCAAGGAGAAGCTCGAGGCGCGCGATCGCGTCGGCGGCGGAGCCTGCATGCAGGGTCGTGATCGCCCCGTCATGCCCGGTGCTGAGCGCCTCGAGCAGTGCGGACGCCTCGGTCGGCGACCGCACCTCGCCGACGATGATGCGATCCGGCCGCATGCGGAGCGCGTTGACGACGAGATCCGCGACGCGCACCCCGGTCCCGTCACGACCCGGCACGCACTCGAGATGCACGACGTGCGGGTGCGGAAGGGAGAGCTCGTTCGTGTCCTCGATCACCACGAGCCGCTCGTCGACCGGGATGATGGACGAGAGGGAGCGGAGGAACGTGCTCTTGCCCGATCCGGTCGCGCCGCTGATGAGCAGGTTGCGCCGCTCGATCACCGCGGAGCGCAGCCACGCGATCACCTCCTCCGGCAGGCCGGACGACGCCTGCCACGACGGGGCCGGCCCGGCGAGCGCGATCGACACGCGCCGGAAGCGCCTGATCGACAGGGACGGCCCGCCCACGGGCTCGATCACGGCGTTCGCCCGGCTGCCGTCGCGCATGCGCGCATCGACGAAGGGCTGCTCGACCGTGAGCTCGCGCCCGACGCTCGCGGCGATCCGGTAGACGAGGTCGGCGAGCTCGCTCGCGTCGCGGAAGCGTGCGTCGGTGCGGACGAGCCTGCCACTCCGCTCGACGTACACGTCCCCGGGGCTGTTCACGAGGACGTCGGTGACGTCGGGATCGTCGAGCCAGCGCTGCAGGGGGCCGAAGCCGAACAGCTCCGCGCAGATGGCGTCGAGCTCGCTCTCATCGAGCGGAGCACGGCTCAGCGACCGCACGCGCTCGCGCAGGACCTGACGGCCCGCGGGGTCCGCGTAGAGGCCGAGCAGGGTCGCCGGGTCGGAGAGTCCCGCCATCTCGCTGCGGATGCGGGCGACCGTCTCCGCGTTCACGCCGCTGCCCGGATCAGGTGATCGATCGCGTGCAGGGTCGGTGCGCGCGCGGCGAAGTCGTCCCGCGCGAGGTGGTCGTCCAGCGGGACGACCGCTGCGAGCGGCCACGGCAGGCGATCCGCGATCCGCTTCGCGTCCTCGTCGCTCGCTCCGACGACGACCAGCGCGACCGGCACCGGCAGCGCCGAGAGGAGCGGCGCAGAGCAGAAGGCGGCCTGGAGCTGGGCGACCCGCGTGCCCGCGCAGACGAAGAGACGCGCGCAGCGGGACAGCACGGTCGCGTCGAGGGCGTCCGCACCGGCACCGAGATCCAGGACCGCGGGGCGGCCCGCGGCGGCGCGCTCCACGAGCGCGACGACACGCGCCCCGTCGAAGGACGCGTGCAGGCCGGGCGCACCGCCGAGGAACGGCGTCCGCTCCCACCGCGAGACGAGCTCGCGCTCGCGTCCCGGCCGAAGGAGCGCGTCGGCGACGGTCGCCGCCTGCACTCCGGCGCGTAGCGCCAGTGCAGGAGCGTGGAGATCGAGGTCCACGAGCAGCGCGGGCGCGCGGGCGGCGGTCGAGCGGTGCGCGACGAGCGCTGCCGTCGTCGAGGTCCCGACACCGGCGCACAACGACCAGAAGGCGACCGTCCGTCCCGGGGCGAGCGCAGCCGGCGGCGAAGGCGCGAGGTGTGGCAGAGGGTCGCTGCGACCGGTCGCCTCCCTGAGGAGCGTCAACGCGTAGGGACCGACGATCGCATCGAGCCGCGCGCGCAGGCTCATCCGAAGGCCCAGCGCGTGATCGCGCCTTCGTCGGCGTGGAGCACGCCGCCGGGTCGCAGCGCGTCGAGGGCCGCGCGGTCGAACACGATCGGCCGGAACGATCGCCGGACCGCCGCCAGCCGGATCGCGCCGGGCGCGAGCCAGGCCCGGCGCTCCCAGCGGACGACCTCGTCCGACCCGCGCAGCAGCGCGCGGCAGGCGACGCGCCGGCGCGTCCGGTACGCGGGCCACGCCGCGCGGAGCCAGGGGTGTCCGAGCGCGCGTCGCGTCGACCAGGCGAGCTGGAGACGTGAGAGCGTGAGCGCGTCGAGCGCCGGCTCGGTCGCCGGGCTCAGGTCGGATCCCAGGGCCGGCACAAGGTCAGCGCGCGGGACCGGCAGATCGTCGTCGGACGCACCGATGCCCGCGAACGCGAGCCCGCGGCGCAACGCGTCGCGCGTTCCCTCCAGCGGGAGCACCCAGATCGTCGCGTCGGACCGCACGATCCGCTCCGCGGTGCGCGCGAGCAGGAGATCGATCGGCGCTACGGGACGTCCGGCCAGCCGAAGCGACCTCATCGCGGCGCGAACGCGATCACGAACGTGCTCGTCGTGATGCGCTCGGCAACGCGAAGCTCGTCGCTCGGCGCGATGGCGATGACGATGCTGCCGAGACGGTCGAGGCGCCGCGGATCCGCTCCCACCGCCTGCCCGCCCTCGCTCCGCACGTCGAGGACCATGGCGCGCGAGGCGATGAGCTCGACGCCGCGGGTCGGCGGCGCCTTTCCGGCGATCGGCACGGCGATGACGTCGACGCGCAGTCCGGGCGCGAGGGCACCGCCGAGGGCC
>DASUCM010000142.1:0-9254 GCA_036276035.1 Candidatus Limnocylindria bacterium | reverse complement strand
TCCGGCCTCGGGCTCCAGACGGACTACGACTACTACGGCCGGCTCGCGCAGGCGTTCGCGGAGGGCCGCTGGTGGCTCGACGAGGCGCCGTCCTGGCTGAACGAGCTCCTTCCCTGCGGCGAGAGCCGCTACTGCGTCGCCTACCCGCCGCTCCCCGCGGTCCTCGCGGTCCCGCTCGTCCCGGTCTTCGGCGCGGCCGGGGCGCAGGCGCTCGTGTCGCAGCTCTGTGGCGGGGCCTCGGCGGGCGTGCTCTACCTCGCGCTGCGCGCGCTCGGCGCACCGCGCCCGGTCGGGGTCGCTGGCGCCGTGCTCTCGGCGCTCGGGACAACGCTGCTCTTCTCGAGCGTCGACGGGCGCGCGTGGTACGCCGCGCACGGCGTCGCGGTGCTCTTCACCGCGCTGGCGTTCCTCTTCGCGCTCCGTGGCGAGCGCGGCTGGCTGGTCGGCGCCGCGATCGGCCTCGCCGCCCTCGCGCGCCTGCCCGTCGCCGCGGCGTTCCCGGCGCTCGCGCTCCTCGCGGCGCGGCAGAGCGGCCGGCCGTACCTCCCGACGCTCGCTTGGGTCGTCGCGGGCGGCGCGCCGTTCGCCGCGGCATACCTCGGCTACAACCTGCTGCGCTGGGGGACGATCGCGGATGCGGGCTACGGCATGCTCACCGTGGACGACTACTTCTACCGTCACGGCCTCTTCTCGCCGCTGTACATCCCGCGCCACCTCTACGCGATCTTCCTCGAGGCGCCGGAGTTCGTCGACGGCGAGTGGGCGTTCCTCCGCTTCCGCATCATCGGCATGAGCCTGTTCTTCACGACGCCGGCGTTCCTCTGGATCTTCGGCGGGCTGCGCCGGATCCGCCGCGACGGGCTCCTCGGGGCCGTCGCGCTCTCGGCCGGGCTCGCCCTCCTCCCCGACATCCTGCACGGCACGGTCGGCTTCGCGCAGTTCGGCTACCGCTTCAGCCTCGACGCGCAGCCGTTCCTCGTCGCGCTCGCGCTCGCCGGGGACGCGCGGAGCGGGCAGGCCTGGCGCGGCCGCCCGTCCCTGCTGTTCCTCGCTGCCGCGCTGCTCTCCGTCGCGATGAACGTGTACGCGCTCGTCGCCATCTCCCGCTTCGGCTACTGGCAGTGACGTACGACCGCCGCACGCAGGTGCTCCTCGCCGCGCTCGCGCTCGGCGGCGTCGTGCTCCGCCTGCTCTCGGTCGGTTCGCCGGGCTTCCCCACCGACGTGAGCACCTTCATGGCGTGGGCCGAGCGCCTCGCGCAGGTCGGCCCGGCGGGCTTCTACGAGCCCGGGTACTTCTCCGACTACCCGCCCGGCTTCCTCTATGTCCTCTGGCTCCTCGGCGCGCTCCTCGACGGCGAGGCGCTGCGTGCCGCCGTGAAGGCCGTGTCCATCCCGTTCGACGTCGCGATCGCGCTCGTCCTGGCCCGGGTCGCGTGGCAGGCGGGCGGGCCCCGCCACGCGGTCCTCGCCGCCGCCCTGTGGCTCTTCGCGCCGGGCATCGTCTTCGCCGGCGCGTACTGGGGACAGGTCGATGCCGTCGGCACGCTTCCGTTCGTCCTCGCGCTCATCAGCGCGGGCCGGGGACGCTGGGTCGCCGCGGGCGCGCTCGCGGGCCTCGCGGCGATGATGAAGCCCCAGTTCGGGCTCGCGCTCATCCTCGTCCTCGCCGCCGCGACCTTCGAGTACATCCGCGGGCAGCGCCTGCGCCCCGTCGCCGGAGCGGGTCTCGCCGCGTCCGCCGTCATCCTCGCGCTCGCGGCGCCCTTCCGCGCGGGGGTGCCCGAGCTCGTGGCGCTCGTGCGATCCGCGTCCGAGACGTATCCGTACACGTCGCTCTTCGCGTTCAACCCCTGGTCGATCGTCGCGGACTTCTGGAAGCCGGACGACGGGCTCGTCGTTCCCGGCGGCATCGCGCTCGCGGCCGGCATTGCCGCGTCGGCCGCGCCGCTGTGGTGGCGGCGGGACGTCGCGGCCTTCCTCGCCTGCGGGGCGTGCGCGGTCTTCGCCTTCTACTTCCTCCCGACCCGCGCGCACGAGCGGTACCTCTTCCCGGCCTTCGCGCTGCTCCTCCCGTTCGCCGTCCTCCGCGCCCGGCTGCTCGTGCCCTATGTCGCGCTCGCCGTCGCCTTCGCCGTCACGCTCTACTTCGTCTTCGCCCAGTACGACCTCGTGCAGCCGGCGGCGATCGTCGAGGCGACGCTCTTCACGAGACCCGGGCAGATCCTCCTCGCGGCGCTCATGACCGGGCTCGCCGGCCACATCGCCTGGCGGCTCGCGCGGGGCGACGCGGTCCTGCGGCCCGCGGCGGAGGTCTCCGTGGCGGGCGCGGCGGCGCCGGTCGCGGCCAGCTTCCGCGAGCGGCTGCACCTGCCCGCGGGTCTCGGGCCGGGCTACCGCCCCACGCGGCGCGACCTCGTCATCGCGCTCCTCGTCGCGCTCGCGGTCCTCGCGACGCGCGGGTACCGGCTCGATCACCCGCGCGACATGTACTTCGACGAGGTCTACCACGCGCGCACGGCATACGAGCTCCTCGCGCAGCGCGAGGTGTACGAGTGGACACACCCGCACCTCGCGAAGGAGCTCATGGCGCTCGGGATCCTCGCGTTCGGCGGCGACCGGGTCGCGGGGAGGGAGACCATCTCGAAGCCGGATCCGATCGTCGCGCTCGCCGTGACGAACGAGGGCCTGCGCATCTACGCGCTCGCGGATGGCCGCATCGCACTGCTGGATCGCGGGAACATCGATCGGGGTGAGGTCGACATTTGGCGCGAGCGCGCGGATGCCGTCGCCCGTGATCCGATCCGCGGCCTGGCGGTGGACGGCGATATCGCCTACGTCGCGACCGCTCGCGAGCTCATCAAGATCCACCTCGGTACCCGGACGGTGGCCGAGCGCACCGCGCTGCAGATCGCCGGCACCGTGACCGCGCTCGCGGCCGCGGGCGGGCGCGTCGCGATCGGCACGGATCAGGGCTCGCAGCTCACCGGCGTCGGGCCCGCGATCCTCCTGCGCACGCCCGTCAAAGCACTCGCGCTGCGACCGGATGGCACGGCCGCGTACCTCGTGGATCCACAGGGCGTGACGCATGTCGTGAACACCGCCGACGGAACGGAGCGGACGTCATACCCCGCCGGCGGGCCGGTGCGCGCGATCGCGCACGCGCTGTCGTCGGACCGTCTCTTCCTCGCGCGCTCCGACATCCCCTCGCTCGAGGTCATCGAGCTCGAGGGCGGGCGGCGCGAGGTCGTGCCGCTCTCGAACGCGCGCACCGGTGACATCGCCACGCCCGCGTCCGCGCTCGCGGTCGTGCCGCGCACGCAGTTCCTCCACGCGCTCGCCGGCGACCGCCTCGTCGCGGTCGAGACGCACGGCGCATCGCCGTACGCGAGCGTCGCGGTGACCGGCGAGCGCCTTGCCGTCGACGGCACGGCCGACGAGCTCCTCGTCGGCGACGCCACGGGGGCGACCCGCGTCGCGACGGGGCGCCAGGCGCTCTCGTGGCGCCTCCCCGGCGTCATCGCCGGCGCGGTGCTCGCGTTCTTCATCGTGCTGCTCTCGCGGCGGCTCTTCGCGTCGGCGCTCGCGCCCGTCATCGCCGGGCTCATCGTCCTCGCGGACGGCTCGATGTTCGCTCAGCCGCGCATCGGCATGAACGACGTGTACGTCGCGTGCTTCCTCATCGCCGGGTGGTACTTCGTCGTCGCGGCGCACGCGCCGCGACGGTCGGCACCGCTCGACCTCCTCATCGCCGGGATCTTCTTCGGGCTTGCCGCGGCGTCGAAGTGGGTCGCGTTCTACGCCCTCGGCGGGCTCGGGCTGCTCTCGCTCGCCGTCACGGCCTACGCCTACGCGCGGGAGCGCTCGGGCTCCGGCGGCCCGCTCGACCTCCTCCGCGGACGCGGGACGAACGCGCTCTACCTCTTCGCCTGCTTCGCGCTCGTGCCGGTCGCGATCTACCTGCTCTCGTACGTCCCGTGGTTCGGCGGTCCGACCATCCCGTACGGCTGGGACCTGCGCGAGCTCACGCAGCAGATGTACTGGTACCACTCGGGGCTCACCTCACCGCACCCTGCGGGATCGCCGTGGTGGAGCTGGCCGCTCGTGCTGAAGCCGGTCTACTGGTACTACGGCGCGAGCGAGGCCGGGAGCGCGGTCATCTACGACGCGGGCAACGTGATCCTGTTCTGGGGCGGGCTCGCCGCGGTCGTCTGGTGCGCGGTCGCCGCGGTGCGCGCGAGATCCCTCACGCTCGGGCTCATCGTCTTCGCGCTCGCGGTGCAGCTCGTCGCGTGGGTGCCGATCTCACGCGTGCTGTTCTTCTACCACTTCTTCACGGCGCTGCCGTGGTACTTCCTCGCCCTCACGGCCGCGCTCATCGCGCTGTGGGAGCGCGGCCGCCGCGAGATCGTCGCTGGCTACCTCGCGCTCGCGGTCGCGGCCTTCGCGTTCTTCTACCCGTTCGTGTCGGGACTGCCCGTGCCCGCCGACCAGACCGGCGTCTTCTTCATCCTGCCGACCTGGCAGTACGACTGCCAGTTCTACCCGGCCTTCCGCTGCGAGCTGCCCGCGGGCGCGACGCAGGCGGGCACCTCCGCGATCGTGCAGCGCCTCGCGCCCGCCGTCGCGCTCCTCGGCCTCCTCGTCGCGGGCTGGGCGCTCCTGCGCTATGAGGGGATCAGATCGCTGGTATCGAGAGCGCGCCGATGAGCGTCACGAGCACGACCACGAGGAGGATGAGCGTCGCCGCGAGCACCCGGACGAGCGGAGAGCGCCGGGCCTTGTAGACGACGACGGTGACGTTGTCCTCCCCGCCGCGGGCGTTCGCGAGGTCGACGAGCTCGTGCGCCGCGCGCCACGGCTCGAGGCGCGCGGCCCGCTGGGCGATCTCCTCGTCCGGAACGTGCCGCGTGAGACCGTCCGAGCAGAGCACCAGCCGGTCGCCGGGATCGAGCGTCTCGACGAACATGTCCGGCTGGATCCCGCGCTCATCGCCCACGTACCGCGTGATCTCGTGCGCGCCCGCACCGGAGTGGTCCGTGGTGACCTGGCGTGCGGCGCGCTTCCGGACGACGTACGCGCGGCTGTCGCCGACGTTCACGATCGTCGCCTCGCGTCCCCGGATCGCCGCCGCGACGAGCGTCGTCGCGGCGCGGTCGCCCCGCTCGCCCGCGTTCCGCACGACCGCGTCGTTCGCGTCGCGCACCGCCGCGCCGAGCGCCGAGCGCAGGTCCTGCGACCCGAGCGCCCCGTAGAAGCGCTCCGCGAGCGCGTCGACGGCCGCCGCGCTCGCGTGCTCGCCGCCGGCCTCGCCGCCGACCCCGTCCGCGACCGCGAGCAGGAGGACGCCGCGCTGGTCCCGGACGAGCCAGCGGTCCTCGTTGTTGTCGCGCACCTTCCCCGCGTCGCTCCGCGCGCCGGTCCGCGTGTCAGTCATCGTCCTCGAGGCAGTCCTTGCCGGCGATGAAGAACACGTTCAGCAGGGTCGCGCGCAGTGGTGAGCCGGGTTCCGGGTCCTGCCGCCCAACACTGCAGGGCTTGCCCCTCAGCGCAGGATCGACGCGATAGAAGATGCCCTGGTAGCCAGCCGCCTTCGCGGCCTTGTCCGCATCTTTCAGGCTCATCCCGACGACATTCGGCGTCGTGGCCCTCGCCGCCGTCGCTGCCGGCCGCTGTGTCGCGGCCGACGGGAGCGGCGTGCCGCTGAAGTTCAGGAACAAGGCGACGACGCCGAGCAGCACGACGATGACCGCGAGCACCGCGAGCGTGCTGTCGAGCCGGGGAAGCGCAGGCAGCGCGACGCCGCGTCTCGTCACAGAACGCACGGCCGCGCCGGCGCTCAGTGGTGTCGTGTGGTCGCCGCGCTCTGCCGCGCCGCGGAATGCGCCCGCCAGCTGGCCCGCCGTCGCGAAGCGGTCGCGTGGCTCGCGCTCGAGCGCCTTCGCCACCACCGCGTCGAGCTCCGGCGCGATGCCGATGCGCGCGCTCCGGAGGGACGGGGCGGCGCCCTCGAGGCGGAGGCGGAGCAGATCGTCGGTCTCGACCCCCTGGAACGCGGGGCGGCCGGCGAGGAGCTCGTAGGCGACGAGCCCGAGCCCGTAGACGTCGCTGCGCGGCGTCGGCGCCTGGCCCTCGATCCGCTCGGGCGCGACGTAGCGCGCGGTCCCGACGAGCTCGCGCTCTGCCTCGCCGTGCGCCGCCGTGGCGACGCCGAAGTCGGCGAGCTTCGCGATGCCTGTGTCGGTGAGGATGACGTTCGCCGGCTTCACGTCGAGATGGAGCACGCCCGCGCTGTGCGCGGCGTCAAGCGCGGCCGCGATCTGCGTCACGATGCGCGAGGCCTCGTGCGGCGGCAGCGGTCCGCGCTCCGCGATGAGCTCCCGCAGCGTCCTGCCACGCACGTACTCCATGACCATGTACGCGTCGTCCCCGTCCTGCCCCTCGTCGAAGACCGTCACGACGTTCGGGTGGGTGACCGAGGCGGCGCGCCGCGCTTCCTGGGTGAAGCGCTCGCGGAAGGCGTCGTCGGCCTTCGCGCCGAGGAGCTTCACCGCGACCTCGCGGTCGAGGCGCTCGTCATGGGCGAGCCAGACGTCGGCCGCGCCGCCGCTGTCGATGTGCTCGACGAGCCGATAGCGGCCGCCGATGAGGCGGTCGGGTGCCTCGGCGGGCCCGCCCGTGACCTTGGCTTCGCTGCGCTTTCCCGTGTCGCTCACGACGACCCGTTCCGCACGACTCAGGCCAGCCGCACCAGCGCGGCCATCGCCTCCTCGTAGATGCGGTCGCTGCCCGCGATCGTGAGCTCCTCGCCGAGCAGGTCCGTCACCGTCGGCGCCGGCAGCGGGACCGTGCGCGAGGCGGCCACCCGCCCGTCGATGCTGACGGTCGCGAGCGCGTGCCCGGTGCCCGCGACCCGCTTCACGACGAACTCCGCGAGGCGTCCCTCGCGCTGCGCCTGGATGCGCAGGCCCGAGAGGTCGCCCTCCTCGAGGCCGCGCTCGAAGCGGGGCCGCACGCGGACCTGGATGGCGCCGCCGGGCCCGCTCATGCGGAAGAGCAGCCCTCCCGCCTCGGACGGCGCGAGTGCCTCGGTCGCCTTCCAGCCCAGACGCGACGCGAGCCACCCGACGAGGAGCAGCGCCTGCGAGGGGTGGATGTCGCGGCCGTCGGCGTCGACCGCGAAGCCGACCCGCACGCCGCTGACGTGCGGCAGGTAGGCGCGCCAGTCCGCGACGTCGAAGAAGCCCGCGACAAGGTCGCGCCACGGCGTGAGGCGCGTCCAGTTGAAGTCCGTCACGCCGTAGCGGCCGCGCCCGCTCTCGCACGCCTGCGCGATGCGCGGCAGCGTCACGTCGGGCCGCGCGAAGTCGGCCGAGTCGACGATGAAGCGGTCGGCGAACGCCAGGAGGTCGTCGAAGTGCCGCGCGTCGAGCGGCGGCGTCCCGGTCCACCAGAGGAACACCGGCAGGTCGGGGAGCAGGAGCGGGATGACCGCGCTCGCGAGGCGCTCGTCGGAGTCTCCGCGGGCACGGATGAGGATCTGCTCGTACGAGACCTGCCGTACGGCGTCCGCGGACGGCAGGTGGCAGTGCATCGAGAGCTGCGCCTCGACGCCCGGCGGCCGGTCGCGGTCCGCGTGGACGATGATCGCGCGCGAGGGGTGGCGCTGCGCGAGCTCGGCGATCGTCTCCGCGGCGCGGCGCGCGTGTACCTCGCGGGTCGCGTGCACGACGAGGTTCAGGACCGAGGCCCGCGCGACGACATGCCCTTGCTCGGCGGCGCTCGCGCTCTGCACGCGGCGCATGCGCGCGAGCTCGCGCTCCAGCGAGGCGACGCCCGAGGCCGGCGCGCCCCAGAGGTCGGTGTCGACGTGGGCCGCGGCGGTCACGGCTTCCTCCAGGCCCGCCCGTCGCGGGCGATGAGGAGGTCCGCCTCGGTCGGCCCCCACGTGCCAGCGGCGTAGGTCGGGAGGTCCGCCTGCCCCGCGCCCCAGCCCTCGAGGACCGGGTCGACGAGGCGCCACTGCTGCTCCACCTCGTCCTGCCGGGTGAAGAGCGTCGCGTCGCCGCGGAGCGCGTCGAGGATGAGCGTCTCGTACGCGTCGGGCGCGTCGACCATGAACGACGCGCCGTACACGAAGTCCATGTTCACCGAGCGGATGCGCACGCCCTGCACCGGCACCTTCGCGCCGAACTTCAGCGAGATGCCCTCATCCGGCTGGATGCGCAGGACGAGCGTGTTCGGGTCGAGCCCGGCGGCGGCGTCGCGGCTGAAGACCTGGTGCGGGGCGGCGCGGAACTGGAGCGCGATCTCGGTCGCGCGCTTCGGCAGCCGCTTCCCGGTGCGAAGGTAGAAGGGCGTGCCCTCCCAGCGCCAGTTGTCGACGTAGCACTTCAGCGCGACGTACGTCTCGGTCTCGGAGAGCGGCGCGACGCCGGGCTCCTCGCGATAGCCGCGCACCTTGGTGCCTTCGATGTACCCGGCCGCGTACTGGCCGCGCACCGTGCGCTCGCCGACCTCGTCGGGGGCGATCGGCCGCATCGCGCGCAGCACCTTCATCTTCTCGTCGCGGACCGCGCCCGCGTCGAACGCGACCGGCGGCTCCATGCCGACGAGCGCGAGGAGCTGGAGCAGGTGGTTCTGCACGACGTCGCGTATCGCGCCCGCGCCCTCGTAGTAGTCGCCCCGCTCCTCGACGCCGAGCGACTCGGCGACGGTGATCTGCACGTGGTCCACGTACTGGCGCGTCCAGAGCGGCTCGAAGATCGCGTTCGCGAAGCGCAGCACGATGATGTTCTGGACCGTCTCCTTCCCGAGGTAGTGGTCGATGCGGAAGATCTGGTCCTCGCGGAAGACGTCGTGCAGCTTCTCCGAGAGCTGGACCGCGGAACGGAAGTCGTGACCGAACGGCTTCTCGACGACGACCCGCGTCCAGCCACCGCTGCGCACGAGCCCGTGCGCGCCGATCTCACGGACGATGATCTCGTAGGCCTTCGGCGGCGTCGCGAGGTAGAAGAGCCGGTTGCCCTGCGTCCCGAGGCGGCCGTCGATCTCGTTCAGGGCCTTCGCGAGCTCGTCGTAGCCCTCGGGCGTGCCGGTCGAGATGTAGCGCACGTGCTGCGCGAAGCTCTCCCAGACCTCGTCGTTCAGCGGCTTCGTGCGGCTGAACGTCGCGACCGCCTCGCGCAGCTCGGCGCGGAACTGCGCCTCCGGCATCACGCTGCGTCCGGTGCCGACGACCGCGAAGGCCGGCGG
>DASUCM010000141.1:0-21699 GCA_036276035.1 Candidatus Limnocylindria bacterium | reverse complement strand
GAGATCGACGAGGTGTTCGAGGCGAGGATCGTGCCCGGTCCCGCCGCCTGGTCGAGCCGCTTGAAGAGGTCGGACTTCACGCCGACATCCTCGTACACGGCCTCGATGACGAAGCCGACGCGCGACACGTCGGCGAGGTCGGTGGACGTCCGCACGCGCCCGGAGATCTCGGACGCGGGCCGGGGCAACGAGCCCTTCGTCTCGAGCTTCGCGAGCGAGGCCCCGATCGTGTCCTGGCCCCGCTTCAGCTGGTCGATGGCAACGTCGAGGAGGAGCACCCGGAGACCCGCGGTCGCGCAGACCTGCGCGATGCCGGCGCCCATGGTCCCCGCGCCGACGACCGCGACCTCGCCGGACATCTAGAGGGCCTCGATCGCGAGCGCGACCGCCTCGCCGCCGCCGAGGCAGAGCGAGACGATCCCGCGCCGCTTCCCGCGCGCGCGCAGCGCGTAGAGGAGCGTCACGAGCAGCCGCGCGCCCGACGCGCCGATCGGGTGACCGAGCGCGACCGCGCCGCCGTTCACGTTGAAGCGCTCCTCGGGGATCCTGAGCTCCCGGCGCACGGCCTCGATCGCGGAGAACGCCTCGTTCACCTCGAAGAGGTCGACGTCGCCGATGGCCCAGCCCGCGCGCTCGAGGCAGCGCGTGATGGCGCCGCTCGGCGCGAGCACGAAGTGCTCGGGCTCGCGGGCGAATTGCGCCTGCGCGACGATGCGCGCGACCGGGGTCGCGCCGAGCTCGGCGGCGCGCTGCGCGGAGGCGACGACGACCGCGGCCGCACCGTCGTTCAGCTTCGACGCGTTGCCGGCGGTGATCGTGCCCTTCGGGTCGAAGGCGGGCCGGAGGGCCGCGAGCGCCTCGAGGCTCGTCTCGCGCGGCGTCTCGTCCTTTGCGACGCGCGTGACCGCGCCCTTGCGGCCGGGCACGTCGACCGGGACGAGCTCGCCGTCGAACGCGCCGCTGCGCTGCGCCTGGAGCGCTTTCTCGTAGGAGCGGAGGGCGAAGCGGTCCTGGTCCTCGCGCGTGAGCCCCGTGTCCTTGACCGAGTGCTCGCACGCGATCGCCATGTGACCGTTGCCGTACGCGTCGACGAGGCCATCGGTGAGGTTCGCGTCGAGGAGCGTGTGCTCGCCGAGCGCGAGGCCCGTGCGCATGCCGCGCACGAGGAACGGCGCCTGCGACATCGACTCCATGCCGCCCGCGACGACGAGGCGCGACTCCCCCGCGCGGATCTGGGCGTCGGCGAGCATCACGGACTTCAGCCCCGAGCCGCACACCTTGTTCACCGTCGTGCAGGGCACCGACTGCGGGATGCCCGCGCCGAGCGAGGCCTGCCGCGCGGGTGCCTGGCCGACGCCGGCCTGGACGACGTTGCCCATGTAGACCTCGTCGACGTCGGCGGGCCGCACGCGCGCGCGCTCGAGCGCGCAGCGGACCGCGATGCTGCCGAGCTGCGGCGCGCTGAGCGGCGCGAGGCCGCCGAGGAACGCCCCGATGGGCGTGCGGGAGCCGCCGAGGATGACGGTGGGATCGCTCACGTGCGCACCTCTTCCGTGAGCAAGCGTTGCGCCACGTGCTCGCGGTAGGAGCGGATCTCGTCGCGGAGCGTGCCGAGCTCGCCGATGCGCCGGTCCGTCGTCGCGAGGTGCGCGTCGAGGAGCTCGATGAGCCGGGGGAGCACCTCGGCGTTGGAGCCGTGCCGGCGGTACAGGCGCTCGAGCTCGAGCATCTCCTGGAGCGTGAGGCCGAGCGCCTTCAGGCGCTGGACGAAGCGGAGCCGGCGGACGTCGTCCTCCGTGTAGACGCGCTGACCGCCCTCGAGCCGCTTCACGGAGTCGAGGAGCCCGAGCTCCTCGTAGTAGCGGATGGTCCGCTCGGTCAGGCCGACGCGCTGCGCCAGCTCACCGATACGAAGGCCGCCCACCGTCGTCGCCATGGCGCCGCCACTTTACGTCAACTGGCAGACCTACGCGGCCAGCTCCTTGATGGCGAGCGCCAGAGCCTCAGCGCCGAGCGTGGCGTCGGCCAGATCGCACGATTCCCGCGGGGTGTGGCTGCCGCCGGTCGACCGGACGAAGATCATCCCGGTCGGGACGCCCGCGAGCTGCGGGTTCTGCGCGTCGTGGCCCGCGCCGGAGACCAGCAGCGGCGCGTCGACGCCGACCGCCTTCGTCGTGCGGAGGAGCAGATCGCGGAGGCCCGGGTCGAGCGGCGCGACGGGCACGCGCGCGAGCACGTCCACCGACGACGTCACGCCGCGGTCATCGCCGATGCGGCGCATCTCGGCCCGAAGCTCGCGGAGCACGCGCTCGACGTCCTCCTCGCGAGGTGCGCGGATGTCGAGCGAGAACGTGACCTCGCCGGGGATGACGTTCTTCGCGCCGGGCCGCGGCGCGAGCTCGCCGACGGTGCCGACGGCGTCGGGCACGGACCGCGCGATCCGCTCGACCTGCACGATCATCTCTGCCGCGGCGACGAGCGCGTCCTTGCGCTCCCCCATCACCGTCGCGCCCGCGTGGTCCTGACGGCCCTTCACCGTCACGCGCCCGTGGAAGATGCCGACGATCGTCGACACGACCGCGAGCGGGAGGCCTGCCCGTTCCAGACGCGGGCCCTGCTCGATGTGGAGCTCGAGGTACGCCGCGAGCGATCCGGCAGGACGGCGCGCCTGCGTCGGATCGCCGGACTCGCCGAGCGCGCGCAGCGCGTCCGCGATGGTGATGCCCGCGCGGTCGGCCCGCGCCGCCGCATGCTCGGGCAGGCGTCCGAAGGCCGCGCACGACCCGAAGAGCCCGATGCCGAAGCGCGCGCCCTCCTCGTCGCACCAGCCGACGACCTCGACCGGGCGGCGGAACCGCACGCCGTCGTCGAGGAGCGCGTCGATCGCCTCCACCGCGCAGAGGACGCCGAGCGCGCCATCGAAGCGGCCGCCCTCGGGCACGGAGTCGAGGTGCGAGCCGACCATCACCGCGGGACCGTCGCCGCCGAAGCGCGCGATGAGGTTCGCGGCCGCATCGCGGCGGACGGTCGCGCCCCGCGCCGCAAGCCAGCCGCCGACGAGATCGCGCGCCGCCTGCTCTTCGTTGCTCAGGCCGAGACGTGTCACCGCGGTGCCGCTGCCGCCGATCGCGGAGAGCTCCGCGGTCCGGCGCTCGAGCCGCGCGCGATCGACCTTCACGGGACGCGCCGGTCTGTGGACAACTGCATGCCCGCGATATTGACACCGCTCGCGGCGCCTTCATACGTTCGGCCGCGTGCCGGACGAGACCGAGGCGCGCATCGTGGCGCACCTTCCGTACGCGCGGGCGGTCGCGTCGCGCGCGATCGACCCGCGCTGCCGTGGCGCGGACCGCGAGGACCTCATCGCGTGGGGCGTCGTCGGCCTCGTCCAGGCCGCCCAGCGCTACCGCGAGGGGACGCCGGCGACCTTCGGCGCATACGCCGCGCGGAGGGTGCGCGGCCAGATCCTCGACGCGCTCCGCGAGCGCGACCCGCTCACGCGCTCGGCGCGGCGGGTGTACCGCGCCGCGCGGGAGCTCGACCCGGACCTACCCGCGCCCGCGGTCGAGGTGTCGCTCGACCGCTACATGGCGCACGGCGCGGAGCCGCCGAACGTCGAACGCTGCCGCGCGACGCGCGACGCGCGCTGGGGGCGGATCGCCGGTGAGCTGCGCAGGCTGCCCCGCCTCGAGCGCCGAATCCTCATCCTCACGTACGGCCGCGGGATGACGTTGAAGGAGGTCGGCGCACTGGTCGGCCTCTCGGAGTCGGGCGTCTGCCGCGCGCGGTCACGCGCGCTCGCGCGGCTGCGGGAGCGCTGCCCCGCTGGAGCGCCGTCCCGCTAGCCTCCGCGCGTGGCCGACCTACGGCAGGCTCGCTTCGCGCGGCTCGTTCGACGCGCGCTCGAAGGCCTGCCCGACGAGTTCCGCGAGCGCATGCGCAACGTCGAGGTCATCGTCGATGACGAGCCGGACCCGGCGCTCGTCGAGGAGCGCGGCGACCTCCTCGGCCTGTACGAGGGGACGCCGCTCACCGAGCGCGGGCTCGACGAGCCGTACCTGCCCGACCGCATCACGATCTACCGCAAGCCGATCGAGCGCATGACCGCGTCGCCGCGGGGGCAGGCGGAGATCGTGCGCGACACGGTCGTCCACGAGATCGCGCACCACTTCGGGATCAGCGACGAGCGCCTCGATCAGCTCGGGCTCGGGGACGCGGACTAGCTAGGCGACCGCCTCCCGCAGCGCGCGAAGTCCGGCTGAGGGACCGCCGGGGACGTCGTACACCGCGGACCCCGCGACGAGCACCGTCGCGCCCGCGTCGGCGAGAGCGCGCGCGTTGTCCGCCTTCACGCCCCCGTCGACCTCGAGCTCCGCGCCGATCCCGCGCGCGTCGAGCGCGGCGCGCACCGCGCGCACCTTGTCGAGCGCCTCCGGGATGAAGGTCTGCCCGCCAAAGCCTGGGTGCACGCTCATGACGAGCGCGAGCTCGAGGTGCCCGAGGTGGTCGATGAGCCGCTCCACGGGCGTGTCCGGGCTGATCGTGAGACCCGGCTTCGCGCCCGCGCGGCGGATCTCGTCGAGCACGCGGCGCGGGCTCGCGACCGTCTCGACGTGGACCGTGAGGTAATCGGCGCCCGCGTCGGCGTAGCGCCCGACCCAGTCCTCGGGGCGCTCGATCATGAGGTGCACGTCGAGCGGCAGCCGGGTCCGCTTCCGGAGGTCTGCGACCATTTTCGGTCCGAACGTGAGGTTCGGGACGAAGAAGCCGTCCATGACGTCGACGTGGATCCAGTCGGCGCCGGCGGCCTCCGCGGCCGCCACCGCCTCGCCGAGGGCGGCAAAGTCGGCGGTCAGGATGGACGGGGCGAACTTCAGTTCACTATTTCCTTTCCGGAGGCTGGACCCGAACGCGGAGCGCGCGCATCATACGAGTGCGCGGTGACCGCTTGGCGCCGCCGCCGCGTCATACAGAAGGAGACGGTTCCCATGTACCGCCCCCAAAATTTGAGGATCCCAGGCCCGACGTTCGTTCCCCAGACGGTGCTCGCGGCCTCGGCCCGCCCGCTCATCAACCACCGCGGACCCGAGTTCGCCGCCCTGCTCGCGGGCCTGACCCGCGCGCTGCAGGACTTCCTCCGCACCCAGGGGGATGTCTTCGTCCTCACCGCGTCCGGCTCGGGCGCGATGGAGGCCGCGGTCGCGAACACGCTCTCGACCGGCGACAAGGTCGTCGTCTTCGTGAACGGCGCGTTCGGCGAGCGCTTCCACCAGATCATCCGCGCCTACGGCGTCGACGCACGGCGCGTCGACGTCCCGTGGGGCCGCGCGGTCGAGCCCGACCTCGTGCGCGACGAGCTCGCAAAGGAGAAGGCGAAGGACGGCGCGAAGGCGGTCTTCCTCACCCACAACGAGACCTCGACCGGCGTGCTGAACCCGCTGAAGGAGATCGCCGCCGTCGTCCGCGAGTCCGGCAAGCTGCTCATCGTCGACTCGGTCTCGGGCGCCGGCGCGTGCGAGCTCGAGGTCGACGAATGGGGCATCGACGTGCTCGTGAGCGCCGCGCAGAAGTCGTGGGGCGCGCCTCCCGGCCTCTCGATGATCACGATGAGCGAGAAGGCCTGGAAGGCGTTCGACCGCTCGAACCTGCCGAAGGCGTACTTCAACCTCCAGACCTACAAGGCGCACCTCGAGAAGGGCGCGACGCCGTCGACGCCCGCGGTCACCCTCTACATCGCGCTGCAGGAGAGCCTGCGGCTGATGGCCGAGGAGGGCCTCGAGTCGATCGTGAAGCGGCACAAGGACCTCGCGCACGCGACGCGGCGCGGCATCCAGGCGCTCGGGCTGCAGGTCTTCGGCGACGAGGCCTACGCCTCCCCCACCACGACCGCGTTCCGCATGCCGACGCGGCTCGACTCGCGCAACCTCATCCGCGTGCTGCGCGACGAGCACGACACGATCATCGCGGGCGGCCAGGGCCGTCTCGAGGGGCAGATCGCGCGCGTCGGGCACATGGGCTTCGTGACGATCCAGGACATGCTGTCCTTCTTCAGCGCGCTCGAGCAGGCGCTCCGTGGCTTCAACCAGCCGGTCGAGCAGGGTGTCGCGATCACCGCGACGCTCCGTGCGTACGCCGAGGCGACGCAGCCCGCGCCGCGCACGCCGGTCGCCAGCCGCCGCTAGACGACATCGCCGCACGGGAGGATCCCTCCCGTGCGGCGGTGACCCGCGCTCTGGATGGCGGTGCCGCAAGGCGCGGCCGTACGGTATGGTGCCTAGCCCATGGAATCTGCACGCTTCGAGCGCGCGGTCCGCACCGAATCGAGCGAGATCTTCTCCGTCTACGGGGGCTCGCGGCGGCTCGGCCGGGTCGACCTGCACTACGGGCGCTTCGAAGTGAACGCGACGCTGCTCCTCGAGGTCGACCTCACCGACGACGAGCTCCAACAGCTCATCGATCAGATGGACGAGGAGCTGGTGCAGACGCATGACCCGGAGCGCGAGGACTTCCTCGTCACGGTGTTCAAGGCGGAGGAGCTCGGCTTCTACTCCGACGAGTTCGAGTCAGAGGACGACGCGGAGGACTGATCCGGCGCGTACGTGTCGCGCAGACCCTGCTCGAGCGATCGCGGCGCGTACCCGAGCTCGCCGCGGGCCTTGTCGTCCCTCGCCCAGAAGGTCACGCCGGCGGCGGAGCGGACCACCTCGCGCATCCCCGCGGATGGCAGCGCGAGGAGGCGGACGAACGCGCTCGGCACCGCGAGCGCGGGCGCGCGCCGGCCGGTGACCGCGGCGAGCGTGCGCATGATGTCGCGGAGCGTCGTCATCTCGCCGCCGAGCGCGTACGACTCGCCGGGGCGGCCGCGATCGAGCGCGAGCAGCACGCCCGCCGCGACGTCGTCGACGTGGACCATGTTCAGCCCGAGCTCCGGGAACACCATGACGCGGCCGCGGCCCTCCGCGACCTCGCGCATGCCGCGGCCGATCGCGGAGTGGTCGCCCGGGCCGTAGACCTGCCCCGGCTGCACGATGACGAGGGGCAGCCCTTCCTCCTGATAGCGCACGGCGATGAGGTGCGCGCGGTGCTTCGTCTCGTCGTACGCCGACGTGTAGCGGCCGTCGTGGCGGTGGGTCTCGTCGACGACCCGGCCGCGCGTGTTGCCGAACGCCGCGATGGTCGAGACGTAGACGACCTTGGCGACGCGCGCCTCCCGGCACGCGGCGAGGACCCGCTCGGTCCCGCGCACGTTCGTCTCGAACATCTCGTCGCGGCGCTTGCGGCTGACGCCGACCTCGTAGATCGCGGCGCCGTGGATGGCGGCGTCGCAGCCGGCGAGCGCGCCGCGGATCGCGCCCGCGTCCGCGAGATCGCCGCGCGCGAGCTCGCAGCCGATCGCCGACAGTGCGCCCGCCCGCGCCGGGTCCCGCACGAGCGCGACCACGTCATCTGCGCGGGCGCGAAGGGCTCGCGCGACCGCGCCCATGACGAAGCCGCCGGCGCCGGTGACGAAGACCTTCACCGCCCGGCCCCGGCGACCTCGACGACATCGGCGACCCTGGCCCCTGCGAGGGCGATGAGGTCTCGCGGCGCGATCGGGAACACCGCGTCGGGCAGGCCCGCAGCAGCCCACACCTGCGCGTGCCCGAGCAACCGGGCGTCCGCGACGACGCGGCACTCGCCCGCATGCGCGAACGGCGGGACGCCGCCGATCGGGTAGCCGGTCGCGGACTTCGCCTCGTCGGCGGTCGCGCGGCGCACGACGCCCGCGCCGAGCGCCGCCTTGAGCCGGGACTCGTCGACCCGGTCCGCCCCCGCGCAGAGCACGACGACCGGCTGGTCGTCGGCGAGGAACACGAGCGACTTCACGATCTCCGCGACATCGCAGCCGATCTCACGCGCGGCGTCCTGCGCCGTCCGGGTCGTCGCGGCGAAGCGGCGCGGCTCGATGGCGACGCCGTGGCCCGCGGCATGCGCGCGCACGCGCGCGACGTTCGGATGCTCGGCCGCGCGAGGATGTCCGGCGGTCAGCGGAAGAGGCGCGCGAGGGCCGCGACGAGCTTCTGCGGCAGCATCCCGATGAGCACTCGCGCGATGCGCTGCCACGCCTCCGTCGCCTCCTCGCGCTGGTCGTCCGTCGCGCCCTCCGGCGCGTAGCGGTCGAGGACGCGCACGTGCGCGAGGGTCCGCGCGGGCTCGCCGACCTCCGGGACCGCGCGCCCCAGCGACGAGGCGTACTCGTACGCCGTCTGCGACGGGCTCGCGGTGTGGCCGACGTACGAGGACAGCAAGCGCGTCTTGCCCCACGCGGCGTCCACCGGCGCGAGACCGCGGAAGCGCCACTGGAAGCGGATGAACGCGGCGAGCATCCCGAGCAGGAGCAGCACGAGCGCGGCGAGCGCCGGACGCGGATCGACGTTCCGAGCGATCTCGGCAGCGGCGCTCCCGATGTCCCCGCCGAGGCCCAGACCTTCGTCCTCGGTCGGCCGGCCGAGCCCCTCCTGATCCTCGCGTCCGAGGTCCGCATCCGGATCGACCACTTCGGCGGGGTCGGTGATGACGCCGCCCTCACCCGTGATGTCATCGGTGCGCGGGAAGACCTGCTCCGAGGGCGTCGGCTCGAACTCGATCCAGCCGTAGCCCGGGAAATAGACCTCCACCCAGGCGTGCGCGTTCTGCTCGCGGACCACGTACTTGCCGATCGTCGGGTCGAAGGAGCCGGTCGTGTAGCCCTCGACGAGGCGCGCGGGCACGCCGAGCTCGCGCAGCATGACGACCATCGACGACGCGAAGTACTCGCAGAAGTCCTCCTTCAGGTCGAAGAGGAAGTAGTCGACGGGGTCGCGACCCGCGGGAGGCGTCTTCACGACGGTCGAGTAGCGGTACGTCGTGCGGAGCCAGGCCTCGATCGTCTCCGCCTTGTCGTAGGCGGTGGCCTTGTCGCCGGCGACCTGGCGCGCCTTCTCGCGGACGCGCTGCGGCAGGTTCGACGGAAGCTGGAGGTACTTCGACCGGATGTACGCGGAGTAGCTCGCCGACGCCTTGCGCAGCGTCGCCTTGTCCGCGACCGAGATGTACGAGGTGACGCCGTACGGCCCGGTCGCCTGGTGCCGGTTCACCGCGCGCAGCGACGTCGAGTAGTTGCGGTCCTCGCCGGTCTGGAACTGGTGCGGCACGGTCGCCTTGCCGGGCTCGTTCGCGGAGAACAGCAGGTTGCCGTGCGACACGGCCACGTCGAACGCCAGCTCGACCTTCTCGCGCGCCCCGTACGTCGGGACGACCTTGTCCGCCTTGTCGGTCTCGGTCGTCTTCCAACCGGCGCCGGTGTAGAAGTCGTAGGTCGTCGCGCGCCAGAACGTCCCCACCGGCGCGTCGACCGTGAAGACGACGCGATCGCCGAGGTTCGGCGCGAGCCCGAGGCGGATCGCGTCGGTGAACGAGACGCCGCGCAGGCGGCTCGGTCCCGAGACGCCCGCGAAGAACCGCTGCCACTCGGACTCGACGACGTGGTACGGGCCTTCGAAGGTGGTGAGCGCGGTCGACAGCGCTTCGGCGGCGCCGACCCGCGGCGTCACGAGCGCCATGATCACGAGGACCGCGGTCCAGGTGAGGCCGCCGCGAAGGACCCGCCAGTCCATCTCCCCGGCGGGCTGGATGTTCTGCCGCTGCCAGCGCTCCTGGAGATCCACGATGTGCAGCCGCGTGAGCAGCACGAGCGTGCAGAGCGTGAAGACGATGAGGTCGAAGAGCAGCGACGTGAGCGCGAGCGAGACGTTCACGAGCAGGCAGAAGCCGCAGAGCAGCACGGCGTCCCACACGCGATGCTCGCGCGCCAACGCGAAGCTGCCCATGAAGCTCGCGGCCCAGACGCTCGCGCCGAGGAAGAGCACGAACGCGGTCGGGTCGCTCGCGGCCTCGCCCGCGACGACCTGCGTGAGCCAGTTGTTCACATGCATGGCGACGAGGACCGCGCGCTCGCGGAAGGTGCCGCTCGAGTCGGCGTAGATCGTGAGGAGCATGACGACGAACGCGCCGAGCACCGCGCCGAACAGCCCGGCGCGCCGCGCGTCCATCCGGCCGTTGCCGACGATCGTCCCGAAGAGGACCGCGAGCAGCGCGACGTAGGTGAGGTGCTCGCTCGTGTCGATCCAGTCCGCCTGCTGGAGCGACATCGGGTAGAGCAGGTTGATGATGACGAAGATCGGCAGGGCCACGAGCCCGCCGCGGAAGCGCAGACGCTTCCGGTCGATCGGGGGGAAGAGCGCGCGGAGGATCGCGTTAGGCCGCGGCACTGCCGGCACCCCCGCGGAAGAGCTCCTCGATGGCGTCGCGCGGCCCGAGGTAGGCGCTGCGGACGCCGGCGACGGCGAGCTCGCCGAGGATCGCGTTGCGGCGCGCGCGGTCGCGGTCGTCCACCTCGAAGGGCGGCGCGACGATGACGGCCTGCGTCGAGATGGACGACTCGCGCAGCGTGCTCGCCGGCCGGACCCAGGCGGGATCGAGCGAGGGCGTGACGAGCAGGACGGAGGCGCCGCGTCGCAGGCGCGGCAGGGTCTCGACGATGGTCTCCGCGAGCGGGCGGGTGCCGGAGACCTGCATCTCGGCGAGGTACTGCATGAGCTTCCCGTACTGCTTCGTCCCGCGGTCCGGGTGCATGACCTCGGCGCGGGTACCCGAGGTCACGAGGCCGACGTTGCGGTGCTCGCGGGTGAGCGCTTTCTGCACGACGCTCGCCGCGACCGTGATGCAGCGCTCCTCGGTGGAGTCCTCACCCTCGCCGCGGTGCCAGTGCCGCTCGAGGTCGAGGTAGATCCAGAGGTCCGCGGTCTTGTCGAGCTCGAACTCCTTCACCTGCAGCTCGCGGTGCCGCGCGGACGAGCGCCAGTGGATGCGGTTCAGCGCATCGCCTGGGCGGTACTCACGGATGCCCATGACCATGGACGTGGACTGGAGCGAGCGCTGCCCGGTCAGCACGCTGCCCTCGAGGAAGGAGCCGGGCAGGGTCCAGTACGGGAGCGGCACGACGCGCGGGTACACGAGGAGCAGCGCCTCCTCCGGGACGCGCATCTCGGTCCCGAAGAGCCCGAACGGGTCGCCGCTCCGCAGAACGATCGGCCCCAGGTGGAAGCGGCCGCGCCGCGCGGCCTTCACGAGGACCTTCCACTTGCGCGTCTTCTTCCCGCCGATCGAGAGCACGCGGCCGGGCAGGTGCTCCGGCCAGTTCGACTGCTCGAAGACCTCGAGCCAGAGCTTCCCGAGGGCGTGGTCGTTCCGCAGCTCGTAGGTGAGCTCGATCGTGTCGCCGAGGTGCGCGTAGGCCTGGCCGACCGTGCGCTTCACGGAGAGCCCTTCCATCGTCAGGCGCGCGACGACCCACATCGCGGCGCCCGCGAAGAGCAGGAGGTAGCTGAGGTACGAGAGGAGCTCGATCTCGCTCGCGATCGCCGCGATGAAGAGCGCGGTCCAGAGGACCGCGAAGTGCCAGAACTTCACGTGCGGACCACGGGCACTAGGCCCGCGCTCGTGCCGCCGACGTGACGTGCTCGACGGGAACGCTCGCGAGGACCTCGGCGATGACGGTCGTCGCCGCGAGATCCTTGAGGCGCGCCTGCGGCTGGAGGATGAGGCGGTGGCCGAGCGTCGGCGCGGCGAGCGCCTTCACGTCGTCGGGCAGCACGTAGTCGCGGCCGTTCAGCGCGGCGTACGCCTGGGCCGCCCGCGCGAGCGCGAGCGAGCCGCGCGGCGAGGCGCCGAGGTAGACATCGGGGTGTGAGCGCGTCGCGGTGACGACGCTCACGAGGTACGACTTCACGGCCGGCGCGAGGTGGATCTCTTTCACGTAGTGCTGCGCCTCGATGAGCTCGTCGGCGCTGAGCACCTGGCCGAGCGACTCCAGGGGGTGCTGGACGCGCTGCGCGTCGAGGATCTGCACCTCTTCCTGCTCCGTCGGGTAGCCGAGCTGCACGCGGAGGAAGAAGCGGTCGAGCTGCGCCTCCGGGAGCGGGAAGGTGCCCTCGTACTCGATCGGGTTCTGGGTCGCGAGGACGAGGAACGGGTCCGGCAGCTGGTAGGTCGTGCCGTCGACGGTGATCTGCTGCTCGTCCATCGCCTCGAGAAGGGCCGACTGCGTCTTCGGCGTCGCGCGGTTGATCTCGTCGGCGAGGACGATCTGGCTCATCACCGGGCCCGGCCGGAACTCGAAGGTCTGGTTGCGCTGGTTGTAGATGGCGACGCCGGTCACGTCCGACGGGAGGAGATCCGGCGTGAACTGGATGCGGCGGAAGGAGCAGCCGAGGGACCGGGCGAGCGCCTTCGCGAGGACCGTCTTGCCGGTGCCGGGCACGTCCTCCACGAGGATGTGGCCGCGGCAGAGCAGCGCGACGAGGGCGAGCGAGACCTCGTGGTGCTTCCCGAAGATCGCCTTCTCGACGTTCTCGACGACGGACTTGGCCCGCTGGCTGAGCTCGTTCCCCGTCACGAATGCCCCCTCATGCAGAAGTGCCCCCGCGTCAGTGAATGGTACGTGGCCGGGCCGTGGCGGGCCTTGCTTGTAGAACGCACGGATCGCGCTTTCGGTTCAAATACCGATACACAGACGCACGCCCGGGAGTTCCCTCAGCGGCCGAGAGCCGCCCTCAGCACCGCTCCGCCGACCGGGGCGGCATCCTCGCCGCCCTTCGGGGAGTTCTCGAGGAGCACAGCGACCGCGACGGTCGGGGCCTCGGCGGGGGCGAAGCCGACGAACCAGCCGTGGGGCGCGCCGCTCGGGTTCTCGGCCGTCCCGGTCTTGCCCGCGACGTTCACGCCCGGCACTTTCGCCGCGAATGCGAAGGCGCCGGGCGCCTGGACGGCGTCGACCATGGTCTGCGCCACCGTCCGCGCGGTGTCGGCGCGGACGACCTGGCCGACGGGGCCCGGCGCGATCGCGCGGATGACCGCGCCGGACGCGTCCTTCACCGCCGTCGCGTAGTGCGGCGTCGGCATGACCCCGCCGTTCGCGATCGTCGCCGCGATGAGCGCCATCTGGAGGGGCGAGACGAGGAGCTCGCCCTGGCCGTACGCGGTGTCGGCGAGGAGGGTCGGGCGATCGAGCGCGCCCGTGTTCGAGATCTGGCCACGCGCCGCAGGGAGGTCGCACTTCGGCGCCGTGCCGATGCCGAACTTCCCGGCGTACTCCGCCAGCCGCGCGCCGCCGATCTGAAGGCCGACCTTCGCGAAGTAGATGTTCTCCGACCGCTGCATCGCGAGCGACAGGTCGAAGTCGCCGTGCGCCTGCGACGATGACCGCACCCGATACGTGCCCCACGACGGGTCGGCCTGGAAGGGATCGTCGACGCGGATCTTCGCCTTCGGATCGAGCCCGCTCTCCAGCGCCGCGGCGGCGGTGACGATCTTCATCGTCGAGCCCGGCGGGTAGAGACCCTGCGCGACCCGGTTGATGAGCGGCCGCTCGGTGTTGCCGTTCAGCTGCTGCCACGCGAGGTCCTGCTGCGCGGGGTCGGACACCAGACCGGGCTCGTAGTTCGGCAGGCTGGCCGACGCCCTCACCGCGCCGGTGCGCGGATCGAGGACGACGATCGCGCCGCGGCGGCCTCCCAGCGCGGCGGCCACGGCCTTCTGCAGGTCGAGGTCGATCGCGAGCTGGACCGCGCCCGGGTCCGCGTACTCCTTCAGGTAGCGCGCCCGCATCTGGCCGAGCGGGTCCGCCGCGTCCTGGCCGATGAGCGACGCGCCGTACGCGCCCTCGATCCCTGACGCGCCGTACTTGAAGGACGCGTAGCCCGTCACGTGCGCGAGGGAGCGGTCGGCGTACGCGCGCCGCCACCCCTCCGGCGTCTGGCGGCTCACCGCGAGCTCGGCCCCCTTCGCGTCGACGATCCGGCCGCGCGGGCGGTCGATCGACGCCGCGAGCAGCCGCGGGTTGAACGGATCGCGCGAGAGCTCGCCGGCCGCGACGAGCGTCCAGTAGCCGACGCCGAGCGAGGTCATGAGGAACGCGATCGCGATCGCGAGCGTGAGCGCGCGGATGTTCTGGGCGATCGGCCTCATGGGGCGCCCCGCACGCGCGCGGTCACGTCGCTGATGCGGATGAGGAGCGCGGTGAGGAGGAAGTTCGTGACGAGCGAGCTGCCGCCGTACGAGACGAACGGAAGCGTGACGCCGGTGAGCGGGATGAGCTTCGCGTTCCCGGCGACGATGACGAGCGTCTGGAACGCCACGATGAACGCGAGACCTGCGGCGAGGAGCTGCAGGAACGGCGTCGGCGCGCGGACGGCGATGAGCATGCCGCGGTAGACGAAGACGAGGTACAGCGCGAGGAGCGCGAGGCCGCCGAGGAAGCCCGTCTCCTCGGTGAAGGCCGCGAAGACGAAGTCGCTCCAGACGACGGGGATCCGCTCGGGCATCCCGTTGCCGAGCCCCGCGCCCACGAGCCCCGCGTTCGCGAACGCGAAGAGCCCCTGCACGAGCTGGAAGCTCGGGCCGAAGCGCGACTCCTCCGCGAACGGCGCGAGCCAGGTGTCGACGCGCGCCTGCACGTGGCCGAAGAGCTGGTACGCGATGACCCCGCCGGCGATGAGGAGGAGCGCGCCGATGAGCGTGTAGAAGGGCTCTCCGGTGGCGAGGTAGAGCATCGCGAGGAAGATGCCGAAGAAGAGGAGCGTCGCGCCGAGGTCCTTCTCGAAGACCATGACGACCATCGCCACTGCCCACATCGCGAGGATCGGCAGGAGGTACGGGACCGGCGGGACCGGCACGGGGCCGAAGCGGCGCGGCGGGGCCGAGAGCATCTCGCGGTGCTCCTCGAGGTAGGCCGCGAAGAAGACGACGAGCAGGATCTTCACCGCCTCGGACGGCTGGAACTGGAAGAGGTTGCCGACGCCGATCCAGATGCGCGCGCCGTTGATCTCGCGGCCGAGCCCGGGGAGCAGCGGCGAGATGAGCAGCAGGAGACCCAGCAGCGCCCAGGTGTACTTGTAGCGCTGGAGCACGCTGAGGTCGCGGGGGACGAGCATCGCCGCGACGAACGCGAGCGCGGCGAGCGCGCACCAGGTGAGCTGCTGCAGCGCGAGACGCTCCGGCGCGAGGCGCTGCACCTCGACGAGGCCGATCGCGGTCAGCGCGAGGGCGAGCGGAAGGAGGAGCTGATCGCCACGGGCGCCGCGGGCGACGAGGAACAGGTGCAGCCCGAGCGCGAGCCCGAGGAAGGTGATCGGCACCACGACCGGCGTCGCGCTGAAGGATGCGGCCGCGGACGCGACCACCGCGACGTAGCCGAGGACGAGCAGTGCCGCGACGAAGACGAGCAGCCGCAGCTCCGCGAACCTCGGCGCGGCCTTCATCCGCAGCATCAGGCCTGCTCCAGCCGGAGGCCGATGCGGCCGATGACGACCTCGTCGCCGTAGTGCAGGCGCTCGCGTTGCCAGATCTTCGTCCCGTTCACGACCGTGCCGTTCGTGCTGCCGGCATCCTCGATCCACCAGTCGCCGTCGGTGAACGTGAGCGTCGCGTGCCGCGCGGACGCCGCCTCGTCGTTCACGACGATGTCGTTGCCCGCGTCGCGGCCGAGCGAGGTGACCGCGCGCAGCGGCAGCCGCTCCCCCGCCCGCGGGCCGCCGCGGTGCGTCCGCTGGACGACGAGGAACGCGATCCCGGCAGGCCGTGCCGCGACCGCCTCCTCCGTTCGCATCGCGCGCCAGAGCGCGCTGAAGGCGCGGATGAGGAAGAGGTAGAGCAGCACGATGAAGGCGATGCGGACCGCCCAGAGCAGGACGGTGAAGGTGATCTCCAGGCCTTACTCCTTCTCCTGCCGCAGCACGAGGTCGTTGCCGCAGATCGTGATGCGGTCGCCGTCGGACAGGACGACCTCGGCGATGCGCCGGCCGTTCACGTACGTGCCGTTCGTGCTCTGGAGGTCGTAGAGCGTGTAGCGGCCGAGCCGCAGGCGGATCTCCGCGTGCTTTCGGGAGACCGGCCGGTCGTCGAGCACGACGTCGTTCTGCGGGTCACGCCCGATGGAGCACGGCTCCGGGCCGAGCTTGATGCGGCGCCGCTCCTTCACGATCTCGAGCTCGGCCTTCGGCGCGCGCGGCTTGTCGTGCAGGAGCGCGTCGCGGTCGAGGACCATCGTGTGGCCCGCCTCGACCCCGCCGAGCGCCTTCGACGACCCCGGGTCGACCTCCTCGCCCGTGGCGTCGACGAGCGCGCACGAGACGCGCACGTCGCCGGGCGCGACGTCCTCGTCGCGCTCCAGCTCGACCGTCGGGTAGGCCAGCAGCGTGAAGCCGCGGTCGCGCGCGGCCCCGAGGACGGCCTCGGAGAGGTCGCGCTCGAGGCTGCGCCGGTACTGCTCGAACTGCGCGAAGTCGGCCGGCGACAGCGAGAGGACATACGAGTTCGGGACGAAGGTCTTCGCGAGCGAGACGGTCTGGTGCGACTCCATCGCGCGGATGAGGCGCTTCGCGAGCTGGACCGGCTGGAGCTTCGCGCCGAAGAGACGGCCCGTCCAGCCCTCGATCATCCGGCTCGCCAGCTGCTCGAGCCGCTCCATCACGCCGGGGCACCTTTCACGCCGGGTTCCCCTTCCGTCTTGATGAACTCCGCGCCGATGAGAACGATCGCCGCCGTGACGTAGATCCAGGTGAGCAGGCCCGCCGCGAACGCGAGCGCCCCGTACGCGGCGAAGGTCCCGAGGGCGCGCGTGAGCACGGCGAAGGCGAGCTTCGCCGCTTCCCATAGCACGGCCGATACCAGCGCTCCCCGCAGCGCGACACGCGGGGTCAGGCGCTTTCGGGGGACCAGCCGGAACACCAGGAAGAAGAAGGCGATGCCGGGGACGAGCCCCACGAGCGGCGAGGTGAGGAAGAGCAGCCAGCGCCCCACGCTGCCGCTCGACTCGGCGAGGTCCTGCGCCGCCTGGATGCCGAACGAGGCGGCGAACGACGCCACCGCGAGACCGGCGATCGCGAGGAGGAACAGCATCGCCTCGAGCTGCCCGCGGACGTAGCGGCGCCTTCCGGTCCGGCCGAACACGCCGGACAGCGCGGTGTCGAGCGAGCCGTAGATGGCGGACGCCGAGAGCAGCGTGCCGGCGAGCCCGAGGCCGAACGAGACCGCGCGCCCGTCGACGAGCGAGCGGACGATGCGCGCCTCCTCGTCGCGGAGGGCCGGGATCGTCCGCTGCACGATGGTCCCGAGCTCGACGGTCGCGCGCTGCGGCCCGTAGATGAGGCCGAAGATGCCGATGACCAGGGCGAGGACCGGGATGATCGCGAAGAAGAGCTGGTAGGCGACGCCGCCCGCGAGGAAGCCGCAGTCATCCTCACCGAAGGCCGTGAGGATCCGCCTCGCGCGGAGGAAGGACCTCCTTACGATGCCGGCTCCTTCTTCGTCGTCTCGCTCTTGGCCTCGCTCCGCGGATCGGCCTTCGTCTCGGACTTCATCTCCGCCTTCGTCGTGCCGGCGCCTTTCGGGCCTTTGTCCGTCGCCGAGTCCGGCTTCGGCTCGCTCTTGCCCTCCGCCTTCGCGTCGGCCTTCGCGGCGTCCGAGCCTCTACGGCTGTCGGTCTTGTACCAGCCGGAGCCCTTGAACACGATCGCGGGAGAGCTGAGGAGCTTGCGCGGCTTCGCGCCGCACTGGGGGCACTCCTCGAGCGTCGCGTCGGTGTAGGACTGCACGGCGGAGAACGCGTGCCCGCACGCGTCGCAGCGGTAGTCGTAGATCGGCACCGCTCGTATCATCGCCGAAGGTGGCTGCGGGGGTGCTGGCCGGCGACGACGCGCGCTCGGCACAGCGCCGGCGTCGCATCCTCGTCGAGCACATCGAGGCGTACCTCTTCGTCTTTCCCGCCGTCCTGCTCGTCGGCGTCTTCGACGTCCTGCCGAGCCTTGCGGCGTTCGCGATGAGCCTCACGCGCTGGGGCGTGATCTACGAGCGGTTCGTCGGGCTGGACAACTACCGGGCGATCCTTGATCCAGCCGGCACGCGGTTCGCCGAGTTCGCGAACGCGCTTGGCGTGACGGTCTGGTACGTCCTGCTCACGGTCCCCGTCGAGATGGGGATCGCGCTCGCCGTCGCCTTCGTGCTTTACCAGGGCACGGTCGGACGCGGCATGTACCGCGCCGTGTACTTCATGCCGTACATCACCTCGGTGGTCGCCGCGGCCCTCGTCTTCGAGTGGATCTTCAACGCCAACTTCGGCTTCCTGAACTGGGCGCTGGCGTTCGTCGGCGTCGGCGCACAGGACTGGCTCCGTGAGCCGAGCGGCGTCTTCCAGATGCTCGCGAGCGCCATGGGCATCCAGCTGCCTGCGGCGCTCGCGGGGCCGAGCCTCGCGCTCGTCGCCGTCTCGATCTTCACGGTGTGGCACTTCATCGGCTTCCAGACGGTCATCTTCCTCGCCGGGCTGACGAATATCAGCCGCGAGTACTACGAGGCGGCACGGATCGACGGCGCCGGTGGCTGGCAGATCTTCCGGAGGATCACGCTGCCGCTCCTCTCGCCGTCGATCTTCTTCGTCTTCATCATCGCGACGATCGGGGCGATGCGCGCGTTCAGCCAGATCTTCGTCCTCACGAACGGCGGCCCGCTCGACACGACGCGGACCGTGAGCATGCTCATCTTCCGCACGTTCTTCGAGCGGACCTCGAGCAACGGGATCGGGCTGGGCGCGGCGATGTCCTTCATCCTCGTCCTCATCGTCGTCGCCATCACCGCGCTCCAGTTCCGCATCGCCGGACGGAAGGTCTTCTATGGATGAGCGAGAGCGGGACGTGGCGCTGCGCACAGCGCCACGGACGCACGAGCGAGTCCAAGCCGCGAAGCGGCTATGGATGAGCCGCGGAGCGGTCATGGGTAGCCTCCGCGCGAGCAGCGTGCTCAAGCACGCGTTCCTGCTCCTCGGCGCCATCGTGATGGCCTTCCCCTTCTACTGGATGGTCACGACCTCGTTCAAGTCGTTCGTCGAAGCCCAGTCCTACCCTCCCACGTTCCTGCCTTCGGTCTGGCACTTCGAGAACTGGATCGAGGCCTGGAACTTCCCGAACACGCGCTGGGCGCGGTCCTTCGCGAACACGATCTTCGTCGCGACCACCGTCACGCTCGGCACCATCGTGAGCGCGGTCCTCGCTGCGTACGCATTCGCCCGCATGAGCTTCCGAGGCAGGACGGCGCTCTTCTCGCTGTTCCTGCTCACGATCTTCATCCCGAACGAGGCGACGCTCATCCCGAACTTCGTGCTCATGAGCCGCCGCTACCTGGGCTGGTACGACACATACACCGCGCAGATCGTCCCGTTCCTGGCCTCGGTGTTCTCGATCTTCCTGCTGCGCCAGTTCTTCCTCGGCATCCCGAAGGAGCTGCAGGAAGCGGCGCGCCTTGACGGCGCCGGACACCTCCGCTTCCTCTGGTCAGTGGCGCTGCCCCTCGTTCGGCCAGCGCTCGTCACCGTGGCCCTCATCAATTTCCTCGCGTCGTGGAACTCCTTCCTGTGGCCGCTGCTCGTCACCTCGAGCCCCGACATCAGGCCCATCCAGGTCGCGCTCCTGCCGTTCAGTAACGAGGCGGGCACGCAGTACCATCTGCTCATGGCGGGAGCCAGCTTCGTGATCCTGCCGACCGTGGCCGTGTACCTCGTGGCGCAGCGCTACTTCATCGAAGGCGTCGCACGCTCCGGCATCCGCGGGTGAGTTCGGGAGGAGGAAGGTCGATCATGCGTCAGCTCTTCGCGCTCAGCTTTGCCGCGGCACTCGTCATCGCGGCCTGCGGACCAGGCGGACCCGGGGATCAGGGTGCGCCGGCAAAGGACACCGAGGCGGACATCACGCTCTCGGCACCGGTGCAGGCGGTCATCTGGCACAACCAGACCGGCGCGAGCGCCAAGAACTTCGAGGACATGGTCGCGGCGTTCAACTCCTCGAACGGCAAGGGCATCACGATCAAGCCCGAGGTCCAGGGGAACTACACGCAGATCTACCAGAAGATGCTCGGCGCGATCCAGGCCGGCGCCATGCCCGACGGCGTCGTCGCCGTCGAGAACCAGGTCGCCGACTACGCGAAGGCCGGCGTCATCGTCAACATCGACCAGTACATAGAGTCGAAGAAGAACGGGCTCAGCAAGGAGAGCCTGGCGGACATCTACAAGCCGTACATCGACTCCAACCGCTACCCGCAGTACGAGAACAAGATCCTCTCATTCCCGTTCATCAAGAGCCTCGAGGTCAACATGGTGAACGACGACCTCCTGAAGGAGCTCGGCTTCACCGCGCACCCGAAGACGTGGGACGACTTCGAGAAGATGGCGCGCGCAGCGAAGCGCGTCGGCCCCGACGGGAAGGTCACGCGCTGGGGCTGGGCCGGTATGGGGACCGAGGCGTTCCTCGCCCAAGTGCTGACGCGCGGCGGCAAGATCCTGAACGCCGACGGGACCGTCGGCTGGGGCGGCAAGGAGGGGCTCGAGGCCCTGAAGCTCTACCAGCGCTGCATCGAGGAGGCCTTCTGCTACGTGCCGACCGGCTTCGACTGGCAGGACCGCTTCGGTGAAGGGAACCTGCTCTTCGCGACGGGCACGAGCACCGGGCGGCCGTTCATCCGCGCCGCGTTCAAGAGGCCGATCAGCTGGAGCATCTTCGGGATGCCGACCGCAGGCGGCCCGGCGCAGACGATCCAGTTCGGCGGCGTCATCGCGATCACGAAGAGCACGCCGGAGCGGCAGCTCGCCGTCTGGGAATTCCTGAAGTGGTTCACCGACACGGCGCAGACCGCGAAGTGGTCGATCATCTCCGGGTACATGCCGACGCGCGCGAGCGCGCTCCAGGACTCCGCACTGAAGACGCACTGGGCGGGGCCCGACGTCCAAGGCAAGCAGGCCTTCGACCTCGTTCCGACGAGCGCGGCCGGTCCGAGCATCCGCGGTTGGCAGGAGGTCCGCGACGCGATCTTCGAGGCGCTGCAGAAGGTGCAAACGAAGAAGGCGACACCGGAGGACGCGCTCAGCGTCGCAGTGACGAAGGCGAACAACGTCCTCAAGGAGAACCGGTAGCGGGCAGCGCACCGGGGCGGCGGCGACGAGAAGGTCGCCGGCCCGCCGGCACGAGGCCGCTGGATCGCGAGAGGGCGCCGGAGGACCGGCGCCCTCTCTCATTGCCTGCGGAGCTCGTCCTCCAGGAGCCGGACGCGCTCCTCGCGCTCGGCAAGCCGGGCGCGCTCCTTCTCGAGGACGCTCTTCGGCGCGCGCTCGGTGAAGCTCGTGTTCGCGAGGAGCTCGCGCGATCTGTCGAGCGCGGCCCTCGCCTCGGCGAGCTCCTTCTCGAGCCGCGCGCGCTCGGCCGCGGCCTCCCGCCGCAGGGCCAGGCGCACCTCGACGGTGCGGACGACGGTCGCGCTCCCCTCGCCCGCGCCGAAGCGGACCTCGGCGTTCGTGAGCGCCGCGATGTGCGGGGCGGCCCACGAGATGGACGCCGTGTCGCCCCCGATGGAGACGTCGACGGTCTCCGAGGGATCGACGCCCGCGTCCTGCCGGAGATTGCGGACCGCGCGCACGGCGTCGAGGACGAGGCCGAAGCGCTGTTCGAGCGCCTCGTCGCGGGGCCCGGCCTCCGGCCACATCGCGATGACGAGCGACGGCGCGGCATCCAGGCGCGCGCGCGCTTGCCAGAGCTGCAGCGCGAGCGTGTCGGTGATGAACGGCATGATCGGATGGAGGAG